>JAFEIL010000234.1 GCA_017495105.1 Emticicia sp. | reverse complement strand
ATTTTTTGCCTTTTTACACTATTTTTTATACTATTTCTGAAACTGGTTAGTTACACTTTAGGACTCCATAAATTATAATTTTTTCTTGATTTCCAATTAAAACAAAAAAGCTCCTACTATTAAAAGTAAGAGCCTTTTCTCTATCAAATTAGATATTCTTATTTAAAAACCTCGTTCAGTAAACCAGCCAATCTTACACCGCCTTTCAAAAGCTGTTGATTAAGCATTTCTACGTTTTCAAAATCGTAGCGATAGCTTAATCGTGGCTCTTGGGTTTTGATTCCTGCATATAATTTGTCAGCCAACTGATACGACTCAAAAAACCATTCGGTCATAGGCTGTTTTTGCCATACACTTCGTTGTTGCTTACTGACGTGGTTGATATTCGCCGAATATTCAGTATAACTCAAGTTTTGAAACTCAATCAATTTAGTATCCCAAAGAGCGTGTAGATTTGTGGCATCGGCAAACCAAAAAGCTTTGATTCTGTTTCCGCCTAAATCTTCAAAACGGCCTACGTGCATGGGTTGGTGAATATCGCCCGCAATGTGAATAAGCAGACGTAGATAAAAACGTTTTTGTTCGAGACTGGTTTTCTTGTTTTTTAATTCACCAATCAAAAAATTGAGTTTGGTGTAAGCGTCAGTTTTGGTATCTTCCTGCAAATATTTTGTAAATTCTGCATTGTTTAGACCTGTTTTGACATTGATATAGTGCCACGAATCGAGATATTTATACGAAGTATCAGACTTTATAAAATCCGCCCAATTACTCGAAATAGCAATTGATTCTGAACCCAAAATTTTACGAATATTTCGCTTAGCTTTACATGAAAGATAAGAATTGGCAATTTGCCCAACTACTCGATGCCCAGTTGAACCCCATGAAAAACCTTTTAGAGAAATGGCGAGCAAAAGAAGTAGTATAGATGTTTTTTTAAGCATTATGGTAATGGTTTGGAAAATTGGTTATCGGTTACTGGAAAACTGGGAGCTGAATATTGATAAATTAATAACAAATTTCCCAATAACCGCACGGGCGGCCCCGCAGTTTCCCAAAAACCAATACCCCCAATATATATAAATTTATTTCTTCTTAACCTTCATCGCAACCGGATCCCAATTGATGATTTTTTTGTCGAAATAGCTCAAATTACAAGCCAAAGCTGGTGCTGCTGCACGGAAACCGAAAACAGGGTCTTGGGCAGTTTCTTGACTTCCTTTACGCACATTATCAAAGAAATTTTTGAAATGTTGTGCATGCGGGTCGTCTTCTTTTGGAGTTTCGTATTTTATTTCTTCCACTGGTGGAGCTACACGGTCAGACTCTGCATATTTAGCATCGTATTCTTTTTTATATTCGGCTTGCATATCGTTCGAGAAAGTAGCGTAGCTTTCACCTGCACCGTAACCTGGAGCTTTTGGTAATTTACGTTTCGTTAGCGTCAAGCCTTGTGCATTCCACAGAATTTCGCCTTCAGTTCCTACAATACGAGTAACGTTTTTAATTGCTCCTGCATTAGCAAAGTTTACTCGCAACACCGCTTGAAACTTCGTATGTTTTTCAGTATCCGGATAGTCAAGCACCGTCACCATTACATCAGGCACATCACGGCCATCTTTCCAATAGCTCAATTCGCCCGAAGCAAAGATTCTTTCTGGTCCGATTGCACCCGTTGCGTAGTGCATACCTGTAATCAAATGTACAAATAAATCGCCTGCTACGCCCGTTCCATAATCACGGTAATTTCTCCAACGGAAGAAACGAGTTGCATCAAATGGACGTTTCGGAGCATCGCCCAAGAAAGTATCCCAATCAATCGTTTTCGCTGAGGCATCGGGCGGAATCGAGTAAGTCCACGCACCCAAAGCATTGTATCGATCATAAGTAGCTTCTATAAAATTCAAATCTCCGATAGCTCCTGTACTCATCAATCTGCGAGCTTCGGCATAAGCGGCACCGCTACTTGGCTGACTTCCAACTTGCACAGTTTTGCCAGTTTTTCTCCAAGTCTCAATCAACGCATGACCTTCGTCGAGGTGCTGCACCATTGGTTTTTGACAATACACATTTTTGCCTGCTTTCATTGCTGCAATACTGACATGGTCATGCCAATGGTCGGGAGTTGCCACAATTACTGCATCAATATCTTTGCGGTCTAAGATTTCTCGGTAATCACGAGTTGTAAAAAGATCTTTATTGAAAGCTTCTTTGGCGTGAAGTAATCGACCATCGTATAAATCGGCCGCTGCGACAAACTCAACATCGGGATTTCGGAGAGCTGCACGCGTATCGCCATGCCCTTGAATTCCAAAGCCAATTGTTGCAAAACGAAGCTTATCGTTAGGGCTAATTTTCTTTAAATCTTTAATAATATTGAAAGGTTTGGCAAAGGTATCGGTAGCCAACAAAACCGATGCTGCCCCTACGCCTTTGATAAATTTTCTACGTGATGATTGCATAATGAATTGATGATAGATTTTAAGTAATATCACAAAGAGCAATATTACAGGGTGAATATTTTTGACAAGATGAAATTAGTGCAAAAAAAGGCTTTTTTAAATATTTTGAGCGATTTTATTTTAAAAAATTTTAATAAATCGAAACTTTCGACAAGTATCAAGTATCTATTGACTATACTCATACCAAATCCGTGTGACCACAGGAGAGTATCGAATAGTAGATTTGTTTATTTTGTCATATAATTATTTGTATATTTACTATCAATATTTCCAAATCTCTATCAATCAAAAAAACTTGATGTGCGATGTCGAACTTATATCATCACTATTTCTGATATGCTTTCTTTACGACTAAAACGAACACAATAGCTTCTACAAATATGCTGTTTCGTGGGGAGAAAACCACAAATTGAGACTTAGAGACTACAGACAACACGGATTTACACAAAAAATCTCTGTATTAATATTAAAATATGTGCCTACTTAGCGACTGACACTCGGTAAAAACAAAAGAATATGTTAAATAAAACATTTACAATCATACTTCTCGCAAGCACAATTGCTGCTGCTCAACCAAAATGGAAGCCCATCACGCAGCAATCAAAGCCGTGGTCGAGATGGTGGTGGGAAGGCAGTGCCGTGAATCCAATAGACCTGACCTACAATATGGAAGCCTATAAAAAAGTAGGTTTAGGAGGTCTGGAAGTCACACCAATTTATGGCGTAAAAGGCTACGAATCGCAGTTTATAGATTTTCTTTCGCCCAAATGGGTCAATATGTTTAAGCACACCCTCAAAGAAGGCACTCGCCTCGGCATGGGCATCGACTTGGCTAATGCTTCGGGTTGGCCTTTTGGTGGTCGTTGGATTACTCCGGAAGATGCTTGTAAAGCAGTTTTTCATAAAACATATCAACTAAAAGAAGGCGAAACGCTGAATGAGAACATCACTTTTGTGCAGCAACCGATTTTAAGGTATGTTTTACCGAAGAAAACCGAGCTTAAAGATTTAAAATATCCCATATCAAAAAATGACAATTTGCAAGAATTGGCCATCGATCAAGTACGTTTCGAGCAAGTACTGCCAATACAAACTTTAATGGCTTATTCAGATAGGAAAGAAGTGTTAAATCTAACTGAAAAAGTAAACAAAGAAGGAAAGTTAAACTGGCAAGCTCCCGCAGGAAATTGGACACTTTATGCAATTTTTCAAGGATTTCATGGCAAAATGGTTGAGCGTGCTGGCCCAGGTGGCGAAGGTGATGTAATTGACCATTTTTCGGCAAAAGCTATTAAAAATTATCTTTCAGCGTTCGATAAGGCTTTTGCAAAAACCGACGTTTCAAGTATGCGAGCTTTTTTCAATGATTCTTATGAAGTTGATGATGCTCGTGGACAAGCTGATTGGACAGAAGCTCTTTTCGATGAGTTTAAAACTCGTCGAGGCTACGACCTTCGCAATCATTTGCCGAATCTTTTTAGCAAAGAAAATACCGACCTGAATCACAGAGTTTTGTTTGATTACAGGACAACAATCGGTGATTTGATTCTTGAAAAATATACTTCTGAATGGACAAATTGGGCTCATGCAAGAGGCAAAATCGTAAGAAACCAAGCACACGGTTCGCCAGCCAATACTTTGGATTTATACAGCGTTGTTGACATTCCAGAAATAGAAGGGACAGATTTATTAAGAATAAAATTTGCATCGTCGGCAGCTAATGTTACGGGTAAAAAACTCACTTCTTCAGAATCGGCTACTTGGGAAAACGAACACTTCCTTTCAAATTTATCTGATATAAAACGTGCTTTAGACCTTTTCATGGTCGGTGGTGTAAATCATATTTTTTATCACGGCACAAATTATTCGCCCAAAGAAGCGGCTTTTCCTGGTTGGTTGTTTTATGCTGCAGTACATTTCACACCTCATAATCCTTTTTGGAAAGATTTTGGTAAATTGAATAATTACGTGGCTCGTTGCCAAACTTTCTTGCAGGATAGCAAAGGCAATAATGATGTGCTGTTCTACTTTCCCATTACCGACCGACTAACCGAACCTTCTCCTAAAGGTTTATTGGAGCATTTCGATGGCGTAACGCCCGAATTTAACGGCACAGATTTTAAAGAATTAGGTCAAAAACTCCTCGACCGAGGCTATGGTTTTGATTTTATTTCTGACAAACAAATCGGAAATTTAAGCACTAAAAACCAAGCAGTCCTAACGGGCGGAATAAGCTACAAAACCATCTTATTGGCTGAAAGTGAGCAAGTTCCTCTCGAAACTTTTGAGAAATTGGTTGCTTTAGCAAAACAAGGTGCAAATATTATTTTCCATAAAAAACTTCCTACTGATGTGCCGGGTTTGGGTAATTTAGACGCACGAAGAAGTAAGTTTAAATCTTTATTGGCTGAATTAAATTTTGTAAAAAACACCGCAGGTTTCAGTCAAGCAAAAATCGGTCAAGGTTCGTTTTTAGTAGGAGAAAACTTAGACGAAATGATGGTTTTTGCTAAAATTCACCGAGAAACAATGATTGATAACGGCTTGCAATTTGTGAGGAAAACGCATACAAAAGGTAATTACTATTTCGTAAACAACAAAACAACAAAAGCATTTGATGGTTGGGTAAAACTTTCGGTTAATGCTCAATCAGCCGCTTTGTATAACCCAATGAGCGAAACGCTAGGCATGGCAAAGTACAACGCAAAAACCAGCGAAATTTATCTACAATTGGCGGCAGGCGAATCTTGCATTATTGAAACTTACAAAACACCAGTTTCGGGAGTAAATTATGCCTATTATAAACCAAAAGGTGAAGCACAAGAATTGACAGGAACATGGAAAATCAGTTTCCTAGAAGGTGGCCCACAATTACCAAAAACTGTAGAAACAAAATCACTCGGCTCGTGGACAAAAATGGAAGGAGATGCCTACAAAAATTTTTCTGGAACAGCTTCTTATTCTATTGATTTTGCAAAGCCAAATACCTCATCAGCAGGATATTGGCTTGATCTAGGAAAAGTTGCCGAAAGTGCAACCGTTATGGTCAATGGTCAGTTTTTAGGAACTTTAATAGGACCAACTTACAAAGTTTTTGTACCAATTTCATTACTAAAAACACAGAATACTTTAGTAATAAATGTTTCAAATTCAATGGCAAACCGAGTAATTGCGATTGAAAAACAAGGCGAAGTTTGGCAAAAGTTTTATAATATCAACGTATCAGCAAGGTTACGACCAAATTTGGGTAAAAATGGCTATTTTACAACCCTAAACTGGCAACCAAGAGATTCAGGCTTGCTTGAAAAAGTAACTTTGACGGCAGTTGAAGACTTTTAAGCATTACTCAATTTCAACAATTATATACATCTTCAATTCGTTTATCTTTAAATTTTCCTAATTTTGACCCAGCAGCGAAAGGAAATAACATGAAAATACTCGTAATTGAAGATGAAGCAAAGACCATTCAACTCATCAAACAAGGGCTTGAAGAACAACTATGGGAAGTTGATTTAGCTTACGATGGCCTGATTGGCCTCCAATTAGCCATCCGGAATAGTTATACACTCATTATTTCTGATATTATTTTGCCTGGAATTAGCGGCTTGGAGCTTTGTCGACAGCTTCGTGCCAAAGGTATAGCTTCTCCAATTATATTACTGACAGCTTTAAGCACAACCGATGACAAAATAATAGGCCTAGATGCTGGTGCAGATGATTATTTGGCAAAACCTTTCGAGTTTCGTGAACTAATGGCACGAATCCGTGCTTTAACTCGCCGAAATATTGGCTCGATTCAGACCGCAAATCTACTCAAAATAGCTGATCTCGAAATGGATTTAGATGCTAAAACCGTAACTCGTAGTGGCAAAGAAATCACACTAACGGCAAAAGAATTTTTATTGCTCGAATACTTTATCCGGCATCAAGGAAGAGTGATTTCTAAAGTAGAGTTGGCCGAAAAAATTTGGGATATTACCTTTGATACTGGCACAAATGTCATTGAAGTTTATATAAATTTTCTCCGTAAAAAAATTGATAAAGATTTTGAGATAAAACTCTTACATACTCAAATTGGTATGGGCTATGTTATGAAAAAATAGTGCTGAATTCTGAGTGGTCTGAAACAGCAAACAAAAACTCAGTATCGCAGTGGCGATACTTTAAACTCTGCACTATAAATCGAACGGGCGACCCCGTAAGAACTTTCTCCATGATAAACATTCGTTCCCGACTTACTTACCAATTTATGGCTATAGTAACGGCAATTTTGCTGTTTTTTTCGGTGGGTGTGTATTTTTTCAGTAAACTTTATCTCGAAAAGCGTTTTTTCAAACGCCTACAGGATCGTGCCGTAACGACCACTACCCTACTTTTCGACCTCCAGACGGCTGATACTACGGTACTAAAACTCGTAAATACCGCCGATAAAGAATTGCTAAGTGACGAAAGTATTTATGTATATGACGAAAATTTAAAAAAACTCGTTTTTGCAAGTCAAGAACCATATTCAGGCCTGTATGAAGAGTTGATTCCCAATATTCAACAACAAAGCAAGCCGACCTATTATTATGCTGGTTTTTATCAAACACTTGGTATTCAACTCAAAAAAGGCAAGGCCAGCTATTGGGTGATTGTGAGTGCCATAGATAATAATGGTAAAGAAGCCCTCGAAGACCTCCGCAAAATTCTGACTATAATGGTACTTGTTGGTTTATTACTTTCGGGGCTTTCGGGATGGTTTTTTGCCGATAAGGCCCTTGCCCCTATGTCGGGAATTATAACACAGGTAAACGAAATTTTTCCTGCAAATACCGAAAGACGTGTGCAACACCCCAATCGCTCCGACGAAATCGGGCGTTTAGTCGCCACTTTCAATCAGCTCCTCGACCGTATTCAAGAAGCATTTACGATGCAAAAAATGTTTATCGCCAATGTATCGCACGAATTGAAGAATCCACTAACTAAAATTTATTCTCAAATTGATATTACTCTGCTACAAAAACGCACCCCCGAAGTTTATGAAGAAAGCCTAAAATCACTCCAAGAAGACACCCGAACGCTTACGCAACTGACTAATACTTTGTTAAATTTGGCTAATACGGTTGTCAATGCCGAAGCAATTCAACGCCTTCCCCTACGCATGGACGAACTTTTGTGGGAAGCCAAAAGCCAACTAAAAAAATGGCACGAAGATTATGTAATAAATATTGATTTTAGCGATTTTCCTGAAGATGAAGAAGCCTTAATTATTGAAGGAAATGAAGCTTCTTTGAAAGTAGCCTTGATGAATCTGATGGATAATGCCTGTAAATTTTCAGAAAATAGCAGTGTTTTTGTAAGTTTTTCAGCTTCTGTCAAAGAAATGAAGATTTCGTTTATGAATAATGGCCCCATAATTCCCAAAGCTGATTTACCATATATTTTTCGCCCTTTTTATAGAAGCAATGCCACCGCCAAAGCTACCAAAGGGCATGGTGTTGGTCTGGCAATAGTTTCTCAAATCGTCAAACTTCACAATGGCGATATTAGTGTAATTTCTACTATTGATGAAACTGTTTTTACTTTGATATTTCGCAAGCAAATTTCCAACTTCAAATTTTAAGCTAAAATTAAAGTCGATTTAATTCGCCTTTAACCTTGACTTTGTTGCTTTGTAACCATAAACTTAAATCTATTAAGCAAAATGGAAACAACGCAATCAAATAATAACAACGGACTTTTGAAAGTAATCATCGGAGTAATGGCCGGTGTATTAGCTCTTTTGGGCTATTTATTCATGGGTGCAAGAAATGAAACTATCGAACTTCAAAAATCATTGACCTCGAAAGTAGAACAACTTTCATCAACACAAATCAAACTTGACTCTATCTCAAAATCATTGGATGAGAAAATTCTTGAGGTTCAAAGCTTAGGCGGAAGTGTTTCTGAATTAGAAGCGGTTAAAGCTCAACTCGAAAATGATAAGAAAAAATTAAAAACTGACCTTAGCTTCTCAGTTCAAAAATACGAGTTAAAAATCAAAGATTATGAAACATTCTTAGTTGCTAAAGACGATGACATTCGTAAACTGAAAGCAGAAAACGGTATGTTGGTTGCGAAAACGCAAACTCTCGAAACTGAAAAACAACAAGTGATTGTAGAGAATACAGCTCTTAAAACAGAGAAAGAAGAATTATCTACAACTTTGACAAAAACAGTAGATGATTTCACTACTAAAAACAATGACTTGAAACGTCAAGTAACTTTAGCTTCGGCAATGAAGGCGATCAATGTGCAGGTTACGGCACTTTCATCAAAAGGAAAAGAACGCGATGGTGGCGAATATAAAGCAAAAAGAATCGACCAATTAAAAGTAGCATTTATAATGCCTTCAAACCCCGTAGCGGCCCAAAACAACAAAGATATTTATGTGCGTGTTCTAGATACCAACGGTGCAGTTGTAGAAAACGGTAACGGTGGAATCGTACAAGTAGATGGCAAAGAAATTGGTTATAGTTTCAAAAAAAGTGTACCGTTTGAAAACAATGACCAACGTGTCGATTTGGTATCTGGCAAAGGCACAAACTACACAAAAGGAAAATACAGCGTTGAACTTTATTCAGAAGGCTTCAAAATTGGTGTAGGAGCATTTGAAGTAAAATAACTAACCTATATTTCGATTTAATTTTAAAAAGACGGACTGTGTTCTTCGGAACGCATTCCGTCTTTATTGTTTTTTCTCAGCTTATTTACTGCTGTTCAATTACTTACCTAAGCAATTTAAAATTATGAAACTATACGATGTAAAAACATTTCTTTTGGATGTTGTGCTGATTTGGATTGAAATATTATCTAAAACAGTTGGTTTCATTTTTAAGGTTTTCCGCCAATA
Source organism: Emticicia sp. (assembly GCA_017495105.1). Lineage (GTDB taxonomy): Bacteria > Bacteroidota > Bacteroidia > Cytophagales > Spirosomataceae > Emticicia. The sequence continues at coordinate 45,057 of JAFEIL010000234.1, read as the reverse complement.
TCCACTTTCCTATACAGCTTTACTCTACTTATTTATCACAATGGCGTTTTGCTATTACCCAATTTTCGACCATTGGAGTGCAGGGTTTATCATGATGAGTCTGCCTTTGGCGGTCTTGTCAGGACTTTCTGCAACGTGTTATTTACTCATTAAAAAACAAAAAATTGTGGCAGCTACGGGCTTTATTTGGATCCTTCTTACTTTTCCTCTTATCAAACGTACGATTGGAATTAGTCATGGCGAAATGAAGTTGGAGAATGTTTCAGCCTTAAAAGTTTTGAGTTTCAATGGAGAATGCTTTGACGAAAAACATAATAGTGATGAAAATTTGGCTAAAATTCAAGCAGATATTGCTTGTTTTCAGGAATATTCACCAAACAAAGATATTGAGTCAAAATACGCAAATAGTGCAATAAAACTAACCAAATTTGATCAAAAAGGTTTTATTGGCTTGGCAATGTTTTCGCAATATCCAATTTTGAAACAATACAGTAAAATTTGGGACAGAAAAAATCAACCTAATATCAATGGCTATTTATGTGCGGATATTGCTTATAAAAATGATACTGTAAGAGTCGTGAATGTACATCTTTGGTCGATGGGTGTACGCATTAATTTAGCCTTTGATGCCTTGAAAAAAGGACATGTAAAAACCTTTGGTTTAGAACTGACCGATAGTTTCCGTCGCTTAAAAGAAGGTTTTGAAAAACGTGACGAACAAATGCGTGAAGTAGAATCTTATGTTTCGGGAAGTAAATACCCTGTAATTATTTGTGGTGATTTCAACGAAACGCCTTTTGGATATTCATATGGAAAACTCAAGTTAAGCTTTCAAAATGCCTTTGAAGAAGCTGGTAAAGGAATGGGTTTTACGTTGAATCGCCAGCCCTATTTTGCTCGTATCGACCAACAATTTGTAAGCCACGATTGGCATGTTGCATCATATAAAACCATTTCAAGTGTTAATTTCTCCGACCATTTTCCTGTAATGGCTAAATATATTTTGAAAAAATCACTTACAGAAACACCTGCTTTGGTTGCTATCAAGTAAAACAAGTCTCCTAGCGACTTGTTTGTAAATATAAAAAGCAGTACAAACAAAATCTGTACTGCCTTTACTTAAAACACTCTTTTACAAAAGACTTATTTAAACTTCACACTGCTAAAGTTTCCATTTACTACAATCTTGCAGTCAGCCGAGCCTTTACCTATTTTACCAATATAATATTTTACTGGATTAAAATGGTGGTTTTCTTTTTTAGATTCTGTTTCTGAGTTGGTCGTAAACGAAACCTCACGCTCATTTGGATAACTAAAATCTCCGTAATTTGCTTTTACTTCAAAATCATACGAAACATTATTACTCAATACTAAGTTTACGGGCGAATAACTGGCGTTTAAGTTCAATTCTTTGACATTTCGCCCCAATTCTCCTAATTTAAAACCTCCCGAAAATTCGAGTTTCAAATTTGATGACTCGTTGATTGTACCAATCATTCCACTAGAATACGAGATTTTTGCATTCAATTTTCCTACTTCTTTAATATCAATATCGCCAAAGCTATTATTGAAAATCAAATCGTCGGCACGCTCCATTTTTATTCCTGAATACGAAGACTTCAATTTTCCACCAGTCATTGAGCGAATCGTTGAGCCTTGACTAAATGATAAACTAATATCAGACTGTGGATTTGAAATATCTTCGGCCACTAATTTCCCATAACTCTGATTGACTATTAATAAGGAAGCAAAAGAAGGTAAAAAAGTATTTCCAAACGAATTTTTCACTTTCAGCATATTACCTTTTGGCATAAAAACCTTGTAATCAATCTTTAAGGAGTTTTTTTCGTTACTTCCAACTTTCCAATTCCATGTGTTATTATTATAATTTCCTCCTTCACGGTCAATCGTGGTTTTGACACTCACCATTCCATCTACTTTTTTACCTTGCACATCAACCGTACTGATAAAATTGGCTGCTCGCTCTTCGGAAGTGGCATTTGCCAATATCGAAACTTCAACTTTTACCTCATTTTTGTCCCAAAAGCCCACTTTAATATCGCCAAATTGGTTATCCAGTGAAATTTTATCGCTAACCAAAAGTATATATGAAAACGTAATACTTTTTCGGCGTTCTATCCAGTCTAGTTTTAAGCCTTGTACTGAGTCTCCTACATTATTGGCCAAAGATAAAACCGTTATAAACGAGAAAAACACCGTCATTAATTTTCTAATCAATTGAGAATTAGGAGAAACCGACTTATACCATTGTGTTTGTCTTTTCATTTTTTGCTTCTTTAATTTTCTGAATAATTTCTAACTGCTGATTTAACAACTCAATCTGCATACTAACGTTTTGAATCATTGCCTTAAGCAACTCTTCTTGGTTCGGATTTTTGGGTAATTCTTGTTTAAGATTCTGATAATTTTGGTTCAAAACTCTCAGTTCAGTATCAAACTGATGATAGAGTTCGGGGTCTTGTTTCTCAATGGTTTTTAATTCCTCACGTTTTGCTTCGACTAACGACGCAAACTGTGTCAGTTCTTTCGCATAAGTCGGACTCAAAGCCATAATTTCAGGATTCTGTGAAGCAGGTTTGGCATAGTTATAAGCCAAATAGCTCACCATTAAAAATACCACAAAGCCAGCCACCATTCCCAACGTAAATTTCGGTCGACTACTAATCCAATTTTGCAAACGCCCAAATTTACCCCCAGATTTGGTATGAATATTTTTTGCCTCTATTTTTTTCCATAAGTCAGCCGACGGCTCATAGTCGTCAAATGCTTCACGATTATCTCGTACAAATCTTTTTAATTTATCCATAATTCCATTTATTCAAACCCCGTTACCTTTTATTTCTCTTTAGTAGCTGGGGGTAATTATCTCCAACAGCCTCTTCTTTGCTCGCATGTATTGCGTGCGAGAAGTAGATTCGTTGATACCCAAAATTTTACCGATTTCTATGTGGTCATAGCCTTCAAACAAATACAATGATAGCACTACTCTAAAACCTTCGGGTAATTGCCCCATCCCTAGTTTGATTCGCTCAACCTGAAATTTCACTTCTTCTTCATTATAATGATTCGACTGCAAATCAGCGATGTCTTGTTCGTCGCCATCAAATTCGTCAATATCCACGAACTGTACTTTTCTTGACCTAATCTGATTCATGGCCTTGTTAACTACTATTTGTTTCAACCATATCCCAAACGTAGATTCTTGGCGAAAATCTTTGATTTTGGCAAAAGCATCAATAAACGATTCTTGCAAAACATCTTCGGCCTCTCCTACGTGGTTGAGTATTCGCATACAGATACTAAACATGGCTTTTGAGTAATGCTTATACAGTTCATACTGTGCTTTACTCTCGCCACGCTTGCATCGCTCGACCAAGTCGAAGTGCTTGTCAATGAAAATAGTGTTCGTCAGAAAAGTGCCGTGTTTTATGGTTACAGTCAAATGACGCAACTAAAAATAAAATGTTGCATGAAACGTGAAACAATTTTCTAAATTGTTAAACTATGACAAATGATATTCTGTAAAAAACGTTAAAACAAAACAAAAATGGAAGCTAAACTTAGCCCCAAACCGAGTAAAAACCCAGCACCAACTTGTGCAGGTGTATGAGCATTGAGAGCCAAACGTGCTGAAATGACGTACCCAGATAAAATAACCAAGAAGAGTAAAGGAAAAAATAGATTTTGCTCGCCTAACTGCACCAAAATTCCAGCTAAAGCTCCAATCATACCACCAACTCCAGCCGCATGAGCCGAAATTTGCCACCAAAGACTGATAATTCCTACACATAAAATAACGGCCGCAATGCTCCACAAAATAAATCCACACGGAAAAAGCATTGAATTTTTGGAATACAAAAAGTAACCTAAAACCGTATAAATAATAGCAGTAACAAAATACGGTAATCGACGGTCCTTCAGATTTTCGAGTTTTAGGCTGCTAATCAAGCCCCAACGTTTCATTAAATATACAAAATAGGCTGGTATGGCAAAAGTATAGATAAACACAAAACCAGCTACTGCCAACTTCATAAGCAATTCGAGCGGTTCGGCTCCCAATGGAGTTGGTGCAATAAACAAAAGCAATAAAAATAAAATTGTAGGCATCAACAAAGGATGCAAAGCCACCGAAAGAAAATTAGCGAGTCGAGTATTCAAAGAATAATTTATTTTTTGTTCAAAGTTATTTAAACTTCGGCTGTCGGCAATCGGTTATCTGCTTTTTTTAAGTAAATAATATAGTTTCGATAGCTAATAGCTGACTGCTAATTTATTTCTTATCAACGAACTAAAAATAAAAGCCCTTCGTTATTCAGATGCAAATAAAAATATTAGGGTGATTCTTTGGATATTATTCCGAAACCTAACATATTTGTATCCTATTTTTAATAATATGCACTTTCATCCGCTTAGGCGGTTCGACGCATCGGCTGTCCGATTCCCATAATGCCAGTTAGACTATTTCGACATATCAATATCAGACAGTAATAGTTTTGCTTCTCTTGCAAAATGTCATCTCTCCCTATTTCTTATTTTTTCATTTAAAACCATTTAGGATACAGCGTCTCCGTTTGAGGGAAAGCCCAATAAATGACGATGAATAACATAGCACTCACATCCGAAGATTTATATATTGTGCAAGTAGCCAATGAAAGCCACTACCATTTGGCCGAAACTATTTGTGATGAAATGGCAGAAAGTGCCAAAGCACGTGGCACAGGTATTGCCAAACGTTCGCCTGATTATCTAAGAGAAAAAATGCGTGAAGGCAAAGCCATCATCGCACTTACCCGTGAAGGCGATTGGATGGGATTTTGTTACATTGAAACATGGGAACATGGCAAATTTGTAGCAAATTCAGGTCTAATCGTGCATCCTGAATACCGCAAAAGTGGAATCGCTACCCGAATCAAGCAAAAAGCATTTGAGTTATCTCGAAAGAAATACCCCGATGCAAAAATCATTGGTTTAACTACAAGTTTGGCCGTAATGAAAATCAACTCTGATTTGGGTTATGAACCAACAACTTTCAGCGAGCTACCTGCCGATGATGCGTTCTGGAAAGGCTGTTCAAGTTGCGTAAACTACGATGTACTTACTCGCACCAACCGCAAGCATTGTTTGTGTACTGGAATGCTCTTCGACCCAGTTGAAGCTAAAAAGAAAGAAGAAGCAGGCAAAAAAGATGAAACTTGGAATTTCTTGGAAGAATTACCACTTTATGAACGCTGGATGAGATTTAAGCAAAGAATCTTATTAAGACGTGAGGAACGTCGAAAAAAAAAATTAGAGGAAGTCGAATTAATGGTATAATCGACACCATAAAAGGAATAATTGAGTAAAATTCATCAAAACGTGCTACATTTCAACAATGTGGCACGTTTGGTTTCAAGATTATTTAATTCTTATTGTAAAAAAACACTTCATGGATTCAAAACCTCTACCGAAAGATTATCTAAAACTACATTTCATTGTCATTATACTTGGTTTTACGGCCATTTTGGGTCGGCTGACTGAGGTATCTTCGCTGGGAGTAGTTTTTTACCGCACATTGCTAGCTGCATCTGGTATGTGGATTGTAGCTCAATTTCAGAAAAAAAGTCTGAAAGTTTCGTTGAAACAGGCAATGCCCTTATTGGGCGTTGGAGCAATCATGTCATTTCATTGGATATGTTTTTTTGGTTCGGCTCGTGCTTCTACAGTTGCGGTTAGTTTGGTTACTTTTTCTACGACTTCATTTTTTACGAGTATCTTTGAGCCAATTGTACGAAAAACCAAAATCAGTTGGGTTGAGGTATTTCTAGGAATTTTGGTGGTTTTGGGAATGTATTTTGTCTTTACTTTTGAAGGGAAATATATTATAGGTATTCTGATTGGTTTGGTTGGTGCTTTATTGGCAACCATTTTTTCGGTAATAAATGCACAATTTGCCCAAAAACACGATGCTCAAATCGTTACTTTCTACGAAATGGTCGGAGCATTTGGAGCCATGTGGATTTACATTCCGATTATTATTCTTGCCTTGCCCAATGAGCATTTTCAACTTACACCAACCCACTACGATTGGCTTTGGGTTGGAATTTTGGGTTTGGTTTGTACGGTTTATCCGTATATTGAAATGATGCACTTACTCAAAAAAATCTCAGCATTTACGCTCAATCTTTCTATCAATATGGAGCCTATTTATGGCATCATTATGGCCTATTTTATCTTTGGCGAAAGCGAAAAAATGACTTCTGGTTTTTATATCGGCGGTGCTTTGATTTTACTATCAGTCGTGCTGCATCCGTTTTTGAAGAAGAAATAACACAATTTAGAAAATTATAAAACAAAAAAGCCTTTCAAAAATAAACTTTGAAAGGCTTTTTATCTGATACCGAAGAAAATTATTTCTTGCCGTAACGTCTGTTAAATTTATCAACACGACCTGCTGTATCAAGCAATACGTTTTTACCAGTATAAAATGGGTGCGAGTCAGAGCTAACCTCCACTTTGTAAACTGGATATGTGTTACCATCTTCCCAAACGATACTTTCTTTGGTATTGGCACATGATTTTGTCATAAATTTGAAACCTGTTGACAAATCCCAGAATACAACTGGTCTATAATTTGGATGAATATCTTTTTTCATTACTTTATTTATTGAAATTCCTATTACTATTCTAAAACGGACTGCAAAATTAGAGATTTCAATCGAAAAAACAAAAAGTCTTCAATTATTTTAGTAGTTTTTTATAATAAATTTACTGTAAACCGTAAAACAACCGTTTTTCACTCCTAAAAACTTTGAAAATACTTACAGCCAAATAGTTAAGAACGAAAAAATATTTTTACCTTCATACAACTTTAAAGGCATTTTCTGCATTTACATCATAATAAACGTCTATTACCAAACCACTTGATTGCAACCTCGATTATCGAAAGCTTACGTAGCAAAAACCCCATTGCCCAAAAGAATGTTTTTGAGCATTACGGAAGCTTTTTGTATAGGGTGGCTTATCGTTATGTACGTGACCGCATGACGGCCGAAGATTTGGTGGTTGATTCGTTCCTCAAAATTTTTGAAGGAGCAGTCAATTTCAGGTTTGATAATTTGCGGTCGTTTGAAGCTTGGATGAAAAGAATTGTGATTAACGAGTCGTTGATGCTACTCCGCAAACAGGCAAATTTTAATCTGATGCCCGAAAGCGAAGCCATCGAGATACCAGTTGATAATAATATCTTGGATTCGATTTCGAGCGATGAAATTTACAAACTCATCGCCGAGCTACCCGACGGTTATCGCACGGTTTTTAACCTTTTTGCTATTGAGGGATATTCGCACAAAGAAATTGCCGAACAGCTACACATCAACGAGGGCACATCAAAATCGCAGCTAAACCACGCTCGAAAATTATTACAGAAGAAAATTCTATTAATGAATAATAGTCATGCAAACAGAGGAGTTTTATAAGAAAATTCAAGAAAAAGTTGACCAAACTAATTTTGAATCCGACTGGAACAAAAATGAGATTTGGCTACGGATTGAACAAAAGCAAACGAAGCGTAAAAAGCCTTTAGTTTGGTGGCAGGCTGCGGCAGCAAGCGTAATTTTGCTGGGCGGCTTAGGCATGTATTTTTATAATCAAAAAACAGATATAGCAACTAGTAATCAACCAATTAATAGCCCAAATTCTACGATTTCGATAGAACCAACCTTACATCCAACTACCAAATCTACACAACTAATGGCCAATAACGACAACCACAAAAATAAGGTGGTGAAAGTTATGGAGACAAGCAAAGAACAAACAACGCAACAACTTGAAAAAATCCCCATCAAAGAAAATTTGATGATAGTCGAGCCCGTCGTAGCGGTTAATGAAACACAAAACAATGTTTCAACAAATGAAAGCGAAGTTTTGAATAATCAACAAACTCCTGCGAATGATAATTATAGATTTGTGCCATATCAAGGATTTGTTGAAAAACGAGTTACTCCACAACGCCGTGAGCGTGTAGCGATTTTGGAAATCCCTGACGACGAAGAAGAGAATAATGAGGCTCCACGAAAAGAGAAAAAGAATGGTTTAGTTGCTCGTTTAGGCAGAAAAATTGGCAAAAAAGGATCTGAACCAGCCGAAGAATTGCCTTCTATCAATAACAAACCCAATAAAGTTTGGGCGTTTGTAAAGGAAAGTTTCAAGAATGAAACAATATCCGTTGACTCGACAAATAGATAATAGACGAACTTCTTCCGTAATAGATAACTTTTCAAAATAATAAACTAATTTCCCCTCCTTTTTTCAAGGAGGGGTCGCCTGACGGCAGTCGGCGGGGGTGGTTGAAAAGGCCGATAAATGCTGAAAAATATACAGATTTGGAACAAACCACCCCGACTGGGCGTCCCCGTCAAAATTCGACTTTGTCAGAATTTTTGCCACCGAGCGTCGGTCACCCCTCCTTCAAAAGGAGGGGAAATTTCACAGAATACTGATTTTAACTGGAAAGTTGTTTAAAATAAAAACTCTCCCACTTCTAAATGAATAAACTGTTTATAATTATATTTCTGTGCTTTGCAACGCTCGCTTTTGCTAAAGAAACGACCGATATTGACTCAATAGTGGTAAATATTGGTAAACGCAAACGAATTGTGCTTTGGGGACAAACCAAAGAAGACCTTAAAGCTCTCGAAAAATACGATTTGAATAGAATTGTGGTGCAGATGAACCAAGATTTGGACGAAATGCCATCAAACGTTCGCCGAAGTTTCCGACAAGACTATGAAGGAAATAGCTACACCAAAGAAATGACTACTCAACGACAACTGGAAGGCATGACTTCGTGGCAACGCCTCAAACGTAATACCTACATTAATCTTTCGGTGGGACTAAACTCCGCTAATTATCTATCGGGCAACACCGTTACGTACAATCCATTTAAGATGTCGGAGCAAATTTTCCGTCAAAACTTCCTTACTTCACCGAGTTTGAGCGTGGCTTTGATGCGTCAAGAAAGTTTTATTCGTACTGGCCATAAAGAAATTGTACTACGCTACGGTTTTAATGTAAGTTGGTATCATTTACGGAGTATCAGCACCAAACGCAATGCTTATTTGCTACGCCTCAATAGCCTTGATAATACAAAATATGATACCGTGGCGGTTTTCAAACCAGCCCGCAATGGCGATAATTATTACACAGTTGACCGCCTAAACACCACCACTTTACCTAAGGAAATAACGCCTTATACTAACAACCAATCGCTGTTTTATGCTGATTTTAAGATAATTCCAACCATCAATTTCTACGGACAAAACAATCAAAAAACATTCAATTTTGGCATTGGTGCTTATATTGGAATGTTGCTCAGAGGCAGCAGAAACTACGCCGAAATAAAAGCCCTCAATCGGCAAGAAACAAAAGTGAGCATCAAAAACCCAGAGAATCCATATCGCTACGGAATCATTCTGAATATGGGCTATGGTGTGGTGAATCTTTTTGTGGAAGCTGATATAAAAAATGTTTTCTTGAATAATTTAGAACGAAGCTCAGCCACCCAGAATATTACGACCGTTGGTCTGAGATTTGGGAGATGAAAAGTTTTTTTAGGTCGAGACAGACATTTATTTGCATATTTTTTGTCTAAACCTATTTTAACACAAGACATGAATTAAGAAAAAGATGTAAATTGCATTAAAAATACAGATTTTATGTCGCGATATATCAATCCCTATACGGACTTTGGCTTCAAAAAACTTTTTGGCGAAGAAGCAAATAAAGACTTATTAATTGATTTTTTGAATCAATTATTGCCGGCACATCATCAAATCGCAATATTGAAATTCCGTAACCCTGAGATTCTAGGCGAAATGATACATGAACGGAAAGCAATTTTTGATATTCATTGTGAAGCTCAAAGTGGGGAGAAATTTATAGTAGAAATGCAGAAAGCGAAGGTCAACTTTTTCAAAGACCGTTCGTTGTTTTATGCAACCATTCCGATTAGGGAACAAGCCAAGAAAGGCGATTGGGATTTTCGATTGACACCTGTTTATATGATAGCGATATTAGATTTTCAATATGATGAAAATGAAGAACGTCAGAAGTTTTTACGTTCAGTAAATTTGAAAGACCAAGATGGAGAAGTATTTTATGATAAGTTGAATTTCAAGTTTATTCAGATGCCATTATTTAATAAAGGAGAGGATGAGTTAGAGACCCACTTTGATAAGTGGATATACCTTTTAAAGAAATTAGAAAGTTTTGATGAAATACCAAAGATATTAGATGAACCAATTTTTGAAAAAGCCTTTGAAGTAGCCGAATTAGCCAAGATGACTCCACAACAATATGAACAATATCAAGAAAGTTTATTGACTTATATTGAGGTCAAGGAAGTAGTGAAAACTGCAGAAGATGATGGTAGAAAAAAAGAAAAAATAGAGATTGCCCAAAAACTAAAACAAATGAGCCTAACTTCTTCTCAAATTAAAGAAGCAACTGGGCTTTCCATTGGTGAAATTGATGAATTATAATTTTGCCTTACTAGTAATTGAGTTCCATAACATAGTTTAAACGAACGCCTGACACACTACCTAAAGAAAATAGCATCTTAATTTATGGGGAATCAAGGATTAAAACATCAGAATTATGAAATATTAAATTTGATAGGTTATGGACTTTCAAAGTTCAATGATGATTTTATCAAAGAATTTGGTTTTTCTTCCAAATCAGATTTTTATACTTATTGTGTTGAAAATAATATTGCACGAACGGTTGGCACTGTCAAAAATCGTATGGATTTATTTGACCCATTTTTTCCAAATAATGAAAGAAAAGGCTGGTGGCAAAAAGGAGATACTTATATTCATAGAAAACATTTAATTGATAGTCTATTTGGAAATGAAGATGTAAAAGGATATTCAAATGTTGTAAAAATGTTTTTGAAAGAGAATTATAAAATTAAGGATATTTTTGTTGATGTCAAACCCATTGTAAAATCAAGATTTAAAAAGCTCCAAGAAACAGGTTTAGAAGCTGAACTTTATTTCATGAATAATTATAATTCAATTGGAGTCTTTAAAAATGGAATTTTAGAAGATGCAAGATTATTTGGAGATGGTTATGATTTTCAAATAAATGTTGATGAAAGCTCATATTTAGCTGAAATTAAGGGAATTCGAGCAAAAAAAGGCAAATTTAGAATGACTGAAAATGAATACAATAAAGCATTAGAATATAAAAATGATTATATAATTACTTTGGTTTTAAATATGAATGATTTACCTACTTTTTTAACTATTGAAAATCCGACACAAAACTTAAAATTCAAAAAAGAAGAAAGAGTTCCTAATCCTATTGTTGAATATCATTTGATTAATGAAATATGCTGACTTTTGAAGAAAAAATAAGTTTTTTAATTGAAAATCTTAATGAAAAATCAGATAATTATGCTGATACTTTTAAAACAGACATATTTTTTTTTATTGGAGAGTTTTCTACAAAAAATCCCTTCTTGAAATTCCTCCATCCTCTTGAAAAGCAAAGAGATATTCGAAATTTTATTAATTTTTTAACTGGCAAAATTGTAATGAATGAAGATCAAGCTGACATTTCAGACATTATTGCTGATTTTATAGTACATTAATTCTCCTTCCGCAATTATCAAAATTATTTAGCGATAGTGATGTGCCTTATTTATATTATCGGGCAGCAGAAAATATTTTTTGTAGATGTTTTGATGCAGGAAATTTATCTCGTTCAGATACTGCTTTTGATGCTAATTTCAATAAGAATGGTATAGGTTTAAAAACTTTTGTGGCTCCCACAAATAATAAAGTTGAGAAAATTGCAGAATTTAATACTTAATCAAGAGAACTTAAAGACTTAACTGGCAAGGAGTTAGCTATAAAATTAGCCGAGTTTAGGAATGAAAGGATAGAATTGGCTATGCGTTTGTATGACATTGAAAATTCAATTTATCATGTTGTAGCAAGAAGAGAAAAAGAACTATTATTATTTGAAACAGATTACCAAGTTATTGATATTGAAAATGTCAATTCGGTAAAAATGAAAGATAGTAGTTTGCAATTTGAAGATGGTAAAAATGCTTACTCTTTTAATTTTTCTAAAAGTACGCTTTTTCGTAAATTCACAATTCCTCAAAATGCTTTTCGCTTACCAATTGAAATTGTAGAAGACCCTTTTTCACTACTTTTAGATTTGTTTGGTGAGAAAAAGATTTTGCTCCAGCTACAGATTTTTTACAAAAAGGAATTAATTATGTCATTTTACATCTATATGGAATTAAAGAAAAGCAAAAATTTGTTTTTGAAAAGAGTGGCCTAAATCAATGGAATGCGGGTGGTAGAAAAAGAGATTTGGGTGAAGTTTATATTCCAGTGCCTATGGAAATTCATAAAAAATATCCTAATTTTTTTCCAAATCGTGATGAAGAATTTCCTTTACAAATTCCAACAGGGCAAATTTTTAGTGCGAAACTATGCCAAGATAATTCAAAGGCATTAATGACAAATCCAAATAATGCTTTATCAGATTGGCTATTACGTAAAATTTTCCAACTAAATGAAGGCGAATTAGCGACTTATGAAAGATTGAATTTACTTGGTTTTGATAGTGTAATCGTATCAAAAGATAAATCAGGGAATTTTTCAATTGATAAAGCTGCAATTGACAGTTTTGAGCTTTTTTTGAATGACTAATTTTTCTCCAATCGCCTTAGTAATAACGAATGAATCAATAGGTTGGGATAAATTTTTATGTAGTGGAGGTGTTAAATACAGTGGAGTTGCCGTTCAATATCAACTGTGGGTTTCAAAGGCATATAAGAATGAGTTATTTTCCGCAGTTGTATTCTGAACTTATGAAATACCGACTAAAAGTCAATTGTTTACGATTTACTCATGGTTCACCTTAATATCTACGAATTATCGCAAAAAAAAGAGTCTCGACCTTCGACTTAGCTCAGGTACCGAGACACTTTTTTATTCACAATCTGTAGATTATCAACCACCGATTATGGACTATTTCTTATTTTTTAGCAATTCTATAAAGGCGACCTTGGTCAGTAACTGCGTATAAAGCACCATCTTTGCCTTGTGTTACATCACGAAAACGTTGAGATTCTTCGGTTAATAATCTTTCTTCGCCAACTACTCGGTTGTTTTCGATAATCAAACGAGCAATATGCATTCCGCTCAAACAGCCTACGAAAAGGTTGTTTTTCCATTCTGAAAACATATTTCCGCTATAAAAAGTCATTCCACTTGGCGAAACTGATGGATCCCAATAATAAACTGGTTGTTCCATACCTTCTTTTTGTTGAATAACTGGCTCACCAATTTGTTTGCCGCTATACTCAATACCGTAGGTAATTGTTGGCCAACCATAATTTTTACCTGCTTGTACGTGATTAATTTCGTCGCCACCTCTTGGGCCAAATTCATTCGAAAACAATTCACCAGTTACTGGATGGAAAGTTAAACCTTGCACGTTTCTATGTCCATAAGAATACAATTCTGGTTTTGCACCTTCTTTTCCTATGAATGGATTTCCTGCAACGGGTTTTCCGTCAGTTGTGATATGAACAATTTTACCCAAACTTGAATTTAGTTCCTGTGCTTGTGGGCGAGTAACTTTGTCCGAACGCTCACCCGTACTGACGAACAGATTTCCGCTTTTATCAAAGATAATTCTTCCACCATAATGCAAATTACCTTTGTGGGCAGGCGTTGCTTGATAAATTACGGTTGCACCTTCAATCTTGGTTTCATCTGCCGAAAGTTTTCCTTTGGCTACCGATGTATGCGTGCCACCTGTTACATTTTCAGAAAAAGTCCAATAAATCATACGATTTTTTTGGAAATTCGGGTCAATAGTAATACCTAATAATCCGCCTTGACCATCAGAGTTCACCGCAGGAGCACCCGTGATTGGCTTGCTTAATTCGCCACTTACCTTTGCGATTCTCATCACGCCGCTTTTTTCGGTGATAATCAATCTGCCATCGGGCAAACTTTTTACAGCCCACGGAGATTTTAATCCATCGGTTAAAACTTTAGCTGCATAAGGTGTTTGAGTTTTTACAGCTCCTACACGCGTTTGTCCAGCAAATGCCGATGGATAAGTAGAATTCGGAGTTTTGGTTTCTACCGAAGTGCTTGCACTTTGAGCACACGAAACATAAGTAAGCGTACTAAATGCCAATGAAAATAAAATATTTTTTTGCATATATTTGTTAATTTTAAATTTAGAAATACTATTCTTTAAGCCAAAATACTATTAATTTCTTGTAATTCTGTGTCATCGAAAGAAGTATTTTTTAAACATTCCAACGAATCTGTCAATTGCTGAGGCTTGCTCACACCCAAAATAACTGAAGTAATACGTGGGTCTTTCAAAATCCAAGACAAAGCCATTTGTGCCAAATTTTGTCCGCGTTTTTCAGCCAATTTATTGAGTTTGATTACTTTATTAACATTTTCTTCCGTAATTCTGCCTTCTTCAATCGCACCATTACCACGCCCCGAAGCTGCTCTCGAATCGGCTGGAATTCCTTTGATATATTTGTTTGATAATAAACCCTGTGCTAATGGCGAAAACGCTACGCAACCTGCTCCGTTTGCTTCCAAAACATCGAGCAAACCACCTTCTACCCAACGGTCGAACATCGAATATTTTGCTTGGTGAATGATACAAGGCGTGCCTAATTCTTTCAGAATCTGAGTGGCTTTTTCGGTATCGGTTGCACTGTAATTGGAAATTCCAGCATACAAGGCTTTTCCTTGACGAACAATCAAGTCAAGTGCCGACATTGTTTCTTCCAAAGGTGTTTCAGGGTCTGGACGGTGATGATAAAAAATATCTACGTAATCTAAACCCATTCGTTTCAGGCTTTGGTCTAAGCTCGAAACCAAGTATTTTTTTGAACCCCATTCTCCGTAAGGGCCTTCCCACATATAAAAACCAGCTTTGGTGGTAATCACCATTTCGTCTCGGTAAGGTTTAAAATCTTTCTTAAAAACCTGCCCGAAAGTTTCTTCGGCCGAACCCGCTGGTGGCCCATAATTATTGGCTAAGTCGATGTGCGTAACGCCGCTATCGAAAGCCAATTTTAAAATTGTTCGAGCATTTTCAAAATTATCAATGCCACCGAAATTATGCCAAAGCCCCAATGAAAGTGCTGGAAGTTTTAGTCCGCTTTTACCACAACGACGATATTCCATATCTTGGTATCGCTGCGGTGATGCTGTATAATTCATTTTATGTTAGGTTTTGTTTATGAATAGATTGCTTAGAAAAATATCTTTTACACAAAAAATATAAAATCGAACAAAAAAAGCATTGCTCGAAAACGAACAATGCTTTTTTTGAATCTATACTTTTATTTTTTATACATCACTTGCTTGACTGCATCTACCGTACGTTTTACATTTGGTAGTGTAGCTTCGATGAGCGTCGGAGCATAGTGAAGCGGAATATCCATGTTGTTTACACGAATCACTGGAGCATCTAAATAATCAAATGCATAACGTTGTAAGTGATAAGTAATTTCTGATGAAATCGCTGCCAAAGGCCACGCTTCTTCAACTACTACACAACGGTTTGTTTTCTTCACCGAATTGATAACAGTTGCGTAATCAATCGGACGAACGGTGCGTAAGTCAATTAACTCAACGCTGATTCCATCTTTTTCTAATTCAGCAATTGCTGGAAGAACAACTCTTGGAATCATTTTTCCAAACGAAACTATTGTTACGCTTGAGCCTTCTTTCATTACATTGGCTTTACCCAATGGAATAATATATTCACCTTCTGGCACTTCACCTTTATCGCCATACATTTGCTCCGATTCCATGAAGATTGTAGGGTCATTATCACGAATTGAAGCTTTCAATAAACCTTTAGCCTCGTAAGGGCTATGAGGCACAACGACTTTTAAACCTGGAGTATTGGCAAACCAATTTTCAAAGTTTTGTGAGTGTTGAGCTCCTAACTGACCAGCATTTCCGGTTGGCCCACGAAATACAATCGGACAAGAATACTGACCAGCCGACATTGACATAAACTTAGCTGCCGAGTTGATGATTTGGTCAATGGCTACCAAAGAAAAATTAAAAGTCATGAATTCGATAATTGGACGCAAACCATTGACTGCAGCACCAACTCCAATTCCTCCGAAACCTAATTCGGCGATTGGTGTGTCGATAACTCGTTTTGCTCCAAATTCATCCAACATTCCTTGACTTACTTTATAAGCACCGTTATATTCGGCTACTTCTTCACCCATCAAGAAAACGTTTTCATCACGACGCATTTCTTCTGATAAGGCTTCACGTAGGGCTTCTCTAAATTGTATTTCTCTCATTTTCGCTTAGAATTTTGCATTTTTGCGGATGTAAAATTAGTGCATCTACCGCGAAACTCAAAACAATCTTGTGTAATATTCAAATTTTTAGAATACCTATCACTTTTGGCTATCAATTTTTATATTTTTAAGTTCGGTAAGCTTCTGAGTATAAAGCTATTGTAAGTCGTGGGTAAGAATATTTTTTATAAAAAAGTATCAAATTCGGTTTAAAAGCATCAATATCCGTACAACAGATAAGCCATCTTTATTAAACCAAAGACATGAGGCGTGAATGTTCCTTTTTTTAAAATTAATGCGTATTTTGCCTAATAAAATCACTAAAAACCTCAATAAGAGCTAAATCACTGACTGTAAAGCCAAATAATTTAATGTGTTACAATCAACCAAGCAGCTATTTTATCATTTTAAAGAATTTTTTTATGCCAATTAATGTACGTCCAGCAGTTTTAATCATCGAAAATCAGCAAGTGCTTACCATGCAGTATAACTACGGCGGGCAAGAAGTATATAATTTACCAGGTGGAAATTTAGAACTCGGCGAATACCTAAGTGAAGCTTTGTCTCGTGAAATGCAAGAAGAGTTGGGAATTGAGGTTACAGTCGGAGTAATGATTTTGGTCGGAGAAGTTTATTTTGAAGACCGTAAAAAGCACACCTTACATCTGCTTTTTGAAGGAAAAATCAAGGCAGGAATTCCAACGCTGAACCCCAATGAAACTTCGGCTTTGGGCATTAAATGGCTGAATATAAGTGATTTAGACACAGTAAATCTTTATCCAAATCTCACAAAATCTATTCAAGATTATTTAGCAGGAAAACTCAATAATAAATATATTGGAAAGATTGACCAACAGTGGTTTTAAAAATGTAGGACAGGTTTTCAACCTGTCAAAAGAAATTATTCAATAATATGGCATAAATTGATAATTTTTCAACCTGTCAAAAGAAATTATTCAATAATATGGCATAAATTGATAATTTTTCAACCTATCAAAAGAAATTATTCAATAATACAGTATAAATTGACAGGTTACAAAGCTGTCCTACAATACTTTAGCTTTCATCGCTCGAATCTTTGGTGAATAAAGATAAATCAAAGCAATTATCGAAAAACTACCCATTGCAGCAAATGCAATCGGGAAACGGCTGGCATCATTTCCGTAAATCCAAGCTGAGAAAAAAGCACCTAAGCCAATACCTGCTTCGAGCGAAATATACATCGTAGCCAATGCTCGACCACGATTTTCTTCTTCGCATAAATCGACCGTCCAAGCTTGAGTAATGGGCGAAATAACCCCTAAGGCTAAACCAAAAAGAATAGCCGAACCCACAAAAGTGTAAATATTACTGGCAAAAACTGGTAGCATCATTCCGCCAATCAAAACCATACAGGCCCATCGAAGCACTGAAATTCGACCGTTTCGGTCAGAGAATTTCCCCGCAACAACCCTTATAAACAATGACGAAAGTGTGTATATCAGAAAGAAAATACCTTTGTTTTTTATTCCAACGGTTTTGGTCAAATCGGGGGCAAGCGTTACGATTGCACCGTAGCTGAATGAAGTCAAAAAAACTACAATTGCCGCTGGCAAAACCATGCTGTCAAACATATCATTTCGATTGATTTTCAGCGAGTTAAGCGTGAATTTTTCTTGCTTTTCTTTCGGCAAAGTTTCTTTCATATTATACAAAATCACAATCGAAATAAGTGCAAACATCGACGAAACATGAAACAAAACATTCAGCGAAAACGTAGCGGCAATCCAACTGCCAAGTGCAGGACCAAAAGCCATTCCGAGGCTACCCATGAGTCCGTGCATACCCATTGCTTCTCCTCTTCGATGCACAGGCACAATGTCTGCAATGTAGGCAGCTGTTCCGGTTGGCTTAAAACCCGTAGAAAAACCATGCACCAAACGCAAAAATAAAAAAGGATAAACCGTTGTAACGATGGGGTAGAAAAAACCACAAACAAAGCAAACCAACGAACCAAAAGCCATGACGGGCACTCGTCCGATGCGGTCAGTAAGGCGGCCACTAAACGGGCGAGACAAGGCTGCTGTGAGTGTAAACAAGCTAATAATCAAGCCTTTATATTCTTCCCCACCTAAACTTGTTAGATAATCGGGCAGCTCAGGTATGAGCATATTGAAACTACAAAAGAACACCAACGAACTCAAACAAAGTAACCAAAATTGAAGCGAGAAAATACTATCAGATTGTTTTTTCATAAAAAATCATAAATCGCAAAAGCACATTGAAGTTTTTCTAAAATATTCAGGCTTTATATGACCTTTTAGAAGCATTTTTCAACAAAACTACTGTCAAAAACTCGAAACAGAAAGGATTGAGTAAATTACGATTTATCAATTACGTTTTACAAACGATTTTTATTGACATATCTACCTGATTTTCAACCACTTATAGTATTTCAAAAACAAATGTTATTTTATTTAAAGACTTATTTTAACTATTAAAGACTTTTAACAAAACTCACCACAAATTTAAATTATTTAAAAATTCTTTTAAACCCTGTGCAACCAATCCAATCAAAGCCTACGTCTTTATCACAGAATCAAGAATTATAAACAGTTTTAAGTCTATCCAAATTTTTATGAAAAGATGTGTACACAATAAATTTTTATGTATTACTCTTAAACTTACAAATTCAAAATGAAGACCAATTTTTTCAAAATTACAACTTTGTGTATTGCCTTAGGGGCATCAATGATTGCGTGCGACAAAACTACTGACACTGTTACATCAAGTGACCAATTAGCCAATGCAGTAATTGACAGCCAAACCGCCAACGAACAATCAGAAGCAGCGTATGAATTGGCCGATGAGGTAACTTTTATGCCATTTGGAGGCAGAAATTTCAGAGAAACTGGCGAAGCTCTTGATAAAGGAAATGGTATTTTTCCGATGTTGGGCATGGGATGGAATAAACCATGGAAAGGAAAAGATGGAAATTGTGCAACGGTAACTAAGACAGTAGCTAATAATGTTATCACAATTGTATATGATTATTCAGCAGTAGCAGGTGGTGTTTGTGGCACAACTCCAGTAGGTGGAAAAATGACCATTACAATGCCTGTAAAACCAGATTCTACTTTTTCAGGAAGTTTAGTAAGGACAGTTACTTACAATAATTTAAAGCGTGATACGATTACAATAAACGGTTCGCACACTATCGCAACCACAGTAGTAATCGGCAAAGCCACCGCCAGCGAAAAACTAGAAAAAATGACTGTTTTAAACTCAAAATCGGGTAAAACTATCACTTATACAAGCACACGTTCAAGAAAAGTAGATAACAAAGGAACTGCTAACAGCAACGACGACGAATCATCGGTGACTGGCTCGACAACTGGTAGCTCAAGTGATGGCACTAAATTTTCAAGCAATATCACTAAAGCACTTGTGACAAAAAATTCTTGCTCGAACTCAAAAGGATTCCCTGTGAGTGGAACAGAAGAAATTGTAGCAGCAGATGGCACAAAAAAAGTAGTTGATTATGGTAATGGCACTTGTGATTTGAAATATACTGAAACCACTAATGGCGTAACAGTAGAAAAAGAAAGATCAAGAGGCGGAAAAGGCAAGAAGTAAGCAATAAAAGAAATGACGAATTACTCAATTGATTAATGACAAATTGTCAACAATTAGTAAAAATTAGGTCAGTTAAATCTATTCAAATGCTTATTTTAATTTTAGAATTTTTCAATTTTTCATAGAATAATAGAAAAAGGTTAGTAACACGTTTAAATATTCGGAAAGCATTGCCAAAATTTTGGCAATGCTTTTTTTTATTCATCAGCAAAAGCGTTTTCTTTGTATTATTAAAAATAGCTTGCTATTGACTAATTATTTATAGTCAATGTCGCTCTAACGCCTCCTTTTACATTCCTAACTCTTAATTTCTTAATTGTGCTTTAGCACTTCAAACCAATGAAACAATACGTAGTAGTTGCCCAAGATGGGCGTGATGAAGAAGCTCTCGACCGCCGTATGGCAGCTCGACCAGAGCATTTGGCTGGAGCAAAAGCCCTAAAAGCCAATAATAATTTTATCGTTGGAGGAGCAATGCTCGACGATAACGAAAAAATGATTGGCTCAGTAATGATTTTACAGTTTGAAAATGATGAAAAAATGCAAGAGTGGTACGATAACGAACCATACATTAAAGATGGTGTTTGGAAATTTGTAGAAGTAATGCCTTTCAGAGTGGCAAATATTTAAAAATAGTTTCGACTAAAAAAATAAATTTTATGCCCGATTTACCAAACTTCCTTCTCTTTGCCTTAGTGGCACTGATGCTCAATATCACGCCGGGAAATGACATGATTTTTGTCATTTCTCGAAGCTTGAGTTATGGTACAAAAGTGGGTATTTATGCTGCATTGGGCATCGGTTTAGGTTGTTTTGTACATATTTTTGCTTCGGTGGTCGGGCTTTCTGTTATTATTCAACAATCTGAGATTTTATTCAACACCATTCGTTATGCTGGAGCGGCGTATTTGATTTTTATCGGTATCAAGAGTTTGATGGAAAAACCTTCAACGATGATTTTTAACCAAAATAAGAACGATAAAAACACCAATCTCAAAATTCTCCGACAAGGCATAATTACCAATGTTTTGAACCCAAAGGTGTCACTATTCTTTTTAGCATTTTTACCACAGTTCATCAATAATAGTAGTGAAAATATTAGCTCTCAAATCTTATTTCTAGGACTTTGGTTTAATTTTTCTGGAACACTAGTAAATGTCTTAATCGTACTACTTTTCAGCAAAGTCATTGCTAAACTGAGCAGTTTTCAGCAATTTTGGAAGATTCAGAATAAAATATCGGGAATAGTTTTGATAGGTCTAGGCTTACATATTGCATTGAAAAAATAAATATTTTGTAGGACAGGTTTTCAACCTGTCAACCGAGCGAGAATAGAAAAACTACTTGTCGCCACCGAAAAGTTAAAAATCGTACGGCAGTGATTGATAAACCTATCCTACAATTCTTGATAAAGTTTTATCAATTGCTCAGCAATGATTTCTGATGAAAACTGCTTAATGTGTTCTTTTCCTTTCAAAACCAAATCATTTCGTAGAGAATCATTTGTCAAAACCTGTCGCATTTTATCAGCTAAATCATTGACATCTAGCGGATTAGCGTACAAAGCCCCTTCTCCACCAGCTTCTTCTAAACACGAGCCAGTTGCAGCAACCACAGGAATACCCGAATGTAATGCCTCTACAATCGGAATACCAAAACCTTCAAAAAATGAAGGATAAACACAAAGCGAGGCACCTTGATACAAAGCAGGTAAATCAGCAGAAGGAACTCCGTATAAAATCTTTGTATTTTTCGGAAAGTTTTGGGTTATTTCATCAGCGTATTTTGACTTTCCGCCTACCAAAACCAATTCATAATCCTTCAAACCGAGTTGCTGAAAGGCTTCTACCAAACGTTTCTGATTTTTCCTTTCGTTGAAAGATGAAACACAAATAATGTAGGGTTTATTAAGAGAATATTTACTTTTAATTATCAAAATCGACTGATTATCAACTTTTTGATGAAATGATGATTGACAATCTTGATAAATCACTCGAATACGTTCGGACGGAATTTTATAAAACTCTATAATATCATCTTTGGTCTGCTGACTCACAGCCACCACGGCATCTGCGTTTTCGCAGGCATATCGAAATTTTTGTTGGTAAAAAAATCGGTCGATGGCAGGATATAATTCAGGATAACGCATAAAAATCAAATCATGAATCGTTACGACAGATTTTACACCCGATTTATTGATTCTAAAAGGAATTTCATTACTTAAACCATGAAAAATATCAACATTATCCTTCTTCAAATCGTTATTAATGAGCCAGCTACGCCACAGCCCCCCTACTTTCAGTGGGGGAGTTTTTATTACAAAATTATGGTCAAAAGAGTTTAACCATGCTAAATTCTTGACTTTAGGAGTATAAAGTAAATATTCTAAACTCCCCCACTCGAGGCGGGGGAGGCTGAGTGCTTCAATTACGAACCTACTATAATTACCCAAACCAGTATGATTATTAAAAGCCCTTTTTGCATCAAATCCTATACGCATTGAACTATCTTTTGCTTAAATTTGTCAATTATTATTAGATTACTTATTTAGCTGTATGCTTTAAGCTGTACGTTTTAAGTTGAATATCATATCTATATTGCCAATCGTATCAGGCTTAATGCCTATTGTTGACATTTATGACCGAATACCAAATACATACTTTGCCCAACGGCATCCGAATTGCACACCGACAAGTACCTTACACACAGGTTGTTCATTGCGGACTCATGCTCGACATGGGTAGCCGTGACGAAAAACCAAATCAGCTTGGTCTTGCACACTTCTGGGAACATATGGCCTTCAAAGGTACAAAAAAGCGGAAATCTTACCACATTATTAATAGATTAGAGTCGGTTGGTGGAGAATTAAACGCCTATACGACCAAAGAAAAAATATGTTTTTACGCATCGGTGCTTGATGCTCACTTTGAGAAATCAGTGGAACTATTGGCCGATATTACCTTCGACTCCGTTTTTCCCGAAAACCAAATCGAGAAAGAGCGTGGAGTAATTTTGGAAGAAATGTCGATGTACCAAGATTCGCCAGAAGATGCTCTGCAAGATGATTTCGACGAAATCGTATTTGCCAATCATCAACTCGGAGCTAATATTTTGGGTACACAAGAAAGTGTTAAAGGCTTCAGTCGCAAGGAGTTGCAAGATTTTATTGCCGAAAACATGGACACCGAGAAAATAGTAATGTCGATTGTAGGCAATATTACTTTCAATAAAGCTATAAAAATTGCGGAGAAATATCTAAAAGATGTTCCTTCAAAAAAATCGAATTTACAACGCACACCACCGAGTGCCTACGAACCACAACGAATCACGATTCCGAAGAAAATTACGCAAGCACATTGTGCAATTGGTCGCCCGTCGTATGCCATGCTTGATGAGCGACGTTTGCCGTTTTTCATGTTGGTTAATCTTTTTGGCGGCCCAGGTATGAATTCACGCCTAAACATGACTTTGCGTGAAAAATACGGTCTCGTTTATGGCATTGATGCCACTTATTCACCATTTACTGATACTGGTTTTCTAGGAATTTATTTCGCAACCGATAAATCGAATTTAGATAAAGCCAATGCGTTGATTTTGAAAGAAATGCAGCTTTTGAAAGAAAAACCGCTTGGTAAACTACAATTGCACACTGTTAAAGAGCAGTTGATGGGGCAGTTGGCGATGGCCGAAGAGAGCAATCAAAGTTTTATGTTGATGATGGCCAAAAGTATTTTGGATGTCGGAAAAGTAGAATCATTGGAAGGTATTTTTACCGAAATAAAAAATATAGAAGCTCCTCAGCTACAAGAGATTACAAACGATATGTTTGATGAATCTCAGTTGAGTTATCTTACTTTTTTTCCTGAGTAGCACAATTTTCCAAATTGTTTACCTTCATAATTCAAAGAATTGTGTTACAACAAGAAAGATTTATACTTTTTAAAGCATTTACAGTCGGTTAGATGAGTATCTCACCGACTTTTTTTATTTTTGAATTCTCCGTAACAAAATCAATCATGAAAAATATCTATTTCACTGCCGGTCCAGCCGAATTGAATCCAAAGTTTGAAGAATTCATGCGTCAAGCTATTGATGAGCAAATTGGTTCAATTTCTCACCGAAGCGGACAATTTCGTAAGATTTATCAACATTGTGTTGAAAACCTTCGTGTTTTGATGAATATTCCTGCCTCATCAGGTATTTTCTTCACAGGTTCGGCGTCAGAGGTTTGGGAGCGAATTCTATTGAATTTGGTAGAACATGAAAGTTTTCACTTAGTAAATGGTTCGTTTTCGGATAAATTTCACAAATACGCCGTTTCGGCACAAAAATTCGCACACAAGTTTGAAAAACCTATTGGCGAAGGTTTTAGCTACGGAGAAATCGAAGTACCAGAATATGCCGAGCTTATCTGCGTAACGCAAAACGAAACAAGTACCGGCGTGCAAATGCGTGAAGCTGACATTCATAAACTCAAACGAAGCAACCAAAAACGCTTGATGGCGGTTGATATGGTTTCATCAGCACCGATTCCAGAACTTGACCTAGATTTAATTGATACAGCCTTCTTTTCAGTACAAAAAGCCTTTGGTTTACCTGCAGGTTTGGGTGTTTGGATTGCCAACGAAAAATGTCTCGAAAAAGCCAAACGTTTAGCTAAATACGATGGTATAACGATTGGAGCTCATAATAATTTACCAGCTCTTTGGAAGAATTATGAAACATACGAAACACCAGCTACACCAAATGTTTTGGGAATTTATTTGCTCGGAAAAGTTGCTGAAGAAATGAACAAAACGGGTATCGAAGTTATTAGAAAAGAAACAGAGGAGAAAGCAAAGAAAATTTATAAATACCTCGAAACAAGTAACTTGTTCAATATTGCTGTGAAAAATCCAGAGCATCGCTCCAAAACTGTAATTGTTGCCGATACTAAGAAATCTTCAAAAGGAATTATTGATGCTTTGAAAGTAAAAAATATGATTATTGGTAGTGGTTACGGCCCAAATAAAGATACGCAAATCAGAATCTCAAATTTTCCATCCAACACGATGGAGCAAATTGATTTACTTTTGACAGCCTTGAAAGCAATGGAGTAAAACCTATTTCTTGCCCAATAAAAATAGCTAGTAGGAAAATTTTCTTACTAGCTATTTTTATTTTGTAAGTAAGGGTAACTATTTAATTGAGAATATTTATTTTGTAAATCAGAACATAAATAACTAATAATAAGCCATTTATGCTATTTTGAATATTGTTAAAATAAATGTTCTTCATACTTATTTTCAAGAAAACTTACAAAACAAACCCTAATTTTTCACTAACTTTAATATTTAAACTTCTATTTAACCATCAAACTCAAACAGTCATGCAATATTCTTTTTATAAAAGCATATTTCTCTGCGTTTTCTTATTTCAAAATACTTTCGCTCAAAATAAAATCCGAAAAGCCGATGTTATTATTTATGGCGGAACTTCAGCAGCAATAACAGCCGCCGTGCAAGTAAAAAAAATGGGCAAATCGGTTATCATCGTTTCGCCCGATAAACATTTGGGTGGACTTTCGTCGGGTGGTTTAGGATTTACTGATACAGGAAATAAAAAAGTCATTGGTGGGCTTTCTCGTGAATTTTACCAACGCCTTTATACACATTATCAAAATTCTGACTCTTGGAAATGGCAAAAAAGAGAAGAATACGGCAATAAAGGACAAGGAACGCCTGCCCTCGACGGAGCAAACCGCACTATGTGGATTTTTGAACCACACGCTGCCGAACAAGTTTTTGAAGATTTTGTAAAAGAAAACAACCTCATTGTTTATCGCAACGAATGGCTCGACCGCTCACCAAAAGGTATCGCAAAAACTTCGGGAAGTATTCGCTCTTTTCGAACTTTGAGTGGGCAAGTTTACGAAGGCAAAATGTTTATTGATGCTACCTATGAAGGTGATTTGATGGCTGCGGCTGGTGTTAGCTACCACGTTGGACGTGAAGCTAACAGCGTTTATGGTGAAAAATGGAATGGCGTTCAAACCGAAGTTTTTCAGCACGGGCATCATTTTAAAGCAAAAGTTAGTCCATTTATCAAAGAAAATGACCCAAAAAGTGGACTTCTGCCCGAAGTTTCAGCCGAACCAGTGGGCGAATACGGTTCGGGAGATAACAAAATTCAAGCGTATTGTTTCAGAATGTGTTTAAGCAATCATCCTGATAATCGAATTCCGTTTACCAAACCCGATAGCTACGACCCCGCACGTTATGAACTTTATGCAAGAGTTTTTGCGAGCGGTTGGCGTGAAACTTTTGATAAGTTTGATGCCATTCCAAACCGAAAAACCGATACCAATAATCACGGGCCATTTAGCACAGACTTTATCGGCAAAAACTACGATTACCCCGAAGCAAATTACGAGCGACGCCAACAAATAATCAAGGAACACGAATTATACCAAAAAGGATTGATGTATTTTTTACAAAACGACAGCCGTGTGCCGAATGATGTAAAAGTAAAAATGCAACAATGGGGTTTGCCAAAAGATGAATTTGTTGATAACGGAAATTGGCCACACCAACTTTACATTCGTGAAGCCCGACGAATGAAAGGAAAGTTTGTTATGAAAGAAGCTGATGCTTTGGGAAAAACCATAGTTCCGAACCCAATCGGAATGGGTTCTTATGCTTTAGACGCTCATAATGCCCAACGTTATGTAAAAGCCGATGGATATGTGCAAAATGAAGGCGATATTGGCGTGCATCCCGACAAACCTTATTCAATTGCTTATGAGTCTATTTTACCCAAAGAAAATGAGTGTAAAAATTTGTTAGTACCCGTTTGTTTATCAAGTTCGCACATTGCTTATGGCTCGATTCGGATGGAACCTGTTTTTATGATTTTGGGACAGTCTGCAGCAGTAGCGGCAGTAATGGCAATCAACGATAGAACCACTCCTCACAAAGTTACATACTCAAAACTCAAAGGCGAGCTTTTGAAAGAAAAACAAGTCTTAGAATTGTGATTTTGAAGCATTGAATCGCAATAAATATGTAGTAAAACCTACGATATTCGTAGGAATTGACCAAATTTTCCTTATTTGTGCCAAAATAGCGTTACCTTTGTGGACTATTATTAGCATAAGTAAGGAATTTTTGTTATCTGAATCTGATAACAACCGACCATAAATATGGTCAATCGACAAAAAATATGACTTTCGACGAATTAAATCTCAATAAACCGCTTCTCAACGCCCTTGAATATTTGGGTTATACTACACCAACGACCATTCAGCAAAAAGTTTTTTCGGTGGTAATGTCGGGTAAAGATGTATGCGGAATCGCACAAACGGGTACAGGTAAAACTTTTGCCTATTTACTCCCAAGTTTGCGTCAGTATCAGTTTTCTAAAGATAAAACGCCACAAATTCTCATTATTGTTCCAACTCGCGAGTTGGTTGTGCAGGTTGTAGAAGCTGTTGAAAAATTGACGACATACATGAATGTCGTGACTGTTGGCGTATATGGTGGAGTCAATATAAAATCGCAAATTTTGGAACTTAAAGATGGAGTTGATATTTTGGTAGCCACTCCAGGTCGATTGATTGATTTGCTCACAAGTGGCTTTATCAAGACAAAATCGCTCAAAAAACTTATCATTGACGAAGTTGATGAAATGCTAAATTTGGGTTTTAGACCTCAACTCAAAAATATCCTTGATTTGCTGCCAGTTCGACGTCAAAATTTGCTTTTTTCGGCAACTATTACCGATGAAGTTGAGCAATTGATTCAAACTTATTTCAATGAACCAATCAGAGTAGAAGCCGCTCCGGCGGGTTCACCTTTAGAGAATATTTCGCAAACGCTCTATAATGTTCCAAATTTTAATACGAAAGTGAATCTTTTGGAAATGTTGCTTGCTGAAGACGAGAATATGAGAAAAGTATTGATTTTTGCGGCAACCAAAGAATTATCTGACCAACTTTATGATAAAATATCAAAGAAATATGGCGAAAAAGTAGGCGTAATTCACTCAAATAAAGCTCAAAACAATCGTTTTAATACCGTAAAGGCATTTAAAGATGGAAGTTGTACGATGTTGATTGCTACCGATATTATTGCTCGTGGAATTGATATTGCAGAGGTTTCGCATGTGATAAACTTTGACGTGCCAGAAGTACCAGAAAATTATGTGCATCGCATCGGTCGAACGGGTCGTGTTGATAAAAAAGGTATTTCGATAACGTTTGTAACCGAAAAAGAAAAAGAGCAATTGGAAGCCATTGAAGGAGTAATGAAATATGCTATTCCTGTACTTGATTTGCCCGTAAACCTTTTAATTTCTGATAAACTGACCGAAGCAGAAATGCCACAAGTGCAGATGAAGCACGTTTTGGTAAGAGCACCAAAAAAAGATGATGTTGGGCCAGCTTTCCACGAAAAAGCAGAAAAAAATCAGAAAGTAAATATAAGACGTGATATTAAAGCAGAAAAATGGGCGAAATACGGAAGGCCAATTAAAAAAGTTGGTAATAAACCGAAGGGAAGAAATTGACCTTCAGAGGGTGTATGCATAATTCCATTCTGAATGCACCCTACAACACTTCTAAAATTCGATACTCGCCCGCTTTCAAATTTTCCAAGTTAACATCTCCAATTCTCACTCGTTTTAGACCCAAAACTTCATAATTAAGTTTATAGCACATTCTTCGTATCTGTCGATTTAAGCCTTGAATCAAAGTAATTTTGAAGGTCAAATCATTAATCTGAATGAGTTGGCAAGGTAAAGTTTTCCTACCCATAATCACGATTCCTTCTGACATTGTTTCTAAAAACTCAGAAGTAATTGGCTTATCAACTTGTACGACATAATCTTTCTCTGTTTTATTTTCGTTGCGGAGAATTTTATCGTAAACTGTTCCATCATTAGTTAAGAGCAGTAAACCTTCTGATTCTTTATCGAGCCTTCCAACTGGAAAAACATCCGCTTCAAAAGGCAAAATTGCTTTTAAATTATCTTCAATCGCAACATTTAGCGTTGTTTCTATGCCACGTGGCTTATAGAAAGCAATATAAATCAGTTTTTTAGCTTCCTGCAAAACCTTCCCTTCGTATATAACTTCATCGGTTTGAGAAAGTTCACAATTTGACTTCGAAATAATGCCATTGACCAAAACTTTTCCCGAAATAATAAGGTGTAGGGCCTCTTTATTAGAAATTTGTAGCCTAAGAACCAATAAAAATTGCAAACGGTTTCGAAAAGTCATTTTTTTTAGTCAACAGTCAACTATAATTTTTCTTTATTATTATTATTCATCTTGAAATCGCTCGTTGATGGATATATCTTTATCCAATACTCACGAGTTTCGCCAGTATCGACTTTTACGTCGATTTGGTCTTTACTCTCACTGATAATTGTTCCAAAAGTCAAATTTTGTCTTACAGGCACTTTTGAGATGTTTTTATACACCAAACGATAGTCTCCGTAAGCGATTTTCTTAGTAAACTCCGATAAATGGTTATTATGATTGAAACTATTGGCATAAACAGGATGCAGACCACTGACTGTATTTTTACAATAACAAACCAACTTTCCATCTTTGGTATATAGCCAATATTCACAAAAACTATTCGCCACACCAACATCTTTTCCGACAATATTAACAGGAATCGATACAATACTGTGTGAAGGAAAATTGATTGAAACATCGGGTGAAGTGATATCGTAAAACTCAAAAATCTGTACACCTTCGCTGTTTTTCTTTATCGAATCTTGTACGGTTATTATTTTTACTGAATCAACTTTTACCACCACCGTATCTTGTTGTACAACTACAATGTTTTTCGGAAAAGCAGTTTGCTTTGAAATTGGCTCACAGGCCAAAACACATAGGCAGACAATGCCCATGAAGATTTTTTGCGACAATAATCTCATAGTATGGCAAAGGTTTAATGAAGAAAAACTCCAAAAGTAAATAATCTGTCTTTTTGACAGACGCCCGCCAACACTCCTATTTGGTGGGCGTTTTTGGGTCTTGAGCCAAAATTTTGCTTTTAACAATTGACGGCTTTTTATCTTCTTTTGGCCCACGTAAATGTATAATTAGTCCATCAAGAAAATTTCTCAAGATTTGGTCGCCACAAGGTTTAAAATTGGGGTGTTCTTTATCTCTAAAAAAAGCACCGATTTCGGCTTTCGAGGCATTAAAATTGGCTAGTTTCAAAACCTCTACTATTTGGTCGTCACGTAGCTGCAAAGCAACACGGAGTTTTTTTAAAATATCGTTGTTTGACATAATTTATTAATTTTGTTATAAAAAGGCTGGAAAGTACTTAATTTTTAATGATAGGATAAAAAAACATTCTATCATTCAGTTCCACTATTGCACTCATTGAATCAGCTTCGGTTCTACCATAACCACTTCTTCTTTTTCTACGATAACTTGTCCGTCGGCAGAGCCTTTGGGTTTTCTTACAAATTTTTTAGGAGTTACAATTACAGGAGCCAACGTTTCATTTCTTCTTTTAGAAAAATATGCTGCCAAAGAAGCCGCCGTTTCAATGACCGAATTCGGAAATTTTTTACCTGCTCGATATTTCAACACCACATGCGAACCTGTTGCATCACGGGCGTGCAGCCAAAGGTCTTCTTTATAGGCGTATTGCTGTGTAAGCAAATCATTGTTTTTTGAATTTTTACCGACCAAAATCTCGAATCCCTCAACCTCAAAACGCTTAAATAATTCTCTATAAGATTGAATTTTAAGTTTCGTATTTGGAGATAAACCATTGACTTTCAAATAGCTACGTAATATTTTCAGATTTTCGGCGGCTTCGATATTCTCAATATAATTATTAATAACCGTTAATAATTGTTCTCTATTTTCGATATTTTCCATCAATTTTTCGAGTTCAATTTTTTCGTTTTTTGATTTTCGGTAAAAATTTTCGGCATTCTTTTGTGGCGAAAGGTCTGCCCGAAGTTTGATGATGATGTTTTGATTTCGATAAAAATCAAATAACTCTGCTCGTTCGGTTCGCTCTTCGATTTGGTGCAAATTTGCCATCAAAATATGCCCAATCTCTTCATTTTTCACATCCGAATCAATCGATTCCATGCGTTGATACGAATTTTGTAGATAAGCTTCGGTTTGTTTTTTTTCTTTTGTTAATTTTCGCAATACCTCTACCTTTTCATCATCGAGCGTATTAACCTTATTATAAGCAATATAAAAGGCGTTCATGGCCTCAATTGGTTGCTCAAATTCTTGGATAATTTCGCCAAGTGGCAATAAAGATAGATGCAATTGATGCTCCCAACGCACCAAATAATAACGAGGATTATCGAGCTGCTCAACTATTTTCTGAATTTCTTCCCAAGTACTTTTTCCAACTTCTAACTGAGCATTTACCACCTTTCCGAATGTGGGAAACAACTTTCTAAAATCTTGTTTTTCACTCAAAAAACACTCGTAAGATTGATTTATTTTTCTATCTAATTGACTAACTATCAAATTTTTATCGCTAACAATTCGGCTATGAAAAAGCTCGATTACTTCCTGATTATGGCACAAAATAAGGTTCGAGCGAGTTCCATACATTTTAAAAACAATCGAAAAGTCTTGCTCAAAATCAATCGAAAAACAACGTTCGTTTAGATACTGACGAACGCCAGTAACCTCCAAATCCATCAACTGCTCAAATAAGTCAACGCTATTGCGTCTGGCTCGCTCAAATTTGTCGGTAAAATACAAAGAAGCGAAATCGGGCAAAATTACGGCTTTGATATAAAACTCTTTGTAGTTTCGGTTTTTGCCACGAGCGGCCGCAAAACCAAACACTAATTCATCTTTTTCTTGACTAAAACATTCCATCAATTTCAAACCCACAATCTTAGTTTCGATTTGCTTGGTAAGCTGACGAAGGAAGTAATAATTATTCTGCACGAGTTCTTCTTAAAATTGAATACAAATTACGGTATTTTGTGGGGAAGAACCAACTTCTTCGATTAATGAGCATATTCGAACCAGGCGAAGAAGTTTATTAACCAATAAAATATTTTTCATTGCCTTTGAACTTCGCTCATTAACAGAAAAACCCTCAATTTTGTACCAATAAAAAATAATTGTAACTTTGACATTTAAAACCCTTCATCATGTTATTACTAGGCATAGACATTGGCACATCATCTATTAAAGCATCTGTTGTAGACGCTGATACACAACAAGTTATCGCTTCGGCACAATACCCTGACGTTGAGGCGAGCATCTCGTCTCCACAAGCAGGTTGGGCCGAACAAGACCCCGAAATGTGGTGGGCAAACACAATAGATGCAATCAAACGTGTAAACGCCTCAAAAGTTTTTGACCCACAAAATATTGGTGCGATTGGTATTGCCTACCAAATGCATGGATTGGTGATGGTCGATAAAAATAAAAAAGTGTTGCGTCCATCAATCATTTGGTGCGATAGCCGTGCCGTTGAGATTGGTGCAAAAGCTTTTTCTGATATTGGCGAAGATGTTTGTTTGAATCATTTGCTCAATTCACCTGGAAATTTCACCGCCTCAAAACTCGCTTGGGTAAAAGCAAACGAGCCACATATTTTTGAGCAATGCGACAAAATCATGTTGCCAGGAGATTATATTGCCATGATGCTTACCGATGCCATCACAACTTCAAATTCTGGACTTTCGGAAGGTATTTTCTGGGATTTCCAAGCCAATGAAGTTTCGGTTGATGTGATGGATTATTACGGTTTTGATGATGATTTGATTCCAGAAATAAAGCCAGTTTTCAGTAATCACGGCGAAATAACGAGCGAAATTGCTCAACATTTAGGACTAAAAGCAGGAATTCCAGTAACTTACAAAGCAGGAGACCAACCAAATAACGCACTTTCATTGGATGTTTTAGAACCTGGTGAAATTGCAGCAACTGCTGGAACTTCGGGCGTGGTTTATGCCGTAAGCGACCAAGTTTCGTATGACCCACAATCTCGTATCAATTCGTTTGCTCACGTCAACCATCAACTAACCGAAGATACTACTCGTATCGGGATTTTACTTTGTATCAACGGAACTGGCATTCTGAACCGTTGGGTAAAAGAAAACTTCGGAAACAATTTGAATTATGTAGAAATGAATCAATTGGCTGCCCAAGCTCCAATTGGCAGTAATGGCCTTCTAGTGATGCCTTTCGGCAACGGTGCCGAACGTCTATTGAATAATCGTATTTTGGGAGCTTCATTTCAAAATCTAAACTTTAATATTCATTCAAGAAACCATATTTTCCGTGCAGCACAAGAAGGGATTGCATTTTCGTTGCATTATGGTTTTGAACTTATGCAAGCCAATGGAGTAATTCCGAAAGTTATTCGTGCAGGAAACGCCAATATGTTTTTAAGCGATATATTTAGTAATTCTTTGGTAAATGTAACAAATACGCCTGTTGAGTTGTACGACACCGACGGAGCAAAAGGTGCGGCCCTTGGTGCAGGTTTTGGTATAGGAATTTATAGCTCACCAAAAGAAGCCATGAGTAAACTTACTAAGTTGAAAGTAATCGAACCAAATACTTCACAAGTAGCTGAATATCAGGAAGTTTATGAGAGTTGGAAGGCAGTTTTGGAGAAATAATTTTCGAGCAACTGTGGCACACTTAAAAGTGAGCCACAGTTTGTGTTATCCAGCATGAAAACATTTCCTACATCTTGCTTCATATGAATCTGATTCTCCGAGCATTACTTGTTGTTCATTAGGTACTTTTCGGTAAGAATAATTTGCAATATCGCCACATACTACACAAATAGCGTGCACTTTGGTCACATATTCGGCTATCGACATTAAATTTGGCATTGGACCAAACGGAATTCCACGCGAATCCATATCCAAACCAGCAATGATAACTCGCTTACCATTTTCAGCCAATTTATTAACTACGTCCACAATTCCTGCATCAAAAAATTGAGCTTCGTCAATGCCAACAACTTCGCAGTCATAGGTCATTAATAAAATCTCCTCTGATGAATGTACTGGTGTTGAACGAATCGCCGTTTGATTATGCGATACAATGTCAACTTCATGATAACGCACATCAATAGCGGGTTTAAAGATTTCAACCTTTTGTTTCGCTATTTTTGCACGATTTAGTCGGCGAATCAACTCTTCAGTTTTCCCTGAAAACATTGAGCCGCAAACCACTTCTATCCAGCCAGTTCTTTGTTCGTGGATTCGCCCTCTTTTTGGTTCAATAAACATTATTTAATTATTTTTTTCGTTCTTGTAAAAACTGGCAACAAAGTTGCGTTAATTTTGTTGTCAATTAGCTTTTTTAGCTAAAACTATAGCCAACCACTAATAAAACACAAAAAAAACGAATTTACTAATGTCGAACAAATTGAATTTGTCCGCTGTCGAGAGATACAGTAAGGCTTTTGCCGCTAAGGTATGTAATGAATTTTTTGCCGAAAACAGCAGTATAACGGGGAAGCAGGTACTTAGCTTAACGAGTCTACAGCAAGTGAATATGCTTACTATCAAGGCTTTATTCGATAAGTGGCAAGCCGATAACCAACGTCTTCGTAGTCCATATTTTGATTTTAATGCTCCGGAAGTTCAGCAAGCCCTCAAATCTTTTATGAATACCGTTTCTCAACATATTTCTATAAAAAGAGAGCATTTTGAGCCTCTTTTAGTCGATTCGGTTGGCGAAACGTTAGTACTTATTCTCGAACCGCAAACATTCTACAAAGAATTGATGCGTGATTTGCCAAATTTCAAGTTTAGTCAAGAAAATATCCGTCCGCTCACCAAATATATTCTGATTAACAAAAATATTTTGCCCCAAATAGCCGAAAAACTTAACGGTCACGAATTTGTATTTGCCAATCAAGCAATGACTTGGCTCGAAGAAACACCACTATCGGTCGAAAATCCAGATAAATATTTAGCCCAGTTTGCCGAAATTATACCGATGCCAGAAGAATTAGTTTCAAGCAAAGAAACACCAAAAGTAATTGATACAAATATATCATTCTTTGATTTTGCAATTCCAACACCTCAGCCAAGTGTAGAAATACCACAAACATACCTCCAGCAAAATCCAATAGTAGAAAGGATTATCGAAACACCTCCTCCTGTTGTTGAGCGTCAAATTGAGCCTGCAGCTGTTTTTGTAGAAAAACCTGTAGAAGTTGCTCCTGCTGTCATGCAAAGACCAGAGCCAACGCCAATTTACGAGCAAAAAGTAGAATCACTTGCCCCAAGGATAAATGAAGCTACTGTGGAAAGATTAGTACCAAAAGAAGCTGAAGAAATTAGACTCAATGAAAAATTGGCTAGCGATAAAAAATCAGTGAATGATCAAGCTAAATCAAGCAAATCGGTGCTGGATTATCACCAAAATTCTCGAATCGAAGGAATTACGGGTGCAATTTCTTTGAATCAACGATTTTTGTTTACCAATAATCTTTTTGGTGGAAATATTCAAGCTTTCTCACACGCACTCGAAGAACTCGAACTTTGCAAAGATTTTAGCGAAGCCAAAGAATTGATTTTGAAAAAATATGTTCCTCGCTATATGTGGGATATTACCGGAGCAGAAGCCGAAGAATTTATTGATATTGTAAAACGTAGATTTAATTAAACAATCCACTGTTTTAACTAAAATAATAAAAAGAAAGTCGAAGGAACGTACCCTTTGGCTTTTTTATTTGTCAAATTCTTGAGATTTCTCTATTTTGCCCAAAATTTAGAGAAATGTTAAAATCAATTGCTGTTTATTATCAAAAACTTATCGAAAAGTGGAAAACACTCGTTTTCTGCGGAATGATTTTTCTATTGAAAACCAATTTGATTTTAGCATCAAGAGAACCGTTTCCTATCGGAGCAAAAAGTTGGGGAATTGGCAACGCTACCGCAGCCTTGGCCGACCGCAACTCTGTATTCAATAATCCTGCTGGTTTGGGCTTTCTAAAAGAAAACTTCGTAAGTACTTCATATCATTCACACTATAATATTTCAGGTCTGCAAACGCTCTCATTATCAAGCAATTACAATACAAAATTTGCAAATATCGGACTTGGTATAGAGCGTTTTGGTGATAAACTTTACAATGAACAGAAACTTGGCTTGGCTTTTGGAAAAAGCACAAATCTGGTTTCATTAGGACTAAAAGTAAGTTATTTTCAAGCAGCTATCGAAAATTTTACTTCGAAAAATACTTTGCTGACCGAGTTCGGCGTAATGACTAAATTTAGTCCCAAAATACAGTTTGGCTTTCATGCCTACAATCTAACTGGTGCAAAACTGTTTGCGTCGCAACATATCCCAACAATCTTGCGTTTGGGGATTTCTTTTACACCAACAAAACAGATTTTATTGGTGGCCGAAGCAGAAAAAAACATAGAACTACCAACGCTCATCAAGGCTGGTATTGAGTATCAAATTGTCAAGAATTTTTATCTCCGTACTGGACTGACCTCAAAACTAAATCATGCACATTTTGGATTTGGCTTTCAGTCTAAGCAGTTTATTTTCGACTATGCCCTTAGTAGTCACTCGGCTCTTGGTTTTTCCAATCATCTGGCGATTAGCTACCAAATTGGAAAAAACAATACTCAATAATTATTTAAATTGGGTTAGTTATGATTGCAAAAATATTTTCAAAAACTCCTTTCGCTCAACAATTTTATAGCTTTTGGAAAAGAGCAAAAATCATGAAATGAAGTTTAATTGTAGGACAGGTTTTTAACTTGCCAACAGAATGAGAATAAATTTTGAATCGCTAAGCTCATAAGTTTAATAAAAACCACTCAATATTTCTTAAACTTTTAGCAGTTTCGACTTGTTAGTTTTATAAAAATAACTCCTGTCAAATCAAAATTATGATTCAGATACAAACATTACAATTTCTTTCAGCACTCAAAGAAAACAATAATAAACCGTGGTTCGATACCAACCGCAAAACTTACGAAACAGCTAAGAAAAATTTTGCCGAAGTTGTACAAGAACTCATTAAAAGCATCGAAAAATTTGATAGAGATATCGAAGAGGCCCAACTTGAGGTAAAAAACTGTACATTCAGAATCAATCGTGATGTGCGTTTTTCTAAAAATAAAGACCCTTACAAAACTAATTTTGGTGCTTCGTTTAGTAAAGGTGGCAAAAAAGCCCATTCGGCTGGTTATTATTTGCAAATTGACCCGAATCAGTGTTTTCTGGCGGGTGGAATTTGGATGCCAGAACCCAATGATTTAAAAAAAATTCGAGTAGAAATCGACTATAATTTCGATGAATTTAAAAACATTTTGAATGCCGAAGCTTTTAAAAATATATTCCCGAATGGACTAGATAGAGAGGCTGCAACCATTCGGCCGCCTAAAGGCTATGATGAAACAAATCCTGCCATTGAACTTATCAAACTCAAAAGCTTCACAGTTTCGTCTATTATTGATTCAAAAAAAATCTTAAAACCTAATTTTACTGATACTGTTTTGGCGGGTTTCAATGCAATGCAACCATATATTGCCTTTCTAAATCGTGCGATTGAAGGATAAATCGAAAGACTCAAACAGCTAATTATCAATAGGTTATAGTATTCACCTGTCATTTTTCAATTATTCATTAATCAAGAGCGAACTAATTGAAAATTAAATATGTATATACATTAAATGTAAAAGTATTTTTATTTATGAAAACGATATTTCACAACGCCAATGAACGTGGACACGCCAATCATGGTTGGCTCAATAGCTATCATTCTTTTAGTTTTGCTGGTTTTCAAGACCCAAACAAAATTCATTTTGGTGCTTTAAGAGTCTTAAACGATGATACAGTTTCGGGCGGAATGGGCTTTGGTACGCACCCACACGATAATATGGAAATCATCTCGATTCCGCTTTCGGGTGATTTAGAGCATAAAGACAGCATGGGCAATACTGCTATCATCAAAAAAGGTGAAGTGCAAATCATGTCGGCTGGAACGGGGATTTATCACTCCGAAAAAAATAAAAATCATGGCAAAGCGGTAAAGTTTTTACAGATTTGGGTGTTTCCGAAACACAAAAATATTGAACCACGCTATGACCAACAAGAGTTTACGATTGAAGAACGTAAAAATAAATTTCAGATAGTGGTTTCTCCTCTTGAATCGAATGATGGTGGCGTAGGAATCAATCAAGATGCCTGGTTTTCACTTGGAAATCTCGATTTAGGAACAGAGACCTCTTATGAAGTCAAACGTCAAGGAAACGGTGTTTATGCCTTTGTTTTAGAAGGAGAAATTGAAATAAATGGTCAAAAATTAGGTCGCAGAGATGCTTTGGGTGTAAGCGAAACCGAGGCAATACAAATCAAAACAAGTAGCGATGCCGAAGTTTTATTGATGGATATTCCGATGAACTTCTGATTAATTTAGTAATCAAATATTATTGATAATAAGGCGTTTATGAAAATTGAAATTATTTCGGGAAGCCCCCGCCACGAAAGCGTAACGGTAAGAGTTGCGAAATTTTTACACAAATTTTTGTCAGAAACAACCACACACGAAGTGAATTTATTGGATGTAAGAGATTTTCCACTTCCTGCAATTCAGAAAGTATGGACTTCGCTCGAAGCAGTTCCCGAAGAATGGAAACATTTGGGAGAAAGAATATTTCCTGCTGATGCTTTTATTTTGGTTACACCCGAATTTAACGGAAGTTATTCGCCTGCGATGAAGAATCTACTCGACCATTTTCCAAAACAAATCCACAAGCCTTTTGGAATCGTGACGGCTTCGGTTGGAGCAATGGGCGGAATGCGTGCAAGCCAACAAATGCAGCTATTGGTTGCTGCTCTTTTCGGAATCGCTTCACCGCAAATGCTTATTACGCCATTGGTTGATAAGAAATTTGATGCCGAAGGAAATTTATTGGATGAATCGTTCCAAAAACAGGTAGAGGTTTTTGTGAAGGAATATTTGTGGTTGGCCGAAAGTTTGGTGAAGTAAATATATTTTGAGCGAAATAGAGTTATAAAAAGCTTTATTTCGCTCATTTTCAAACGAAACTGGAGTTTCGTTCCACATAGATTAGGCACTATAAACATTTGAGAATGTACTTTCTAAGCCAATTTCGGGCAGAATAGCTTTTAAGTGGTGTTTTAAGTGCTCGGCATAATCTTGCATGATAAATGCGAGTTTGAAAAGCCCAATGCCATTTATGGTAATTGTATTTTGTAGAAAATCAGGATTTACAAATTCAATGATGTGGGCAATGTGTTGATTATAAGCATACCACAAACTAACTACGTCTTGCCAAGATGCTTGATTATAGTGCTGCTCACTTACCCAAAAATCTTGAGCGTAACCCACAAAATCAAGGTGCGGTTGTGCCATCATTCTGACGAATTTCTGTTGATTATTACAAGCTGAATCTATCAAATGCCCTAAAATTTCCTTCTTCGACCATTTATGGGGTAAAGGCTTAATACTTGCTTCTTCGTCAGTAATAGCACGTAAAAACGGCATTACATGGTCGAGGGTTTGGCGTAAATTTTGGGCGGTAGCTTGCATGAAATCTAAAATTATCTGGTTTTGATTTTATTCTGCATCATTTCGATGGCTTTTACTATTCGATTTTGGCGAGTTTCTTCCTTCTTAGCATCCAAAATCCATTGAGCATATTCTTTTTGGTGCGTGAAAGACAGGCTGTCGAAGAATGGTTTACATCGGCAGCCAACATTGCTTCGAGCAAATCTTGTGGTATTTCAACCACTCTTGGCTCAGTATCTTCTTCGATAGAAATATGCACAGTTTCGCCGTAGGTTTTGCCTACTTTATCACGCACTTCTTTATTCATAAAAAGTCCGTATTTGCCGCCCATTGGTGTAAGTAGCCCACGGTATTCAACGGCATCAATGAGGGCTTTGATTTTTACTCTTTTCTTCCCAAAAGTTTCGAGAACATTAAAAGGAATATCGCAGTAAGAACCATTATGTTCTTCATCTTTATGGATGATGGCGTCGTATTCGATTTTCATTGTTTATAAATTTAATAGGACAAGCTTCCAGCTTGTCCTACAATTTCACAAAATCTCTTTCAATTCAACCAATTTCTTTATATCAAAAGTAGGTTTCTGACCCGTCGGAATATTATCAGGGTTATAAAAAACAGTGTCCATATTGGCATTGATTGCTCCCAAAATATCGGCTTCGTAATTATCGCCAATCATTAAACTTTCGGCCAAATCAGCTTTTGTGACATCAATGGCATAATCAAAAATTCGGCGGTCGGGTTTACGAGTTCCAGCCAATTCGTTGGTTATTATTTCTCCAAAATAATGATGTATTTCAGAACTTTTCATTTTGTTTACTTGAATATCCTGCCAACCATTGCTTATAATATGCAATTCGTATTTGGGTAAAAGATACTCTAACACATCAAATGCTCCTTCAATCAAATGTGCCTTTTTGGGCAAAAGTTCGAGAAAATATTCGTTGATTTCTAAACCAAACGATTGTTTAAGGTCTTTTACACCAAGGTTTTCGAGCGTTTCTTGAAAACGACGACGACGAAGGTCTTCATGGGTTATCAAGTTTTTTTCGAGCAAACTCCAATGATACTTATTTACAACTGAAAACTCCTGTTGAAATGTTTCTAAACTGCTAATATTCAGACCTTTAAAGTCGAAAATTTCATAAATATCAGCCAAACATTCAGCCGAGTTTCGTTCAAAATCCCAGAGCGTATGGTCAAGGTCGAAAAATAGGTGTTTGTAAGCCATAAAATTATGCTTTTGGAGCAAATTTTAATTGTAAACGCTCAACAGGTTGGTCGTTTACTAAATGGCTTTCCACGATTTCTTTAATGTCTGAAAGCTGCACGTTTCCGTACCACACACCCTCTGGATAAACCACTACCGATGGTCCCATTCCGCAAGTATCTAAACAACCAGTTTTTTGAGCTCTGATTTCAGTCAATAAATTACATTCTTTTAATTCTTCTTTGAAGGCATCGACCAAAGCCATACCTCTTTCACTTCCACAACATTTTTTTGGTGCGTCTTTATCATTTGTACAAACAAATACGTGCTTTTTGAATTTCATTTTTTAATTTTTATAATGTTTGATTGTATGACAACAAAGTTAATAAAACTTCAAGCGAAGACTTACTTTAATTTACGAATGCCAAATCTCCCAAGCTTTCTCGGCCTGTAAGTGAAGCATCGGTAGGCCATTATGTATTTTTGCTCCTTTTTCTTTCCCTTTCTGCAAAAATAATGTTTCGAGTGGATTATAGACTAAATCATAAAGAAAATAATTTTCGGTCAAAGATTCATAAGGAATATCAGGACATTGCTCAGATTTCGGGTAAGTTCCGACGGGAGAACAGTTGATAATCAATTGATAATCAGCTATTAAACTCGGTATTTCATCATAAGAAATGTTTTCTTCTGATTTGGTTCGGGAAACAGTTTTATAGTCAATTCCTAAATCTTTCAGTGCCGCCACAACTGCTTTTCCTGCTCCACCATTGCCTAAAACGAGTGCTTTGATTGATGGAATATTACCTTCGGAAAGGAAATCTTCAAGTGAGGTTTTGAAACCGTAATAATCTGAATTATAGCCGATTAAGCGACCATCTTCCATGAATTTAATGACATTCACCGCTCCAACTTTTTCGGCAGAAGCATCAAGGCCATCTAAAAAGGGCATTACCGCCTGTTTGTGTGGTATTGTTACATTCAATCCTTTCAGATTCGGCTCATTTTTTAATAATTGAGGAAGCTCTTGAATATCAGGCAACTCAAAAAGTTTATATTCATGAGTTCTAGAAAGACCCATTTTCTCAAATTTTTCGGTAAAATATTTTTTTGAAAACGAGTGTCCGAGCGGGTATCCAATTAGGGCGTAGGCATTCATGGTAAAAATAGGAAAATAAATCCGCCAGTTTGAGCTGGCGGAATAATTAAAACTATAAAGATTTCATCATCATGATTTAGCAAACTTTGCTTTCAATATTCCAATAATCATTGGTAAAATTGAGATGAAAACAATTCCTAAAACTACTTTCTCGAAATTGTGTTTTACCCATTCGTTTGAACCAAGAAAATAGCCTAAAAGTGTAATACTCGTTACCCACAAAACCGCACCTAACACACAAAACGCAATATATTTACCGTATTTCATGCTACCCGCACCGGCCACAAATGGAGCGATTGTACGAATAATTGGCATAAAACGAGCAATAATAACAGCTTTTCCACCGTTTTTTTCGTAAAACTCTTCTGTTTTTGTGATGTATTCTCTCTTCAAGAAAAGTATTTTATCACGAGATTTGATAAAATTACTAAAGTTCTTTCCGACTAAATAATTGACATTATCGCCCAAAAGTGCGGCAACAATTAATAACGGAATCACAAAAGCAATATCGAGTTTACCAGTAGTAGAAGCCAACAAACCCACCGCAAAAAGCAACGAATCGCCTGGCAAAAGTGGCATGATAATAAAGCCTGTTTCTACAAAAATAATTAGAAACAAGATAGCATAAGTAAGCGTATCGTATTCGGCCAAAAACCATTGAAGCGTAGTCAATGGGTCTTTTAAAAAATCTAAAATAAAATGTATGAACTGCATTGCAATAATTAAGAATGTAGAATTAAGAATTAAGAATGTAGAATGAGCAAAATTGAGAATATAGAACATTTCATCATAGCAATTAAGATTATATTTTTAACAATTCTTAATTCTACATTCTCAATTCTC
Organism: Emticicia sp.; assembly: GCA_017495105.1. Taxonomy (GTDB): domain Bacteria; phylum Bacteroidota; class Bacteroidia; order Cytophagales; family Spirosomataceae; genus Emticicia. The sequence goes on along the minus strand of JAFEIL010000234.1, from coordinate 2,318 downwards.
AATTAAATATCACTCCTCCTGCGTAATACGCTTATCGCCGCTATATTTGCCGAGTTTGAAACGTTTTTTAGTTTTTTCTGGTAAAAAGTGAGCAAAAGTATCACCACGTAAGCCCAAACGAATAGTTTCTAGCGGAATTACTTCGTTAGGTGCGATATTTCCGAGGTTTACGTTTGTTCCTACTAATTTAACAAAATAAACTTGTTGAGATTTTTGAGGAGCTTCCCAAATAATTTTTTCAGCAGGAATCGCATGAATAATTTCATCAACCAAACCTTGACGCACTTCGCCACTGCTACGAAAAAGACCAACATTTCCGCCTTCACGGGCTTCACCGATTACTTTCCAAGCACCAGCATCAAGTTCTGACTGCATCATTTCAATCCATTTGTAGGGAGCAAAAATCTTTTCGGCATCTTTTGAACCTACTTCCGAAAGCACTTTAACACGAGTAGCCAAACGACGAATATACTCGCATTTTTCATCGCTCGGAATTTCAATCGAGCCGTCAGAAACTTCGGCGTGTTCGAGTTTATATTGATCTAAAACTCTTAAATAATCTTCAAATTGGTCACGGGCTACAAATGCTTCGAAGAGTGTTCCGCCAAAATAAAGCGGAATGCCTGCATCTTGATATACTTTTACTTTATCTTTTAGATTTGGAGTTACAAATGAAGTTGCCCAGCCAAGTTTTACAATGTCTATATGCGGTGCCGAAACATCCAACATATCTTCTACTTCTCTGATGCTGAGACCTTTATCCATTACCATCGTTAGGCCAGACTCACGTGGTTTCGCTGTACGTTTCGGTACATGATTTAAACTATAATTCATCATTTACTTTTATCTTGTTTTTTGAATCAAGGGCAAAGATAATAAATTTTGTTGTTAGGGCTATGACAAATGGCTTATAAGTCTATAACTATACGTTTGTTCTGGTGAAGTATCTTTTTTTTCAGCATGAAACAGATAATTTTAGGCACGAAAAAAAACAAACCCTTTGAGAAAATCTCAGAGGGTTGTGAATGTTCGACACCATTAGTTTCTTAATCAAACCTTTCATTATTTCCTAGAATTATATTCTAGGCTGTTCATGTTTGACCATTTTGCCGTCACTTGATTATTTTATCGACTATTTTATAACATATATTTCAAGCGAATTACTTCTTTCTCGGTCAAGAAACGCCATTTTCCGCGTGGAAGGTCTTTTTTGTCAAGACCAGCGTAAGTGGTACGATCGAGTTTCAAAACTTCATATCCTAAGTGTTCAAAAATACGACGCACGATGCGGTTTTTACCACTATGAATCTTGATTCCTACAACTTCGGCATCGGGCGTAACAAGTGCTAATTCATCGGGTTTGATGAAACCATCTTCCAAATCAATACCATTTACGATTGTCTCAAAATCTTCGGTGGTGATAGGTTTATCTAACTCAACTTGATAGATTTTCTTAATTTCATTTGATGGGTGCGAAAGCTTTTCGGCAACTTCTCCATCATTTGTCAAAAGCAATAAACCTGTTGTGTTTCTATCCAAGCGACCTACTGGATAAATACGTTCTGGACAAGCATTTTTCACTAAATCCATCACCGTTCTACGCTCATCTGGGTCTTCGGTGGTTGTGATAAAATCTTTTGGTTTGTTCAATAAAACATACATTAGTTTCTCACGGCTCAATATTTTTTTGCCGTATTTCACTACATCAGTAGGCTTCACTTTATAGCCCATTTCTGTAATTTCTTTACCATTTACAGTAATTTGACCTGATGCAATCAATTCGTCGGCATCACGTCGAGAAGCTACTCCTGCATTAGAAATATAGCGATTTAGTCTTACCGAACCATCTTTTGGCGACTCACTTTCTTCTTTTATAACTTTTTTCTGAACTTTCTCAGGAAGTTTGCTTTTCAAACGCTCTGTATCATAATTTGGAGCTTCTATACGCCCAGAAGTTGCTTGATTTTCTTTTGGCTCAAATTTATCTTTCGGCTTGAAATCTCTATTGTGCGGTTCGTTTTTCTGAAAACGAGGTTTGTCAGCCGAATAAGCATTTTTTCGGTCGTTTGATGTTGCTCGGCCGCTGTCATCTCTTTTTCTAAAAGGATGTGCAGGTTTTTCGTCAGAAAAAATCCTTGGTTTATCTTCAAAAGATTTTGAAGCGGAATCTTTCCTATCGCCAAAGGGCTTGCGGTCAGAACTTTCTTCTCTTTTTTGATAAGGACGGTCACTGCTGAAAGGTTTCCTGTCGCTTCTTTCGCCAAATGGCTTACGCTCAGAACTTTCTTCTCGTTTTTGATAAGGACGGTCACTGCTGA
>JAFEIL010000126.1 GCA_017495105.1 Emticicia sp. | reverse complement strand
TAATAGAAAGACTCTGCACAATGCTCCTATCTAATATTTCTTCAGGCTGAATTTGCGATCTTTCTATTACTTTTTTTTTTTTTTCAAGCAAAAGACGGCATCCGAGTTGGGAGTCCGTCTCGTGGGCTCGGAGATGTGTTTAGAGACAGGCTCTTTTTTGGTAAATCGCTCTGAAATAAGTTTGATTGGGAAAAATGAAATTATACTTTCAAATGGGTTATCTATTCCAATCGGTGATCAGTATCGTACACAAATTAATCGAAAACATTTGGACGGAAATCTAGTTACTAGAAATACCTAAATAATGGTTTTTATGCTGAATAATTGTTTAAAATCTTGGTTTAAATATAAGCTAAGCTTATTGATATTTTTTTGTGATGTTCCTGAAATTGTGACAGCACAAGATTTTTTTGCATTAAAGTCAAATTTGTCTTTAGTAAAAGTAGATTCAACCCGAAGTAGGCTCTTGTATGAATTGGGAATGGCCTACGAACGAACTTCTCCTGATTCTTCCTTTCATTTTATCGACCAATCTTTACAGCTTTCAAATCGTACTAATAATCTGAATGGCGTTGCAAGGGCAATGTACGGTCTTGGTTATATGAATATGTATTACCTACAAGATGAAACCAAGGCATTAGAATGGTTTAATAAGTGTATCGCAATAGCAAATAAAACCAATAACTATCTTTATCTTGCCCGAAGCTACCTTATTATTGGTATAATTTCAGATGATCAGCGAATTGGAAATTCTTTAGAAATTTACAATAAAGCCTTGTTATTTGCCAAAAAAGCTAAAAATTGGAGTGCTAAAAACGATATATTCGCAATTTTAAGTGTACATTACTACAAATTACGTAAATATAATGAAGCAGAGAGGTACGTAAAATTAGCATTGCAAGAAAGTCAAAAACATGACTTGGATGTTTGGTTTTCAAATGGCTTGGATTATTGTGAATTACTACTTTTTCAGAAAAAAGATGCCCAAGCTATTGCTTTTGCAAAAAAAATGGAAACTGAAAAGCAAAGATTAAAAAAAAGTATAGGTGAGTTTGTCTATTTAAATGACATTGGTAGATTAGAAACTATTCTGAAAAATTACTCAGCAGCTGAAAAAGCATATTTACGAAGTCTTTCAATCGAAAAAGCCAATCCTAAAGTAGATACTTTTCATTTGTATTTTATTTACAGAAATTTAGAAGGATTATACAGGCAGCAAGGAGATTATAAAAAGGCCTATCAAGCAAGTAAAGATTTTTTGGAAGTTACAATTTGGCTGAAAAACAAAAGTCAGACCCAAGATAGTAAATTACAAATGACAAAATTGAAAGCCAATTTTGATATTGAGAAAAAAGAAGGTGAAATTGCTCTTTTAGAAATAAAACAAAAACAACAACGAGTTTTACTGATAGCAATTGGTATTATAGTAATAATGCTTTCTGCTTTTTTGTATTTTTTGCAAAAAAATAAACAAAAAATTCAACTTCAAAAAGAAGCCTTGAGCGAATTGAATACGACTAAAGATAAACTTTTTGCCATACTTTCGCACGATTTGCGTTCGCCTGTAGCAATCCTAAAAAATGGCTTGATGTTGATTAATTGGGGTGCCTTGAGTCAAAGGGAATTTGTCGAGCTAACGAATCGACTAAATATTCAGCTCACAAATGTTAGTAATATTTTAGATAATGCTATAAATTGGGCAATATCTCAGATGGAAGGCTTAAAGTCCAAAATAATAAAATTGAATGTCTCTGAAATAATTGAAGAAAAAATTGCAATTTTTCAGCCGACGCAACGAGCAAAGCAAATCAAAATTTACAACCAAGTTTCGCCGATTGCAGAGTTGATGTTTGATAAAAATCATTTCCAAATTGTCATCAGTAATTTGTTACAAAACGCTTTGAAATTTACTGATTTTGGTGGAAATATTGTGTTTAATTTAATAAATGATAGTAATTCAATCATCTTCTCAATTTCAGATGATGGAGTAGGAATAGCCGAAGATAAACTAAAAACCCTGTTTGAGTTAGGAAAAAACAACTCAACTTTAGGGACATCAAAAGGGCAAGGTACTGGTTTGGGATTACTTTTAGTAAAAGAATTGGTTGAGCTGAATGGAGGATTATTAAGTGTTGAAAGTAAACTTGGACATGGTACAACTTTTTATATTAAGTGTCCTGTTAAAGATGTCTAGAGTTCGATTCGCTCTGAAATTTTGCAAATATCGAAAGCCACTTTCTGAACATTTATAAATTGTTCTGTAATTAACATCATGCTTTCATCTGATTCTTCAGGCGGATGGTTTTTTACCTTCAAAAGTTGAATGTTTTCTTTTATCACATACTCACTTTTTTCGATGATTTTTATGGCTTCTTTCAGCAAAACCTCGGTGTTTTGAGAGATTTCTTCTATAAAATCGAAGTTTGGAAGTGTATCAAAATGCTCTCTCGAATATAATGCAAGCGTAGCCACGTAAGATGAAAGAAGGTGGTTTAATATCGAAAATTCATGTATCTCTTTGATGCTCAATTGTTTATGCTTTGGTTCAGAAACCATCCTTTGAAGCCCAGAAGCTAAGTTGGCACTTCGCACAAAAACTTCTTTTCGCACAATCTTATATGGTACACGTTGGTATGCTTCTCCAAAATACATCTGCGAAACTTGATGATAATAAGCCAAATTGGCTTCCAGCATTTCTATTAATGTGTTTTGTAGCTTTTTGTGTTCCCAATGTGGTAATAAAACATAACTTCCTATAAACGCTAGTCCACCACCGATTGCTGTATCATAAACTCTCTCAATAAGCAAAGCACGGCTACCCATTCCCAAAAAATCAAACAAAATCAAGATAAACGGAGTCATGAAAACTACACTTACGAGATATGTTTTTCGTTGAAAACTATAGGTGCCGAGCATACAAATCAATAAAATTACGAAAAGCCAGTATTTATCAGTTACGTAATTTAAGATGAGCATACCAATCAAAGCACCGCCAATTGTTCCGAAAAGTCTATCAAGATTTCGTTCTTTGGTGAGGCTGTAGGAAGGTTTCATAATCACCATGATGGTCAGGAGAATCCAATTGCTGTGTAAAAGTTGCGTTGATTGAGCAATGATAAAACCAACGAGCATCATTCCAGAAACTCTTAGTGCATGCCTAAAGTTTTCGGATTTCAAGTTTAGGTTATCCAAAAAAGTATCGACATTGTATACTTGACTTGTGGTGAAAGCCGTAGTTTGAACATCATTTCTTGACAATATTTTCTGCTCTTTTGCCCTAAAATAGCCTTTTATTTTCTTAATTCGATTGAAAATATTCTCAATATTTACCTCAATGTTTTTCAACGCTTGAAGCCCAATCATCGTGATTGATTCATCTTGGGTGCTGAATGTATTAATTTTTGTTTTTAAGGCGTGTAGTTTTCGAGGTAAAAGTTGATGGAATTCGGGCTTACCTCCATCTTTCAAAGATTCGCTAATTTCGTCAATTTGTTCGGACAAAAGATTAAGTATATTCTCAAAATCAATCAAAACTCCTGTATGGTCAAATTGTTTGTGTAGTTTTTGATAATTATAAAAAGTTGACATTATTTGTTCGTATAAATCGACCATATCAACAAAAATTACTAGTAGGAGTCGACCTTCTTGCGAGTTTTCTTGTATAATTTTAGGGTTTTTGAAAAGTTGCTCTCTTACAGCGTCAAGTTTTTCGTTGACCGATATTTGGGCTTCAATTAGTTTTGTATAGTTTTCGTCGTAGTCCATTTCTTCTTTATAAAATCCTGCTTTGATTCGCATAAAAACAGCGATTTCGGAGATTGATTCGGCCAAAGAAAGCCTCGCCAAACGATAGGGCATAATTTGGTACATAGATAAACTGAGTAAAGCGTACCAAATTCCACCAAGAAATATATAGAGTGAATAAAGCAAAATGTCATTCATTGGGCGAACATCATCAATGCCAATAATCATAACCAACAATGCAGCCACGCCAATCGAGGATGCACGTTGGCCATATACATAGAGCATTGAGCATAAGAAACTTAACCCAATTACAAACGCACCGAGTGTGTAAACTGAAAGCCCAACAAAACTCGTAAGTAGCGAAATAATTGTCACCAAGCTAATAGTCAAAAGCATACTATTTCGGCGATGAGAAATGGGGCCAGGAGCATCGGCAATACTTGCACAAACTGCCCCCAACGAAAATGAAATACCGATTTTGAGTAAATCAAATTGAGCAAGAATTAGGCTTGGGATTACAACTCCAAATGTAATCCGGAGTCCATCACCGAAGTATTGACTAAGAACGAAGCTCTTTACTTCGAAAGGAATTTTCTTTAGTGAAAAATTGATTTCCATGCTAAAAATTGAGTGTTATTCATTGTAAAGGTTGTTGGTAGAACTTCGACTTATAGAATTTGAATACTTCGATTATGTAAGGATAACTGGACGAAGTAGAAAGTGGTAACTGAGCGAAGCTCTAATGAAATTATCGAAGTTAAACCGCCAACAAAACTGCAAAATAATGGCAAAAAGCTGCAAAAAGTACAAATAAATGCCAAATGAAATGATTAAATGGAATCTTCTGATTTTGGTAGAAAATAGTGCCAATCAGATATAGTATTCCGCCCGTCGCTAATAAATAAATGGAATTGTTGGGCATTAAGTTCCAAAAACTTGAACCTAAGAAAAAGACCAAACACCCAATAAAAATATAAATTAGCGTAGAAATTAATCGAAATTGGCCTGTAAAAAAGATTTTTTTCATGACACCCAAGGCAATTAAAGTCCATTGAATGATGAAAAACCAAAATGCAGTTTGAGATGAAGTAAATAGAATTATAAACGGAACGTAAGTTCCGCCAATGAGAAAGAAAATACTAATATGGTCGAAAATCCGGAGTGTTTTTTTTACGAGAGGATTAGAAAAAGCATGATAAAGTGTTGAAAAGGTAAACATCAACAAGATTGTGAAGCAATAAAAAGCAACCCCAAAAGTAAGGGTTGGATTATTGGTTTGAACTACTCTCGCAATCAAAACAGGCGAAGCCACCACCGTCAACAAGATTCCCAAGCCGTGAGAAAGGGCATTGACCATTTCGGTTCTTATTTCTGATGGAGTGTTCATTAAGTCTGATGACGAATTTAGAATAAAAAGTGATGAATGTATAGCCTTTTGAGTAATATTAATAATTACTCCCTGCACCGCCGCCGCCAAAATCACCTTGGCCAAAATCGGTTTTATTGGTTTGGTGCGGCTGTTGAATGACTTGATTGACAATAAAAGCTTCTAAATTTTTGTATTCATTTGTACCAATAGCTATAGAGGTAAGACTGAATTTTGGTGTTTTTAGCTTACGAATAGCCCAAATGCAGGCTCCAACCAATAATAATCCTATAATAGATAAAGAC
>JAFEIL010000286.1 GCA_017495105.1 Emticicia sp. | reverse complement strand
CCATAATAAAGAGTATAAAGTCAATTTATAACTTTACCCTTTAAAAATTACTCCCAGCCTCCTTCAGTTGCTTTTTTAATGTAAAAGCCATTACAAACTTTACTCACGTACTAGACTTTGCAAGTTAAGCAACTTTGCAAAAGTCTGATAGGAAAACTTACTTTTCTTTTCTTATATTTGTCAATATTTGAAAAGTCAATATTAAAAAGATTAATAGCAAATTTGGTGAGAAGCTCAGGACACTCAGGGAGCAGCAACATTTAAACTTGCGGCAGGTTGCACCATAACTTGAAATGGACACGGCTCAACTAAGTAAAATTGAAAAAGGGTTTCGGCAACTCAAACGTGAACATATACCCATTATTGCCGAAATACTCAAAGTCAGTAGCGATGAATTAATAACACTATGATTAGCCGACCAAATTTATGGGGTGGTAAAAATGAGAAGTTGGCAAATGAAGCTATGCAGCAGCAGACAAGAAAATAAATTTCAAAAAACGGAAGAAGTAAGGAACTAAAAGTAAAATGGTAACAAAGAAAAAATACTCATTCTCATTCACAGGTGCTTCTGCTTTATTAGCAGAAACATTAATTGTTGCGGAGGAGTATGTTCGTTTGCAAGATTGGGAAAAGGTGAAGGTTTCTGTGCAGGAGAATAACTTGATGAATAAAACAAAACAGAATACTTCTAAAAGAATGTACCATGAACTAAAAAAGAGACTTGAATTACTTACCAATGAACAATTAAATCTTATAGTGAGTGGCAGCCCTGATGAAAGCAAGGCAATGGTTTTACTTTCTCTAATAAAAGCCTACTCTTTTTTTAAGGATTTCCTTATTGAGGTAATAAGAACCAAATATTTATTGTACAACAACATCATAGTTTCCTCAGACTATACAAGCTTTTTCAATGCTAAAGCTATCACCCATAATGAACTCAATACCATTACTGAAAAAACTACAAATAAGGTAAAACAAGTATTATTCAAAATGTTAGAGCAGGTAGGGCTTATTAATTCTGCCAAAGATGGCATTATTATAAAACCCTTTTTAAGTGATGATTCAATTAAAGCCATTTTAAATGATGATGCTACATTGTTAGCAGGTTTCTTATGCTCTGATGCTGAAATAAAGACATTAAAAAAAATCCCTGTTCATGGTTAATACAAAAAAAGAAAATATACCTCAGCTTTTCGATAAGCTATTTAAAACACTGTCAGGTAGCCGTTTCATCAATCGTGAAGGATTAGGTGGTAATAAACCAATATTTATTCAGCCTTATGAAATAGCTCAGCAAGTGGCAGTTGATGAACAAATACAATCTCTAATTAAAAGACTAAATGCAGCTAATGTTCCTGTATTAGCTATTGATTTATATAATTTATGCCTTGAAGTGCTCAAAGCTCAAGGTCCATTAGATACTATCATTGAAAATCAAAAATATTATTCAAGTAGAGATTTCAAAAGAAGCTTGCTTGGTCCGTTAAGTGTCAGTAAAATGATAATCCCTGCTATTCAAAATAAAATGAGTGAATCAGAGCATAAGATAGTTTTCATTCATGGAATTGATAAAGCTTATCTTATGTTATCAATTGTTCCACTTTTGGTAGATATTCAAGCCTTACTAAATAATGAACCTTTTGTCTTTTTCTATCCGGGCATATATGATAATTTCTCATTAAAACTTTTTGGTTTAGTAAACGAAGAAAGTGAATACCGTGCTCACAATTTGAACAATTACAATTAAATTATGAATCAAGAATCAATTTATAAAAAAGACATCAATAGAGAAATTGGAGGTGTTATCTATTCCAATGACGATAGGAATTTAATGCAGGAATTGGAAGAATATGTTCTTACCAAAGAAATACTAAAGCCAAAATTGCTTCCTGAATTATTTGATGCAATTGCAAGTCAAAAAGTAAACAGCAGTGTTTGGATTTCTGGTTATTACGGCTCAGGTAAATCTCATTTACTAAAAATGATTGCCTTGGTTCTTAATAATAAAGAAATAAATGGCAAAAAAAGTGCTGATATTTTTTATGATAAAGTTGATAGTAACTACTTTGACTTTCAGGCAACTATCAAAAAAGCTTCTAAAATTACCAATAAGGCAATACTATTCAATATAAAAGGTAAAGCTGATGGAGCTGATAACAATGAGAATTTTACAGACAGGGTTTTAATGGTATTTCTAAAAGCATTAAATGAAAGTTACGGCTACCATCCAATCTATCCCGAGATTGCAGAAATAGAAAGACAGCTTGACCAGAATGGTTTGTTTGAGAAATTTAAAGACCTATATCAAAAGAATTATAATCATTCTTGGGAGCAACACCGAGATAGTGTTTATTCATACCACATGAACCAAATGATTTCTGTTTATGCAGAAATAAGAGGTATTAAAACTGATGAAGCTAGAGATATAATCAATAATCAAAGTAGAACATACAAATTAGATATTGAAACGTTTGCAAAGCTAGTTAACAAGCATTGTGAATTAGATAAACAACGCATCATTTTTTGTGCGGATGAAGTAGGGCAATTTATTGCAGACGACATCAATAAAATGCTAAGTCTACAAACCATTGCAGAGGAATTGGCAGTAAGAACCAACGGCAATTCATTTGTAATTGTAACCTCTCAGGATGATATTGATGCAACTATTTCAAGGTTTACACAGGCACAAGCTGATACCTTTTCAAAAATCAAGGCTCGTTTTATGTACCGTGTGCCTTTAACCAGTGCCAATGCTGATGAAGTAATTCAAAAGCGTTTATTACTAAAAACTGATGAAGGCAATGGGCTATTGGAAAAAATGTATGAAAAGGATAAAAACATTATTTCCGTTCTTTTTCAATTTACCGATGATTCAAAAAAATATAAAGGCTACCAATCATTAGAGCATTTTCAAAATACTTTTCCTTTTGTTTCTTATCAGTTCGATTTGTTTCAGGATGCCATAAAAGCACTATCACAGCATGATGCTTTTACAGGCCGTGCACAATCTACTGGAGAAAGATCATTACTTGAAGTTTGCCACCGTGCAGCCAAAAGTTTAAAGGATAAAGAACTGGATACATTGGTAACATTCCCAATGCTATTTGATGCCATCAGACACGATTTTAGAGCATCTGTTTTTAACGACATTACTTCTGCTGAAAGAGGTTTAATATCACCTTTAGCAGTGGATATTTTAAAAGCCTTGTTCTTGGTAAAATATGTAAAAGGGTTTCACTCAAATATCAAAAACATCACCACATTATTATTACCAAAGTTTGAAGTAGATATTGACACATTCCAAAAAGAGGTGCAAGAAGCTTTAAACCTTTTAGAAAGCCAAACCTACATTCAGCGTACTTCTGCCAACACCTATGAATACCTTACCAATCAGGAGAAAGATGTAGAAAAGGAAATTAAAAATACCGATATTGATGAAGGAGCAGCAAACAAATTGTTAGCCACATTCATTTTTGAAGACATACTTAAAGATTCAAAAGTAAAATTAGATAACATAGGGCAGCCTTATGAGTTTGGTAAAAAGTTAGATGATACAGCCCTTACTCAAAAAGACTTTTTTGTAAACTTCATTACCCAGTTTAATCTAAATGGTACAACTGAAGCCAACATTTCATTCTTCTCTATGGGCAGGCAAAATGAATTAATCATTTTGTTGCCTGTAGATAGTCGTATGCATATTGAATTGCCATTGATTGTAAAAACTGAAAAATACATTCAAACAACCCAATCTCCTTCACTTGAAGTAGCCAAAATTCAGATACTAAGAGAAAAACAACAATTGAATAATGAACGCAGAAGAACATTGCTTAACCAGTTAAAAGAAATGATTGGTGATGCAAAAGTTTTTCTGAATGGTTCTGAACTTTCAAACATTGGTACTCGTGACCCTAAAACTAAAGTGGTTACAGGGGTGCAGCAATTAATTAAAATGATTTATCCAAAACTGGATATGCTGCCTGCTGCATTTACAGAAACTCACTTGGTGAATATCATTGCTTCACAAGACAGCCTTTTGTTTACGGATGAACTGCATGAAATTGAAGTAGAGATATTAAACAGAATACAACGCAACAAAGCAAACCACGAAAGAACAACCATCAAAAATCTCTTAGATTTTTTCAATTCCAGACCTTATGGTTGGTATCAAGCTGCTGTGCTATGCATTATTGCAAAGTTGTATAAACGCAATAAAATTAACCTGAAACAAGACAGCAATCCATTGGATGATAAAGCAACATTGGATGCCTTGCAAAAAAACAACCAATACAGCAATACCATCATAGAACTTGAAGAAGAAATTCAAAACAGTCAGTTATTAAAACTAAAGGCATTTTACCAAGAATATTTCAATGAACCCAATCTTGGCAATGAACCTAAAGAAGTTTCAAGGTTTTTCAAACAGAGAATAAACCAAGAGTTAAACGACTTGATGCTGATTTACAACATGAGAAGTCGTTTCCAATTTTTAGAAGCAATGGGCGAACCCATAAGCAGAATTAAACTATTGTCTGAAAAAGACCACCCTTATTTCTTTAACGCATTAGACCAATATCAAGATAATTTATTGGACGACAAAGACAATGTTTTAGATGCAATCCGCAAGTTTATGAATGGCTCGCAAAAGGAAATTTTTGAAAATGTGCTATTCTACCTCGAAAGCAATAATGCCAATTTTAACTTCATAGACCAACAAAGTATAGAAAAGCTAAACATGGTAAAGGAAAGTCCTGCACCATACAAAGGCAACCTAATGCAGGAAGCCAAAGCAGCTTTGGAGGAAGTAAAAACAGAGGTATTAGCACAAATAAATACAGAAAGAGAAGCTGCAATACAATGCATTAAACAAACAATTGACAAGCTAAAATCATTTGATGATTTTGCCAAGCTCACAGCACCTCAACAGATAGATATTTTGAAACCTTTTGAAACTGCCATTACAGACTTAAATCAAGAACGTTTCATAGGCAACATTAGAACCAAAGCCACTTACACTGCCAATGATGTTTATCAAAAACAATTGGAATGGATGAACCAATTGGCAAATCCTGCTAAACCTCAAGAACCTGGCAGCACAGAGCCACCTAAACCACGTATAGTTTTTGTGCCAAGAGACAGCGTAAAAGTACAATTCAAAAAACCTCAATTAGAAACTCAGCAGGATGTGGAAGATTATGTGGAGGCATTAAAAAAACAGTATTTAAAAATCATTGACGAAAACAAACGCATCTCCTTATAATGAATACCAACAACTTAAAACGCTTTGCCCGTGAAGCACGTATCAAATTACTCGACCAAGTTGGGCGAAAATTGGAGTTTGTATTAAGCAATACCGATCCTGTTTTTATAGATACCAATGCAACACAAATACAAAGCCTTAAAAACAAAATTCAGGCACAAGGCAAAGAGCTGGTAATTGAT
>JAFEIL010000129.1 GCA_017495105.1 Emticicia sp. | reverse complement strand
GATGGCACGCAAATTCTAAGTAGTTCTTCCATGAAACAAAAATAATAATTATCAAACTTCTCCCCAATTATTTCCATTGAGCCAAAGTTATTAAATAGTAATAAAAAATTTACTTAATCCTTAGCATATTTAAACTGTATTTTTTTGAATAAAAATTCTTGGAGTTTAAAGGAAATTAACCTTTCACCAAAATTAACGAAGGACCAATTTGGTCTGCTATTCTCAGCTTGACATAAGTTCATATCTTACTTGAAAAATCTTTGGAATGTACCTTTCCAGACATTTTTTTTGAGCAACGATATTAATTGACATAAATGAAATGGCTACAATGAGCGTTAATAAAATTTTCATTTTTATAGGTTTAATTTTAAAGCAAAGTTTTCAATTTTGAATATCTACCACACATCTAAAGCCAACGGTAGCACACCTATCTAAGCCTGCCCATGTTAGTAAATATTTTGCTCCAAAATTTGTTTTTTGAGCCCTACCATCGGCATACCATTCTGAGGCGCGGTTGGCGTACCAACTCCCGCCCCTTAAAATTAGAAAATTATTATAGCCATCGGTTCGCTCGCTTTCAGTCATTTGCCATATGTTGCCACTCATATCGAACAAGCCCAGTTTAGTTTTTCCTTTTTCAAATGTATTAATTGAAGTTGAACCTTTCCATTGTCCTGTATTTACGGCTGTTGAATCAAAGTTATTTCCCCAAGGATAAGTTGTTTCTTCCTTACCATTTTGGGCTGCCCATTGCCATTCGGCTTCAGTCGGTAGTCGTTTTCCTGCCCATTTGGCATAAACACGGGCATCGTCTAATGTTATCCAAACAACTGGGTAATTTTCTTGACCTGCGGGCGGAGCGTTATTCACCCAATGTTTTAAAAAGTTTTCTGAGTGTGCCGGTTTGTAAGAACTTACCTTTAAAAACTGGGCAAATTAGGCATTGGTTACATGCGTTTCATCCATAGCAAAAGGTTTTAGTTTTGCAGATATCCTACCTGTTGTAATTTCATTCCTATTTTGACTCAAGGCATAATCGGTAAAATTTCCAAGGGGATAAGAACCACATTCTCTTTGTCGAAATGCAAAGTTCATTTTTGCAGAATCAGTTGGTACTGGAACCGATATCATACCTTTAGGTAGCGAATTTTTGGTATATTTTTTAGTAAAAACAACAGGTTTTAAACGTGGAGTTGGTTGAGTAAAAGTGTTGTTAAAATCAGCTTTTCGATAAATTTCTTTATGTTTTTTTAGAAAAGTATAGAATTCATAGGTTATTTCACTTTCAGGAATCGCCAAAATACAGCCAATGGCTTTGGGTTTGTAAGTAGCATACAAGGCGATTTGTTTCTATTTAATTTATAAATTTCATTTGTTTATAATTAACCGCTAAGGCACAAAGACGCTACGAAATAATTATTTCTCGGTGTGTCTAAAATCTTAGTTATGACCGTTTCATTTTATCCTATTTCTAAAAATAATGGGGTCGTATTCAATTCCTAATCCTGGAATATCCGGAATTCTTATTTTTCCGTTGATAATTTTTATGTCTGGAGTAAACCATTCTTTGGGTTTTTCTGTGGGATTAAATACACACTCTTGCAAACCATACAAATTTTCAATAAGAGCTGCCACCTGCCAAAACGGAGCAATCAGCGGATCGGCTTTAGGGGTGTGTGGTGCAATATATTTTTTATATTTTTTGGCAATTTCGGCTACTTGTAGGGTTTTTAAGATTCCACCGTTGTAATAGAGGTCTGGCTGAAGAATATCATATACATTTGTGCGGGCTAGGCGTTCAAACCTGAAGACACTGCTATCTTGTTCACCGCCCGCTAATTTCAATTTATTGAGTGCTCTTGAAACTTTTCGCATTCCGTCTTCATCCTCAAAATTGCACGGTTCTTCAAAAATCTCTATTCCGTATTCTTCTAATAGTTTTCCAGTCTCTATTCCTTCTTCAACCGAATAAGAGCCATTGGCATCCGCGTAAATGGCAAAACTATCTCCTAAAATTTTACGAAGTATCGGAATAAATTTTTTAGTATATTCTGTGTTTTTTTCTGAATTGGTCAGTCTTCCGCCTACTTTAATTTTTACTCCCTTGGCACCCGTCAAAGTTATTTTTTCTAAAAGATTCGAAGCTATTTTTTCAACATCACCTTCACGGTTCCAGTCGGAAATATAAACGGGGTATTCTTTTCTTAAAGATTTTCCAAGAAGCTTATAGACAGGTGATTTGGATATTCTACCGAGCAAATCCCAACAAGCAATTTCTACAGACCCGATGCAATTCCATAAGGGCATGCCTGCATACTTATAATTAGAATTCAGACGATAAGCGTTATCAACGAGTTTGGGTAAATCTCGAGCATCTTTACCTTTAAAATGCGGTATTACCAAGCCTTCCAATAAAGATACTAAGTGGGGCATTCGGTCATTGCATTGGGTGATTCCCACTTCTCCACTGGCTTTTACTATCAAAAACACTTGATTCATGGTTTTTAATAATTCCACTGACTGAATTATGACTGCATCATTAATTTTAGTATTTAAGTTTTCAAACTTCCAGATAGGTAAATCTTCTTCCAAGTCATTATTAAAAGTATTTAGAGATTGTATAGCAAAAGGACTTAAAGCCAAAGATTTAACAAAATTTTTACGAGAAATTTTCATTTGCTTAAGTGGTTTTTACAACTTTACACTAACACTTTTGCCTGAATAAACCCCTTGTGGCAAGTCTATTATTATCATCGTAGTATTGCTTTTTTTATCAGGCAAGCATAAAAACCCTTTGCCTAAAGACATATGAATACTTGGCAAAGTAATGAGTATTTTGCTTAAACTTCGTGAAGGATCCGAAACGGTTACAGTCGTAATGTTTTCTCCATTCATTTTTAACATAGCCATACCTTGGCTATGCATTTTTATTTTTTTATTTTTTGCAATTTGAAGCTCTCCTCCCTTATAAAAGGCCATCTGAATGATGCCAAGCTTATTGTGTTTTACAGCTTGCAATTCTTCTGTGTTAGAAATAATTTCAATACTTCCATTATTTGCACTGCTCTCTTCCAATTCTTTTTCCGAACTATTGGGCACTACAATGTATTCATATCCAGGGCTTTGGTCTAGTTTTCGTTTGCCGTGAATATCTATATCGTTTATTTTATCGCCATGGTCAAACCATAATTTAAATACTTCTGTACTTACTAACTCTTTGCTAATATTTTTTTGGTCTGTTATGTCTGACCATCTGCCGGTTTCAGTTTGATTCGAAACGTTAATGGTGGTTGGTTTTGGAAAAACATATCCTACTTTGTCTTGATACACCCATTTCACATTTTCAGCCACTCTATTGCCATTTTTTAATACTTTTTTTTCTCCATTTTGCATTATACTTACTTCACTTTTAAGCAAAACCTGATTTATGGTTGTCACAATTGGCAAAGATTTTTTGGGTTTAATACCGGCACCTAAACAAACATATTCTTTATCAAAAAAGAACCACGATTTTTTTGCTTCAAGCAAATCATGTGGGCTTTTAAAATCAAAAGCCACTGCACCGTACAATTCATCTGTTACGGCACCCACAAAACTCGTTAGACCTTCTTTTTGAATCTCATTGGGGCCGGGGAGTGAAGGTTTTTGCATGATTGTGGTTCCAGATATCTTTTGCCAATCATAAGCTGCCCAAATATTTAAATATTCATCGCCCTTTAAAACCAAATAATTTGTGCCATCTGCTCTGTGATGAGTGGGTTTTCCGGGGCCGTTGTAAGGTTCCTCCATATTTCTATTTCGGGTAGAGAACATTCTTACGCTCGTATAAAACTCGGGTCTCTGAAAAACAAAATGCTCTGTTTGCCAGAAAAATTTTGCGAAAGATTGTGATGGTTTTGCTTCACCTTTTCTAAGACGAATAATTTCTTCTAATTCTTTTTTTCTATAATCTGTGCTGAGCAATACTCTTTCTATTTCCAAGGTTTCTTGTGGTTTAAAAGTAGTTTGTTGAGTGATAGATCTATTTTTTACGGCCACATCTGTATATATTCCATAGGTCTGTTGCTTGTAAATACCATCTAAATAATAATCTACCAATAAGTTTATTTTGTCTTTTGGAAATTGGTATTTAGTGCCTGAAACATAAAAAGACCACTCTCCATAAGCATTTGCGAATTTTCCATATCCGTAAGAATCTGTATTATTTACTCTGTCGGGCCGATGATGAAAACTGAAGTCATGTTGAATGCCTCGCTGACCTGTGGAGAATTTCATTTCTTCGGCAATAATTTTTATTATTTCATCAAATTCTAAATCCTTTCCTAAAAACAGCAGGTTTTTTGCTACTAAGCCCGCAATCACAATTCTGTCACCACTAGGTCTAGCCCCAGAAGCACTCATATTAGCTCTTTGAATCATTGGCTGTACTTTTTCTACCATTTCTTTGGGTAAATCATTGCCAACTGCAAGCATAAGGTTTAATAGATTAGTTGGTGTGGTGATCTGATTATCGTGCCAATTTTCCCCCACAAAATCGTTTTTTATCCAAAATTCTAAGCCTTTCCTAATGACAGATTTTACTTTTTCACTCTGAAAGTAACTAGAAGAAGGAGTTTTGTACGCTTTTCCTAAATAGGCCAAATCACTCGTGTGTCGGCCATGTGGAAAGCTCGCTGTACGGCTTAAGTCGGAATAATTTATATCTTTAAAACTTCCATTGTCTTCGTTAAATTGAGATAAAATAAGTGCTACTTGTTGGTCGTTGGGTTTGTTTTTCATAAGCTCCGTCACAATCCGTTCTTTTATGAGGATTAGGTCTTTTGATTGTGCATGGCTTTGAGTCAAAAAGCTTAAAAGCAAGAATAGGATGGTCATTGATTTTTTCATTTTATTTATGGTTTATTCAAGGATAATCGAAAGTGAAATTTTTATTTTTTTAAGGCTATAATTTTATTTATAAAGTTTCGGCTTAACTGAAAATACTAAAATTCATTCTTTTAAAATATTTTTTACATTTTTAAAGTACTAAAAACTAGTAATTTACTGATTTAGAAATAAACACTAATTGTTCCTCGTGTTTTTTTCATTCCATTTGTAAAATTTCGCTTACAAAGGATTTCTTGTAGCACAAAATATTGTTAGCGAAATTTGAAGGCGGACGACTAGTCAGGATCATTTCGGACCGCCGTAGCGGCAAAAAAATGTGTTTTTGTTTGAGACCAGCCTTTCGGCTTTATTTTTAATTAAGCCCGCTTGGCAAGGCACACAAAGTATATAATTTATATAGTTTTTTAACCCTGAAACTTTGGTAAATAATTTATTACTTGAATCTAAGTTTCGGTTAAAATCTAGTAATCCAAATTTAGAAATAACTTCAGCCAAATAACTTTTTTTGTAACTATCCAGTAATAATTGGCAAGGGCATATTTACCACAGCTTTTATAG
>JAFEIL010000005.1 GCA_017495105.1 Emticicia sp. | reverse complement strand
ATATTACAAATTATATTGCTCTTTTAAAAGTTTTGACACATACTAAGAAATTTTTCTCAACAAACTTCGCCCGATACTCTCCGAAAAGATATTGAAAGACCTCTATAATATTTAGCTCAAAACCAAACTACACAAAACATCGAATGCCAACAGGACTGCTTTAGTGGCATTGGCTTAATCAGAAATACCATAAATTGTATTTCTCCTCAAATTAAGATAAATTCGGGCATTATATTCATCTTTATTCTTTACCCCATGAAAAAAATCCTATTTGCTTTTATCATTTTATCATCAAGCATTTTTTCGAGCAAAGCTCAAACCATTACTTCACCCGAAATTGATGCCTTGGTTGAGCGAACTCTGAAAACTTTTGATGTTCCAGGTATTGCCGTAGCGGTTATTAAAGACGACAAAGTAATTCATGCCAAAGGTTATGGCGTTCGTTCGCTAAAAACCCAACAAAAAGTTGATGAAAACACGCTTTTTGGTGTAGCTTCAAACAGTAAAGCCTTTACCGCTGCCGCTTTAGGAATATTGGTTGATGAAAAGAAAATTACGTGGGATACCAAAGTGACCGATGTTATTCCTGAGTTTAAATTATACAATCCTTTCGTAACAGAAGAATTCACAATCAGAGATTTACTGTGTCATCGCAGCGGAATGGGCTTGGGTGCGGGCGATTTAATGATGTGGCCCGATTCGAGCGATTTTACCAAAACTGACATTATTCACAATCTCCGATATCTAAAACCTGTTTCGAGTTTTCGTTCAAAATATGATTATGACAATAATCTTTACATTGTAGCGGGCGAAGTCGTGACTCGGGTATCGGGAAATTCATGGGAAGATTTTGTTGAAAAACGCATCATGCAACCGCTAGGTATGACAAAAACTGCGACTTCATTGAGCCGATTGAAAGATAAATCGAATGTTATAGACCCGCACGCACCCGTCAACGGAAAAGTACAAGCCATTGGCATTGATTGGAGCGAAACCGCTAATGCCGCAGGTGGAATTTACAGCAGCGTTTCGGACATGAGTAAATGGGTAATCGCCCAAATAAATGGCGGAAAATACGGCGATGGTTCAAAAAGACTTTTCAGCCAAGAGGTTCATGAAGAAATGTGGACACCACAGACGATTATTCCAGTTCGTGGCACGACAGCCTATAATACGCATTTTTCGGCTTATGGTTTAGGTTGGTTTTTGAGCGATGTAAAAGGTTATAAACAAGCCACTCACACGGGCGGTTTGGCAGGAATCGTAACCCAAGTGACAATTTTGCCCGAAATGAAACTTGGAATCATTGTTTTCACCAACCAACAAGTCGGTGCCGCTTTTACGGCCGTCACAAATACCATCAAAGATAGCTATTTAAGAATGCCTAAAGTTGACCGTGTAGCCGAATATCACACTCGTGTAGTGGCAGGCAACGAAAATGCGGCAAAAATTACTAGCGAAATATGGACAGCCATCGAAGCTCAACAAAAGAATAACACAAAAATCGACCTTAATCAATTTGCTGGTACATTCCGTGATGCGTGGTTTGGCGATATAACGATTTCTTTGAAAAATGGCAAATTGATGTTTGCCTCAAAACGTTCGCCGAGACTTTCTGGCGAAATGCTTTATTATAAAGGCAATACATTTGTAGCAAAATGGAACGATAGAAGCCTCGATGCAGATGCTTTTGTAAAATTCAACTTAGACACTGAAGGTAAAGCAGCAGGAATGACTATGGAAGCGATTTCTCCATTGACTGATTTTAGCTTTGATTTTCAAGATTTAGAATTTCATGTTGTGAAATAATTTTTACAGATAATAAAACAATTCAACCTCAAAAATCCATTTTAAAACAAATGAATCTTAATTTAAGCGACAAAGTAATTATAGTAACTGGCGGAGCAAAAGGCATCGGAGAAGGCATCGTGAGAGTGTTGGCGAATGAAGGAGCGATTCCTGTAATCGTTGGCCGTAATGAAGCCGATAACTTAAAATTAGTCAACGAAATAGTTGCTTTGGGTCAAAAATGCGAGCAAGTTGTTGCCGAACTTTCGCAACCTAGTGAATGTAAAAAAGCCATTGCAGAAATCAATCAAAAGTTTGGTAAAATTGATGGTGTGGTGAATAATGCAGGTGTAAACGATAGTGTTGGGCTCGAAAACGGTAATTATGAACGATTTATGGAGTCTTTGCACAAAAACTTAGTTCATTATTATCTGATTGTTCAGCATGCTTTACCTGCCTTGAAAGCATCAAAAGGTTCGATTGTAAATATTGGTTCAAAAACTGCCGAAACTGGACAAGGTGGCACGTCAGCCTACGCAGCCGCCAATGGTGGCAGAAATGCACTAACCCGTGAATGGGCCGTTGAATTATTGAAATACGATATCAGAGTTAATTCTTTGATTGTTGCCGAATGTTATACACCTCTCTACGAAAAGTGGGTACAAACATTACCAAATCCAGCGGAAACTTTAGAAAAAATTAATGCAAAAATTCCGTTGGGCAACCGAATGACATCTGCGGAAGAAATAGCAAATATGGTAGTTTTCTTACTTTCTGATAAATCAAGCCACACAACCGGCCAGTTGATTCACGTTGATGGCGGTTATGTGCATTTGGATAGAGCTTTGTTGTAAATCCATAAAAAACCTCATAGGTTTTGAACGGTAAGACTGTTCGAAACTCATGAGGTTTAAACTAAAAAAATCAATCTTTTTTGTCGTAAATTGGGTCGTACTTCAAGCCGTATTTATCCAATACTTCTTGAGGAACACCATCCCATTGATTCGGGCGATTTCCTACATAACCCAAAGCATCAAAACCCATTTGAGTAGTAAAAAATCCAGCAACAGTCAGATTTCTCATTTGCGTAAAAAAAGATGCACCTTGGGTATATTCTGGTTTAACATCGTTTGGATAGGCAATCTCGTCAACTATTTCGATTCTTTCCTTTGCTGAACATAAAGAAAATGCTTTTCCAAAGCGTTTTACGCATACAATGTCCAACCATTTTAAACCTCCACGAAGCGGAGTCTGATACAAAGGTTGGTCTTTTGCCATAAACTCGATGTAAGCAGGTACACCCGCTTGCGTTGCACTTCCAGATTTACCATCGGCAGGCATAATAATATCGCACAAAATACCAATTGTTGTCAATTCGGCAGCTGTGAAAAACTTCTCGGCCATCAATTTTTTATCACGCTCAATCTCTTCGGGAATACGTGCTGGCGTGGTCTTAAACGGCTTAGGTTCTGGAGCTGCCGCTACCAAGTCGGTAGTTGGTAAAGCAGCCATTCCGAAAGTACCTAAAGATATTGCTCTTAATGAATCTCTACGTTTCATGTTTTTCTTTATTTGGATGCGAAATATAAGATTTGAGATACGGGATTTTATTTATAAACTACTGATAATCAAATAATTAAAAAAGTATCGTATCGCGAATCTTTAATCTCCTGTCTAAATTATAAATTCTTAGCTTTTACTTGGTCGATGATAAAATCTGAAGTACGCCATGAACTCGCCAAGATTGTCCAAGTAACGTTTTTATCACCTTGCGAAACAAATGGAGCTGCATCAACCACAAATAAATTTTTCACGTCATGTGCTTGTTGCCAGCCATTTAGAGCAGATTTTTTAGGATCACTTCCCATACGAACAGTTCCTACTTCATGGATAATTTCTCCAGGTTGTGCCAAGCCGTAGTTTGTACTTGCGTCTGGTTTTTTACCCATAGCTACACCGCCCATTTCATGAATAATCTGCTCAAACGTATCCTGCATGTGTTTGGCTTGCTTGATTTCGTTTTCACTCCATTTGTAATTGTAGCGAAGTGTCGGAATACCATATTTATCGACGTTATTTGGGTCAATTTCACAATAGTTAGACTCCAACGGAATAGGTTCTCCACGTCCAGCCATTCCTATATAGGCTCCGTAAGTACGAATCACGTCTTCTTTCAATGCCGAACCATAGCCACCAGCACGTTTTTTGCCACCATTTTTATCAGTATAAAGTCCGTTTACACGCTCAATTCCGCCACCAAATCCGCCGCCTGGCATTCCCATACCACCGCCATATTCGATATGATAACCACGAGGAAAATCCAATTTTTTGTTATCTAGCCACCACGGCGTAAATACGTGCATACCACCAACACCATCTTCATTATAGCGTTTTCTATCCATCAAAGAAGGAATAAATGCTTGGCGACTCGCACCTGTCGAGTCATTGAGGTATTTACCCACAACACCACTATCGTTGGCGAGTCCTTTTTGAAATCTTGAAGATTTTGAGTTTAAAAGAATACGAGCTGTTTCGCAAGTACTTGCAGCCAAAACAACAATTTTACCTTTAATTGTATATTCTTTCAAATCCATTTTATTGACATACGAAACACCCGTTGTAAGTCCAGTGTTTGAATCTGTCAAAACTTCACGCACCATTGCGTTATTAATCAAAGTTAAATTTCCAGTTTTTGCCGCAGGAATACAAAGTACCGAAGATGCCGAGAAGTCAGCGTAGGCTGAACAAGCACGACCGCATTGACCGCAATAGTAACACGCACCACGAGAATCGTTGATTGGCTTAGTAAGCATGGCCATTCGAGAAGGAATTACTGGAATTCCGATGCCTGTGGCCGCTTTTTTGAGCATTAATTCGTGCAAACGTGGTTTTGGAGGAGGCAAGAAATGACCATCAGGCTCATTTCGGATACCTTCTTTTGTCCCAAAAAGTCCAATAAATTTATCTACTTTATCATAATATGGAGCGAGGTCTTCGTAGTCGATTGGCCAGTCGTCGCCGATGCCAGTCATTGAACCTCTTTTAAAATCATCTGGGCCGAAACGCATCGAAATACGTCCCCAATGATTTGTACGTCCACCCAACATTCTTGAGCGAAACCAACGAAATTGCGTACCCTGAGCGGCAGTATATGGCTCACCTTCAATGTCCCAGCCACCCCAAGCAGCATCAAAATCGCCAAACGGACGAAGACGAGTGCTTGCTCCACGACGTGGCGATTCCCAAGGGTTTTTCATTTGGGTAATGTACTTTGGGTCAGCGGGGTCGAAGTAGCCACCAGCTTCCAACAAACAAACTTTAGCACCAGCCTTTGCCAACTGATATGCCGCCATACCACCACCAGCTCCCGAACCAACAATGACAACATCATAGACTTTTGCTTGCTCTTTAATCTCGAATAAGTTCATTTTTTATTAGGGGTGAAATAGAAATTAATTGCTTTTATAATCAAAGTACTAAAATAGAAACTTTTATTTTTATTTCGATACGAAGCATGAATATTATTTTCTAAAAAAACTAAATTAGAAAAACTCGATATTAAAAAAGGCTCAAGTTGAACCTTTTTTATGGAGTAATTTTCTAAATTTTTACTAAGTACGTGTCAAAAGATTTATGTAAACTGTAACTAATTGGCTATCAAATAGT
>JAFEIL010000171.1 GCA_017495105.1 Emticicia sp. | reverse complement strand
TTTCAATTTTGAATATCTACCACACATCTAAAGCCAACGGTAGCACACCTATCTAGCCCTGCCCAAGTAAGTAAATATTTTGCTCCAAAATTTGTTTTCTGAGCTCCTCCATCGGCATACCATTCTGAGGCACGGTTGGCGTACCAACTCCCGCCCCTTAAAATGAGAAAATTGTTATAGCCATCGGTTCGCTCGCTTTCAGTCATTTGCCATACGTTGCCACTCATATCGTACAAGCCCTGTTTTGTTTTTCCTTTTTCAAATGTATTAACTGAAGTTGAGCCTTTCCATTGTCCTGTATTTACGGTTGTTGAATCAAAGTTATTTCCCCAAGGATAAGTTGTTTCTTCCTTACCGTTTTGTGCAGCCCATTGCCATTCGGCTTCGGTCGGTAGTCGTTTTCCTGCCCATTTGGTATAAGCACGTGCATCGGCTAATGTTATCCAAACAACGGGGTGGTTTTCTTGACCTGTGGGCGGAGCGTTATTTACCCAATGTTTCAAAAAGTTTTCTGAATATGCTGGTTTATAAGCACTTGCTTTTAAAAACTGAGCAAATTGGGCATTGGTTACATGCGTTTCATCCATAGCAAAATGTTTTAATTTTGCAGTTACCCTACTTGATGTAATCTCATTCCTATTTTGACTCAAGGCATAATCCGTAAAATTTCCAAGAGGATAAAAACCACATTCTCTTTGTCGAAAAGCAAAGGTCATTATTGCAGAATCAGTTGGTACTGGAATCGCTATCATACCTTTGGGTAGCGAATTTTTAGTGTATTTTTTAGTAAAAACAACAGATTTTAAACGTGGTATAGGTTGAGTAAAAGTATTGTTAAAATCAACTTTTCGATATATTTCTTTTTGTTTTTTCAGAAAAGTATAGAATTCATTGGTCAATTCACTTTCAGAAATCGCCAAAATACAACCAATTGCTTTGGGTTTGTAAGTAGCATACAAGGCGATTTTCCCATTTTCTCTTTCGGTTTGTATTTCCGTTCCGGCTATCAAATCAAAGTATTTCATGCCTTTAATTTCATCCATTTCTGCTATTCTACCCATTGCCACTTGCTCTTGACGATTGATAATTGTCCACAGTTTTTTGTTGCCTAAACTCCATTGACTAGCATAAACACGGTTGAGTTTAATGGGAAATAGCGGAAACCAGTTGCCTTCGGTGAAAAATTCAGAAAATTGTCGCTGAATTGGCAACATAGAGCGAAGTAGCGTTCGGTCACGGGGATTTAGTTCATTGATAGTACCGAACACATTTTCCCAGAAAACCACACCACAACCATTTATCCAGGCATTTTGAATAATGGTGGATTGCTCATGACTAAATCGAGATAACCGATAAATTGTATGTCGCTGCTCCAACCAACGATTGCGAACAAGGGCGGGTACTTCGCCAAATTCTAGGTTTTTGACTTTATCATTCCAACCAACCTCCAACCACGATTGATGTACTTGGTTTAATGCAAGTGGTGTAATTGGTATTTCTGATTGAAAAATCGCCGTTCGATTCGTTTTTTGCATTTGTTGAAAAAAACCGTCAATGTTTGAAATTGTATCTAAATAGACCCCATCTGCTCCTGTTTCTTTCAGCATATCGAGCAATTCTTCATCATCGGTTCTTCCTTGATTTCTGGCACTATTATCCCACGGATTGTAGGCAATCATTAACTTTTTACCCATGTGGTGAAGTTCATCACAGAGTTTTTTCAAGCCAAGAACTCCATCAGGAAGATTTCGGTAAAACGAATATTGGGTTCTATTATCAAAACCTAACTGCGGATATGTAGGCCACAAAACCACCACATCAACACCTCCATAATTTTCTTCATACTTTTTCAGGCAATTTTTGATGTCGTAATGACCATTTTTGTCATAAAGATTTTTATCATTTGCCATCAAAAAATAAGTAGCATACGCACTGGAAGCCCATTTATATTCCTTTTTTTGATAATTTTCGCCTTTGTATTTAAGAAAATTCAAAGTTGAATCCTTCCAAGCCTTTAGTTCTATACGCCAAGCATTCCACTTGTCGGAGGAAATAGGTGCTTCGATGAGTTGATAATATTTGTCGGCAATATTTTTGGAGGCATTTTGCTGTGCATTCAGTTGGAATTTCAGAAAAAAAAGGAAAAGCCAAAGCCCAATTGTTTTGTTTTTCATAGATATATTTTAATCAATTACTTCAATTTTTTCACTATTTTTTTTCAAAACCATGGTTGGATTATTCTTCAATTTTTTGTCGTTAACAAAAATGTCTTTCAACTTAAGGTCTTTCACATCATCAATTAAAAAAGCTGGTCTTGCTTCATTTTCAGCATATTTTATTAAAATATCATTCAATGTGATTCCTCTAGCGTGTTTGATATAAAAAGCAGCAGCAGAAATTTTTGTACCAAAGGTGAGTCTATTTTCAGGATAGCCTTTGAGGTTTTCAGGAATGACGGCAGGAAACGTTTTAAGAGAATCCGAACTAACGGTAATTGGCACAGAAATACGAATGTTTGAAAGCCTAATGTCTTCCACAGGACTTTCTTCTAAACCTGCAATTACTGATGGAATAACACTCCTACTTTCTACTCTGATATTTTGAATATTAATTTGCCGCATCACAGAAGGTTTGTTTTCTGGATTTAGAAAACGCTTACCAACTCTGATGAAAATTGGACTTAAAACATCGGTCATGATGATGTTTGAAATATTGATATTTTCAACAATGCCACCATCAACGCCCAAAATAACAATTCCTGTATTTATACTTTGAATTTCGGGCTGATATACAATACTTGGTGGCATATTCCAGTGGCGATAGCCATTAAACGAGGCCTTTTTGACCACACAATTATTGACCGTTATATTTCGAAAACCAGAGCGTGAACCCGTTCCAAATTTGATTCCATTACAAAGCGAAGAAAGTATGCAATTGGTGACCGTAATATTTTCGCAAAATTTGTTCAAATATTCGCTTTTGAAACACAGGGCATCGTCTTCCGAATCAATGGTTGAATTTGAAATAATTATATCTTTTCCGTCTATATCTAGTCCATCTCCATTCCAATTGACCAGACTTCGCATATAAATACCATCAATTAAAACTCTTTCGCACCCCGAAATCGATATGCAAATTTGGGCGGCATTAAGAATATCGAATTCTTTTAGAATGACATCTTTACAACCAATAAAAAAGATATTTTTGGGCTTTCCATCTTTGTTTATTCCCAACTGGAAAGCCTTTCCCTCGCCAGCTCCTTTAAGCGTGCCTTCGCCTTTAATTCCAAAATGATGAGCATTATCGGCAATAACTAGAGCTTTCATGCTTTCAACATAGATGCCATTGTGCGTGATTGTCCCAAACTTTTTGGCGGAAAAAATATTGTGTTCTGGATAATCCATTGGGTTATAACTTCCTTGCAAAACTGCCCCAGCGGAGAGATTCAAATACACATTCGATTTTAAGAAGATTGTTCCTGTAAAAAATCGTCCTGCTGGAATAATTACTTCTCCGCCACCTTGCAAAAAGCATTTATCAATGGCTGACTGAATTGCATTTGTATTCAAAAAAGTGGTATCGGTTTTTGCCCCAAAATCAAGGATATTGTAGTTTTGAGAAAACACATAATTGACTTGTAATAAGACAATTACTATAAAATATAGTCCAATATTTTTCATAAAGTGTGTTTATTGTTTGAGGAATTTATGCACTGAAGTAATCCGATTATCATGCGAAATAACAACGATGTACAGTCCCGACGAAAGTTGTTCAACGTTTACTTCGTTTGTTAGGTTATCAAGCAATTGCTTTTTTATTGAAGTGCCATAACAATTCAAGATTTCAATTTGGGCATTACTTTTTTGCGTTTCAGATAGCTTAACAGATAAGAATTTTGAAACGGGATTTGGATAAAGAATGGCCTCAGAATCAAATGGTTTCTCCAAAGAAGTGATAATTGTAACGGGAGTATTATTAAATTCATAAGCTCCTTTGTCAGGTTTTGCTCCTTGCGGGCGAGCAATACCCATAATATCTTTTTGACCATAAAGTCCAGCGGCATTTGAACCTTGGTCAATGGCCGGGCTACTAGCTTTTAAGTTGAAATTTCCTAGAAATAAATCAGTAGAAAGGTTCACAAATTGTGGGTCGATAACTACGTCATTAGGCCCTTGAAATCCCACTTTTCCATTGAAATAAATGTTATGGCTATAAACTTCACTTGTATTCTTGGGTTTGGAATTACAATCGCCGCCCAAGCGGGCATACATAATATTATTAATGATATTTACATCTTGGCATGCGTTGCTAAAAATATCGGGATAGCCCACAACCGTACCGTTATGATAGGCAGTGTTGTTGATAATATCCACGTGGTCGGCTTTGTAAGTGTGAATGCCTGAACCACCATTATTTACCGAAACATTGTTTTCTACCAAAGTTCTGCCTGTGTAGGCATTTGCGGGGTCAGGCGTAGTGCCGCTTTGGTCATTATACGCTCTTTGATTAACGTCTATAATTATGCCGTTGCCATCGCTCAATTTTTTCAAACTCACCCACGGAATTGTTGTCTTGTTAGTATTGCAAATGTTATTTCTGATAATGTTTTTGTACCCTGTGGTTCTATCCCAATTAAAGGGTGTCAAAATACTAATACCACTGCCTGCATACATCATGTACCAAGCATTATTATAAACTACATTGTTTTCTATGGTTGTATAATCTGCTTGAATAGAGTTGATACCGCCACCTGGAAAATCATGTACTTTACAATTACGAACCACTACATGATGCGGTAATTTAGATTCATCTCTTGGGCCTCCAATCGTGATAGCATTCGTATTATAATTGGCATAGGTTGACCAATTTGTGCCACCATTTGCCGCTTCGGTATAAATGGCAAGTGCCTTATCATAAGTGATATTGGCGTTATTACCAATCAATTCAAAGCCATCAAAAACAATGTAGGAGCCATTGATTGATACAGCATTCCAGACATTGCCCGCCGCAGTAATTTTAGGAAAATGCCCTTTGAAGGCTTTAAAAGTAATATAACCAGTGGCAGCACCAGAACGAGTAACATTCAAAATTGGACCCGATTGAGAACCATAGGTGCCATTCATGACAAAAACTGTATCGCCCGCCACCGTTAAATCATGGGCTTTTTGTATTGTGAGAAAAGGGGAATTAGATGATTTTCCAGAATTAGTATTACTTCCAGTAGCTGAAACAAAATAATCGGTAGCCATAGAATTAAAGGACACAAAAACAAGAATAAGGAATATGTATTTCATGTTATAAAATAAAAAAGGGTTATTTTATAAGTGAAACGCACATAAATAGGATTTATCCCGTTTATTTTTAGATTAAATCTTTGTATTTACTCTTTTTCTTTTAATGATTTTCAATTCGCTAGGATACAATTTATTTGAATTGATGCATTAAAAAATAATTAAGC
>JAFEIL010000422.1 GCA_017495105.1 Emticicia sp. | reverse complement strand
GAATATAACAGGTATATCTGCATTAGTTCACTTGTTTTTAATTCGCTATTATCTCCATATTTTGTGCTTAATTCCGAATCAATGGTTTTTTCAAAGCCTTCTTTTTTGCTAAGTCCAAGCAGAGATAAATACATCAACAATATATCCTTTTTTAATTCTGGATGTCTCGCAAATTCTTTTTCCATCAGAACAACTTGATTGGTTACATCTTTTGAAAACTTGAATAGCGGATGAGTATTAGAAAAGTTATAGTTAAAAGCCAAACCTAAATACGCTCCTTTTATAGGATTTTGGAGAGAATCATGTACTAAAATAACATATCCTTTATCTTTGTTTGTATCAATTATTTTGTCTGTAGAGTCTCTAAATGCCATCAATACACCAACCGTTCCTTTTGAATTGAGATTTATTTCTCCTCGCCATTCTTGTCCATTTTTTTTAAGAAAAATGGTTTGCGGTGGTGTAAATGTAAGTTTTTCGTTGAAGAAAAAAGCACTTGCTCGAATTGTCGAAAGATTTGCTAAAGGGCTTTGCGAAGGATTATAAATGAAACTCACAGTTTCGCCAAATTTAGGTTTATTGTTAGAAAAACTTATTTGGGCATTTGATAATAGCGGAAGCAAAAGCGTGGCGAAAAAGATTGAAAGTGACTTTCCCATAGAATTAATAGAGTTATAAGTGAATATAGTTTTTGTGAAATATACTTGTTTTTACCTTCTTGAAGAATCTCTTATTATAAGTTTTGAAGCTAAAACTTTACTTTCTAGCAATTTATTATTTAATTGTCCCAAAAGAAGTTCAGATGCATCTAAGCCAATTTGACGACTCTGACGCTGTACCGAACTTAGTGGCGGACTAAAATATTGGGCAATCGGGGAGTCATCAAAGCCCACGAGTGCGATTTCTTGCGGAATTAAAATGTTTTTTTGTCGAATCACTGACATCGCACCAATACAAACGTGGTCGTTTACGCCAAAAATAGCATCTGGGGGTTGGGTCAAATCGAGTAGATGTTTTGTTGGTTCAATGGCACTTTCTACTTCAAAATTTGTTGGACAAATCAATGTTTCATCAATCGAAAAATTATGTTTAAGCAGACAGTCACGGTAGCCATTAAATCTATATTCCGAAACCGTCATGCCTTTTGGCCCATGCAAATGTGCAATTTTTCGGCAACCGATTTCTATCAAATGTTGAGTAGCCATAAAAGCTCCTTGGTAGTCGTCAACGATTACGCCATTGGCCAAAGCCGCATCATATTTTCGGTCGATATACACCAATGGAATATTACGTCTGACTACTTTTTCAATATGTTCATAATGCCCGCCATCATAAGTTTCTTGTGAAATTGACAAGAAAATACCATCAACCCTATTGGCAAGTAAGCGTTCGATATATTGTTTTTCGAGTTCGTAGCTTTCGTTGGTTACACAAATATTGAGTAAATAACCGAGTGGCTGAAAAGTAGATTGTAGCCCTTCAAGCATCGATGATTCATGAAAATGATTAATATTTGGTAGAATTACGCCTAAAGTTTTCGACGATTTATTGAGCAGACTCAACGAAATAATATTTCGCTGATAGCCCATTTTTTCGGCGTATTCTTGAATCGTCTTGCGGGTTTCTTCATTGATCACGGGGTTATCGTTCAATGCCCTTGAAACCGTTGACGGTGAGCATTTAAACTTACGTGCAATGTCTTTAATCGTGATTATTTGAAAATGTTCTTTCACAGCTGATTAACTAATAACAAGTTAGGTATACTGCAAAGATAATTTTTTGATTGAAATTCAAGAGAATTTCAATCAAAATAAACTTAGCACACCAATTACTGTCTCAATCTACCACCGACTACTACTGACGAATATTCTCAGGTTTTTAGGGCGAGTGTAGTGTATGCCAATATCCCATCTGAACCGCCTATGGTTTTTCGACTGTGCATAAGATTTTAAAACATTGCAGAAATAAACAAATCATTGGTAGTTTTTTCACAGTTGTTTTTGTGGTTGGTATTATTTGAAATAATAATCTAAATAAATACCAATTGGGGCAGAATTAGTCTCACTTGTAAGCAATATTTTTTTATAAACTGACAATCTGTCAGTTTATAATGCTTTGGAACAGCCTTTGATGAGATAGACTTTACTGACTTTTTTATGTAAAAACGTCTGTCATACATTATCATCTTACATCATACATTTAAAACATAATATGGTAGCTGAAAAAGGTACAATTTCGATTAATACGGAAAATATTTTTCCAATCATTAAAAAGTTTCTTTACTCTGACCATGAGATTTTCTTACGTGAGTTGGTTTCAAATGCCGTAGATGCTACACAGAAACTTAAAAAATTAGCTTCAATGGGCGAATTTGATGGGGAATTGGGCGATTTGACCATCAAAGTTTCGGTTGATAAAGAAGCAAAAACAATAACAATTTCTGACAAAGGAATTGGGTTGAGTGCTGAAGATATTAAAAAATACATCAACCAAATTGCTTTTTCAGGAGCGAAGGAGTTCTTAGAAAAATACAAAGACACGCCTGATACAAATCAAATTATCGGTCAGTTTGGCTTAGGTTTCTATTCTGCCTTTATGGTGTCGGAAAATGTAGAAATTATCTCTAAATCTTTCCGTGATGATGCTCCTGCTCGTTGGATTTGCGACGGAAGCACTGAGTTTGAAATCACTGAAGCCGAAAAGACAGAACGGGGAACGGATATTATTTTACACATCGCTGCCGACTCCGAAGAGTTTTTAGATAATTTCAGAATCAGTGGAATTCTTGAAAAATACGCTAAATTTTTACCAATTGAAATCGAATTTGATGGTAAAGTAATCAATAACCCAAATCCAATTTGGACAAAATCTCCATCAGAATTAACTGATGAAGATTACCGAACTTTCTATAAAGAGCTTTATCCTTTCGGCGAAGAGCCGCTTTTTTGGATTCACCTAAACGTTGATTATCCATTCAATTTGACGGGTGTTTTATACTTCCCGAAAATGAAGAAAGACTTTCAGCTTAATCGTGATAAAGTACAATTATATAGCCGTCAGGTATTTATCACTGACGATGTTAAAGATGTTGTGCCAGAATTTTTGCAGATGCTTCACGGGGTGATTGACTCGCCAGATATTCCTTTGAATGTTTCTCGTAGTTATTTACAAGCTGATGGTAATGTGAAGAAAATCAATTCGCACATCACTAAAAAAGTTGCCGATAAATTGCAAGAAATCTTCCGTAATGATCGAACAGGATTTGAAGAGAAATGGGAGAGTGTAGGGGTATTCGTGAAATACGGAATCGTATCAGACGATAAATTCTATGACCGTGCAAAAGAATTTGTCTTATTGAAAAATGTTGATGGTCAGCATTTTACTTTGGACGAATACCGTGAAAAAGTACAGGCGATTCAGACAAATAAAGATGAAAGTGTGGTATTTTTATATGCAAGCGATGTAAACCAGCAAGATGCTTTTATTACTTCTGCCAAAAAACGGGAATATGATGTTTTGGTAATGGATTCTCCGTTGGATTCGCATTTCATCAATACTTTGGAATCTAAATTAGAGAAAACAACCTTCAAGCGTGTTGACTCTGACAGTATCGACAAATTGATTGATAAAGGATTGAACCTCGAAAGTGTTTTGAGCGATGATGAGAAGAAAAAAGTAGAGGAATTGTTTAAGGAAGTCGTTGGTGTAAATACTATTCAATTAGAGTCATTATCACCTGATGAGGTTCCGGTGAGCATTGTTCAGCCAGAATTTATGCGTCGTTGGAAAGACATGCAACGCATCAGCGGTCAAGGCGATATGTTTGGCTCAATGCCAATGCCTAATAATGTGGTCATTAATTCAAACCACAGTTTGATTAGTAAATTACTTAAGGCCGAAGATGTTGATGCTCAAAAAGCACTCACGAAGCAATTATACGATTTAGGACTTTTAGCCCAAGGGATGCTAACTGGTGCTGATTTGACGAAGTTTGTTGAGCGTACTGTAGCGGCTTTGTAAAAAGTTTCCAGTAGGCAGTCTTCAATCAATACTTACAAAAAAGTCCTCAGACGATTTCTATCGTGTGAGGACTTTTTTCTTATCAACTATATTTCAAACTGCCCACTGAGAAGCGAAAATTTCTTACTAAGAACTGAAGACTGTATAAAAGAACTGCCTACTGAGAATTGCCAACTGAAGACTGAAAATTACCTACTTCTCAATTAACCAACATTCCTTCCAAAACTTTCTCGTAATAACGTTCGTACATCGGAACAATATGAATAATGTCAAATTCTTTGGCACGGGCTAAGGCGTTTGCCTTGAAAGTTGGTAAGTTTTCGTCTTGTAAGATATACATGGCATTTTTTACCATATCGTCAACATCTCCAACATTACTCAAAAAGCCCGTTACGCCTTGTACATTTAGTTCGGGCAAACCACCAGTATTTGATGAAATTACAGGCACTTCACAAGCCATGGCTTCCAAAGCCGCCAAACCAAAACTTTCTTTTTCGGAAGGCATCAAAAATAAATCAGCTACCGATAAAACCTCTTCAATGGCATCAAGTTTTCCAACGAAACGAACATCTTCGCCAAGATTCATATCTCGGCTGAGTTGTTCCATTGGGCCTCGCTCAGGACCATCGCCAACGAGTAATAGTTTGCTTGGAATTTGTTTTTTCAGCTTTGCAAAAACCTTAATTATATCCTCGATACGTTTCACTTTTCGGAAGTTGGATGTATGCACTAAAAGTTTTTCGTCGTTCGGACAGATGATGCGTTTGAAGTGTTCTTTGGGTTGTTTTTTAAAACGTTCCAAATCAACAAAGTTCGGAATCACTTCGATTTCTTTTCTTATTTCAAACGCCTCGTAAGTGTCTTTTCTTAAATCTTCTGAAACTGTAGTTACACCGTCCGATTCATTGATACTAAACGTAACAACTGGAGCAAGAGAGGCATCTTTCCCCACAATCGTAATATCCGTGCCGTGTAGGGTCGTAATAATTGGAATATTGATGCCATGACACTTCAAAATTTGTTTGGCCAAAAAAGCTGAAGTTGCGTGTGGAATTGCATAGTGAACGTGTAATAAATCAAGTTTTTCATATTTTACCACATCAACCATTTTTCCTGCCAAAGCCGACTCATAAGGCGGATATTGAAACAGTGGATAACTGGCAATGTTTACCTCATGGTAAAAGATATTTTCATTGAAAAAATCCAGTCGAGCAGGTTGCGTATAAGTAATAAAGTGTACTTGATGCCCTTTCTTTGCGAGACCTTTACCGAGTTCGGTAGCTACAACGCCACTTCCACCAAAGGTAGGATAACAAACAATTCCGATTTTCATAGATAAGGTTTATGAACTTTTTTGAAAGATTTTTTTAGCACTTTTAGCAATTAGCCTTTAGCTATCAGCTGGAAAAGCTTTTAGTTGTGTGTTCTTTTGTAGATATAAATTACATCTAAAATAGAT
>JAFEIL010000337.1 GCA_017495105.1 Emticicia sp. | reverse complement strand
TTATACAACTTGTATAGACAACAGAATAATTGCTTACAAAAGAAACTAAAAATCAGTATTTAGGCAAATATTTTAAATGTTTTTTTTGTAATTAGTATCTATGGACAAGAAATAGTCAAAAAAGTATCATTTTTTGTCCTAAAAGCAATAAATTTACATAAACAAATTTTAATGTAAAATGTTCAATACCCTGCAGTTGTAGATTCAATTTGTTTGGCATCTAAACCTAAACGTTTTTTGGCATCTTCTATAATTGTAGCCGTGGCCGTAGCTCCGAGGCGAGTTACGCCCAGTTTCATTACGTTCAATAAACCGTCGAGTGTTCGTACGCCACCTGCTGCTTTTATTTGAACTTTTTCTGATGAATATTTTCGCATCAAAAGCAAATCATGCTCGGTTGCTCCTTTGTAATTATAGTCGCCGTTAGGTTGTTTTACATAACCGTAACCTGTAGATGTTTTCACAAATTCTACGCCTAAAATGCTACAAATCTTGCAGAGTTTTATTTTAAACTTATCTTTTGGCAGAAAGTCGTTTTCAAAAATTACTTTCAAGATGGCACCGTATTTATGGCTTTCTTTCAAAATCGCATTGATTTCTTTCTTGACATATCGCCAATCTTCTGACAAAACTTTACCGACATTGACCACCATATCTATCTCAGTTGCACCATCTTTGCAAGCCTGACGGGCTTCGGCCACTTTCTGTAGAATAGTGCTACTCCCGTGTGGAAAACCCACTACAGTACAAACCTTTACATCTGAATCTTTTAGCAACTCAGCCGCTTGTTTCACGAAATATGGTTTTATGCAGACCGTTGCTACATCATAATGTTTAGCCAGTTCGCAGCCCGCAATCAAGTCGGCGTCAGTCATTGTTGGATGGAGCAAAGAATGGTCAATCATCTTTGCGATTTGATGGATAGAATAGTTCATATTTTAGAATTTATGTTTGCTTGACACAAATATAAACGACACAACTTGTATAGACAAGTTAATATTTAAAAAGTATATTTATTCTTAAAACAAAAGTATTTTACACTAAAGCAAGACTTCACTTAATAAATAATTACTCAACTAAACACCATTCTTGATGTTTTTTTAATAGTTTTGGAAAGAAATCAGCAAGACTAAACCTAAACTTATTAAAACTTATATGAGTAATTCACTTTTTCGGAGAAAGAATGTAAAACAAGCGATTAAAGAAACAGAAGATCGAGAAGACGGCAATTCGTTGGCTAAGGTGTTGGGAGTCAGAGATTTAACATTACTTGGTATCGCTGCTATTATTGGTGCAGGTATTTTTAGTACAATTGGTTTAGCGAGTTTCAATGGTGGACCAGCTGTTTCGCTTCTTTTTGTTTTTGTGGCAATCGCCTGTGTATTTACCGCTTTAAGTTACGCCCAATTTGCTTCAATGGTTCCTGTTAGCGGTAGTGCCTATACCTACGCTTATGTATCTTTTGGAGAAATGCTCGCATGGATTATTGGTTGGGCTTTGATTCTCGAATATGCCGTATCAAATATGGTTGTCGCTATTTCGTGGTCGAGTTATTTTACTTCTATGCTCGAAGGTTTCGGTGTACACTTTCCGACTTGGCTCGCGATTGATTATACAACAGCCAAAGAAGCTTTTGAAAGTGTTCAAGCCGGCGGTACGGAAATCAATGAAGGCACAAAACGGCTTGCAAAAGGCTACCAAGATGCCCCAAATATTGGTTTTTTGAAAGTCATTTTTAATCTTCCTGCAGGAATGATTACAGTCTTGATTACGTCACTTTGTTATATCGGAATAAAAGAATCTCGCAATGCCAGCAATTTTTTGGTCGGTTTGAAACTCCTTGTCATACTTTTAGTAATTGTAGCCGGAGTTTTCTACGTAAA
Organism: Emticicia sp.; assembly: GCA_017495105.1. GTDB lineage: Bacteria > Bacteroidota > Bacteroidia > Cytophagales > Spirosomataceae > Emticicia. Next base: position 53,456 of record JAFEIL010000337.1, on the reverse strand, counting down.
ACCAGCTAATTGGTCGCCTTTTGCACCCAATGGCGTTGAAGGCGTTTTGAGCGGAGTTGCTGCGGTTTTCTTTGCTTTCATTGGTTTTGATTCGATTTCGACAACCGCCGAAGAAGCTAAAAATCCACAACGAGACTTGCCAAGAGCGATGATTTTGTGTTTGATAATTTGCACAGTTTTGTATGTATTGATTTCGTTGGTACTTACCGGAATGGTAAATTATAAAGAATTGAATGTGGCTGACCCACTAGCCTATGTTTTTACGAATGTAGGTTTTGATGCCGTTGCAGGAATTATTTCAGTGAGTGCGGTTGTGGCAATTACAAGTGCCTTGTTGGCTTATCAAATCGGACAGCCACGTATTTGGATGACCATGAGTCGAGATGGTTTGTTAGGGAAAAAATTTGGCGAAATTCATCCAAAATTCAAAACACCAGGTTTTGCAACAATCATCACAGGTATTTTGGTAGCAGTTCCATCACTATTTTTCAAAATGAGTTTCTTTGTTGACCTCACGAGCGTGGGTACATTTTTTGCCTTTATTTTGGTTTGTGCGGGAGTACTTTATCTTGATACAAAAGGTATGAGTAAAGATGCTAAATTCAAAATTCCTTACATTAACGCAAAATATTTGTGTGGTATTTTGATGATTGTTGCATTGTATTTTACATATTCGCAAGGAAATGTCGTTCAGCATATAGAAGAAAAACCACTGCTTTTTGTATTTTGGACGGTTTGGTTAGTATTATCGGTGATGAGTTTTAAATATAATTTTTCACTCCTACCAATCTTCGGAATTTTAACTAATCTTTATTTAATGACCGAACTCGGCTGGACAAACTGGCGAATGTTTATTATCTGGATGAGCATTGGTTTGGTGATTTATTTCTCTTATGGATATAGACACAGTAAATTGGCGAAGAAATAAAGTCAGTGAGCGGTTTTCAGTAGGCAATCAAAAATAAAAATATTTTTTTAGTGTAAAATTTATTTGTGATGAATGCAATAGCAACACATTCGAGGTATAAACTTGGAGGAAAGAAGGTTGAGAAGAAAATTCCTCAACCTAAATTGCTTACATATTTAGATTACGTAAAATTGACTCCACCCGATAACGGAAATTTTGAATTGCTGAATGGTCAAATCTATTTTATGGCATCTCCTAAACCTTCGCACCAACGAATTAGCCTTCGTTTAAGTTATTTTCTTGCGGCTTGTGTTATTCCAAATAATCTTGGTGAAATATTCACTGCACCGATGGACGTAGTTTTCACGGAATACGACACATTTCAGCCTGACCTTCTTTTTATCACAAAAGAAAGACTCAATATTATAGGCGAGAATAAAATTGAAGGTTCGCCTGATTTGGTGGTAGAGATTCTTTCACCGTCAAATGATGCTAATGAAATGAGTTATAAAAGACATATTTATGAAAGTAAAGGTGTAAAAGAATATTGGCTGATAAACGTAGAAAAACAAATGCTGACGCTTTACAAACAAATAGATAATGAACTCCGTTGGCAGAAAGATATTCAGAAAAATGAAGTTTTGAAATCAGAAATTATTCAAGGATTTGAATTAGAGTTAAGCAATATATTTGAGTAAAATTTTCATTAATAAACCCTAACCTTCTTACTATTTTGGCAAATTTTAAAAAAGAAATCAAACTATACGATGCCGTGATGCTCGTATCTGGTTCGATGATTGGCTCTGGAATTTTTATTGTTAGTGCCGATGTGGCTCGACAAGTTGGCTCAACTGGCTGGCTACTAGCATCTTGGCTTTTGGCAGGCGTACTAACAATGGTCGGAGCATTATGCTACGGTGAGCTCACCGCCATGTTTCCGCAAGCGGGCGGACAATATGTTTTTCTACAAAAAGCCTATGGCAAACTGACGGGTTTTCTTTACGGATGGTCGTTTTTTGCAGTAATTCAGACTGGTACAATTGCTGCAGTTGCGGTGGCTTTTGCTAAGTATGCTGGTGTACTTTTTCCTGATTTTATCAGTGATAAACATGAGTTTTTTAGCATTGGCGATACAAGTTTCAAACTCACTTCGCAGCGTTTACTCGCTATTTTGAGTATCGTTTTACTTACTTACGCCAACACTCGTGGCGTAAAAGAAGGTAAAATCATTCAAAACATTTTCAGCACAACCAAACTTGGAGCGATTGCGATGCTTATTATTTTGGGCTTTATTTTGGGTGCAAACGCTGATGTGATTTCTCAAAATTTTTCAAATATTTTTGATGCTTCAAGTACTGCCAAAGTTGACGGACAGTGGATTGTAACAGGCATTACGGGCTTCGGAATTATCTTGGCAATTGGCGTAACGCAAGTGGGAACTTTATTTTCGAGCGATGCTTGGAATGGTCTTACTTTCGCAGGAGATGAGGTTGTCAATGCAGAAAAAACAATTCCAAGAGGTTTGATTATCGGTACATTCTTGGTAACAACTTTGTATATTTTGATGAATATTGTTTATCTCTGCATTTTACCCTTGAAAGGCGACCCAAATGGTGCTGACGTCATGAGCCGAGGTATTCAGTTTGCTTCCGAAGATAGAGTTGCAGCGGCAGCCGCACAACTCATTGGTGGACAAGGATTTTCGGTTATCGTAGCAATTTTGATTATGATTTCGACTTTTGGCTGTAATAACGGACTGATTTTATCTGGTTCGAGGGTTTATTATACTATGGCAAAAGATGGCTTATTCTTCAAAAGTTTTGGTAAATTGAGCGAGGCTGGCGTACCGCAAAATGCTCTTTGGTGGCAGTGTTTTTGGGCATCTTTTCTTTGCTTGACAGGGAAATACGGCGATTTGCTCGATTATCTGATGGGTGTTGTGATTCTATTTTATGCCTTCACAATTTACGGAATTTTTATTTTACGCAAAAAAATGCCCGATGCCGAGCGTCCAATCAAAGCTCCGGGTTATCCGATTATCCCAATGATTTATGTAATTGTTGCTTCAATCATTGTTTTGATTTTAGTAAAAGAAAAACCTCAATTTACATACCCTGGCCTTGGAATTGTTGCTATCGGAATTCCTGTTTATTATTGGTTTAATAGCAAGAAAGAGTAATTTAGAGCAGTCGGCTTTCGGCAGTCGGCTATCAGATTTGAATTTATAATTTACCAAAATACTGACAGCCGATGCTGACAGCCGAAAGCCTTTATATAATGCGAAAAGTCCTCTTTTTCGATACCGAAAGTACTGGATTACCACAGTTCTACAATGCACCAATCACGCAAGTCAATAACTGGCCTCGATTGGTGCAATTAGCTTTTATTGAATTTTATGAAAATGGTACACTTGCTGCCAAACACAACTACATCATCAAACCCGAAGGTTTTTCGATTCCACGAGAGGCTACGCTCATTCACCGAATAACAAACGAACAAGCACAAACCGAAGGATATGATTTAACACAAGTACTGGATATTTTTGCTGATGCAATTACAGAATCATCCATTTTGATTGCCCATAATTTTGATTTTGATAGAAATATTGTCGGAGCAGAGTTTGTTAGGAAGGAATTTGATACAAAACCGATTTTGACCAAACGAAGTTTTTGTACGATGAAAAACAAAAATATTGTAAATTTTTGTCGAATTTCGGGCAAAAACGGCTACAAATGGCCTAAATTAGAAGAATTACACTATAAATTATTTAATCAGAAAATCAGCGACGCTCACGATGCCAGCATAGATATTGCAGCTACGGCCAAATGTTTTTGGGAGCTCCTGAGGCGTGGGGTAATTAGGGCGTAACTTTGAATTTTATTCATTAAATATTTTTTGTTAAAAAACATATTTCTAATTTTGTAGCTTAAAATCTACAAAAGCCCATGATTTTCTTAGGTGAGTTTGTTTAGTACAAACTATTTTCTTCTTATTTCTTTTACGGGAGATTATTTCTATAATTCTCTCAGTTTCCGATTTACTTAATTTTATTTTTAATCTGAGCCTTTCAGACTTATATTTTTTTCATGCGAAAAATTTTACAATTATTCATGCATGCCATTCGTGGCGAAGAGCAAAGCTATACAGATATTAGCATTAATCGTGCAATTTTTCTGCTTTCAGTACCTATGATTTTGGAGATGATTGGCGAGTCGCTTTTTGCGGTCGTTGATGCGTTTTTTGTGGCTCGCTATGTAGGTACGGAAGGTGTAGCAACTGTTGGTCTGACCGAATCGGTACTAACTTTAATTTATTCGTTAGCCATTGGTTTGAGTGCTGCTGCTACTGCGATTGTGGCTCGTCGAGTAGGCGAAGGCAACAAAATTGGTGGCGGTTTGGCAGTAGCTCAAGTCATTATGATTTCGTTGGTTTTAGGTATTTCGGTTGGCATATTGGGCTTTGTTTTTGCCGAAGACATTCTGAGATTAATGGGCGGAAATGAACATTTGATTGAAAAAGGCTCAAGTTTTACACGCATTATTTTTGCGAGTAGTCCATCAATCGTTTTACTTTATACTTTGAGCGGAGCTTTGCGTGGTGCGGGCGATGCCTCAACGGCCATGCGTTCGATTTTATTGGCAAACCTAATCAATATTATAATGGATTTTATATTGATTCCGGTTTTGGGTTTTGGGGTTGAAGGTGCCGCAATTGCTACAACTGTTGGTCGAACTATAGGCGTTTTGTATCAATTATACGCACTTTATGGCGGAAATGGAAATATTCAGATTCTTGCCAAACAATTTGTACCAAATAAAGAAGTAAGCAAAAATATACTAAGTGTAGCTGCGGGCGGAACCGGACAATTCTTAATTCAGTCGGCAAGTTGGATTTTCTTGACTCGTATTCTTTCGACTTTCGGAAGTGAGGTTGTGGCTGGATACACAATCGCGATTCGTATTATTATTTTCACGATTTTGCCATCGTGGGGAATGTCGAATGCAGCTGCAACTTTAGTTGGACAAAATCTTGGTGCTGGAAAACCCGATCGTGCTGAAACCTCAGTTTGGCGAACAGCTTTCTACAATATGATATTCTTGCTTTTTGTCGGACTAATATTTGCTTTTTTTGCCAAAAATTTTGTCGAGATTTTCAGTAATGACCCTACTGTAGTTGCCAATGGCGTTTTATGTTTACAAATCGTATGTTTGGGCTATATTTTCTTTGGCTACGGAATGGTTATCGGGCAATCATTGAATGGTGCGGGCGATACACTTTCGCCAACAATTATAAACTTTGTTTGTTTTTGGCTAATCGAAATTCCACTCGCTTATTTCTTGGCAAAAACTCTTGATTGGGGACCTTCAGGCGTATTTTGGTCAATAGCTATCAGTGAGTCAATTCTAGCTATTGTGGCGATTTTTGTATTCCGAAGAGGACGTTGGAAAACTATGACAGTTTAAATTTCAAACCAAACCTATAAGGTTTGCGAAACCTTATAGGTTTTAGCTGTATTTTAACGAACTTTGCAATATTAACATTTTTTTAATACACAATTGAAAAACTACTTTCGATTACTTTCATACGCCAAGCCACTTGGTGGTTTTATTGTGCCATTTGTCATTACTTCTATCTTGGCAAGTTTATTTGGTGTACTCAATTTTACACTTTTGATGCCTCTTTTAGATGTTTTATTCGATAAAATCGCCTTTGAGGCAGTATCAAAACCTACATCAATTTTCGACCTAAAAAGCCAGTTTAATTTCTATTTCAGTCAGTTTTTGACTCAGCACGGAAAATTCGGTGCATTGCAGTTTGTCTGTGGAGTTATTGCGGTTTCGGTTTTGTTGGCCAACATATTTAAATATATTAGTATAAGACTTTTAGAAAAATTCAAAGCCAATATGGTGTCAAATCTCCGACAAGCAGTTTTTGATAATTCAATTAATCTTCATCTCGGATTTTTCAGTAATGAACGCAAAGGAAATCTTATTTCTCGCATCATAACCGATGTACAGGAAGTTGAAAACTCGATTGCTAACACCTTTTCGGCTGCTACTAAAGAGGTTTTTCTGTTTATATTTTATATTGCTTCGCTTTTTTATATTTCTTGGAATCTGACATTTTTTGCTCTGTTGGTGATTCCAATTTCAGGGATTTTTATTTCTACGCTCGTGAAACGTATGAGACGTGACGCAGGCGAAGGTCAACAACGCCTAAGTAATCTAATTAGTTTAATGGACGAAGCCTTTGGTGGAATGCGTGTCGTGAAAGGCTTTGTGGCAGAAAAGTTTATTACCGAAAAATTTCGTACCGAAAATCAAGGCTATCGAAATGCTATTTTTGGATTAGCTTCTCGCCGAGAAATGTCTTCACCTTTTTCCGAAATCATGGGCGTTTTTGTCGTAATCGGCATTTTGCTTTACGGAGGCTCATTGATTTTTGATGGAAAATCTGAATTGACCGCTTCAGAATTCATCAGTTATATAGTTATTTTTTCGCAAGTGATGCGTCCGGCCAAAGATATTTCAAATGCTTTCAGTTCGGCACAAAGAGGCCTAGCTTCGGGCGAAAGAATCTTAGAGTTAGTTGATAATCAAGCACTTATAAAAGATAAATCAAATGCGATTCAAATCAAAGATTTTGGCAGCAGCATCGAAGCACAAAACGTTGGTTTCTCTTATGAAGGCGATGTTGAGGTTTTGAAAAACATCAATTTTACACTCCAAAAAGGAAAAACTATTGCTTTGGTTGGCTCTTCGGGCGGTGGAAAATCAACGATTGCCGACTTGATTCCGAGATTTTACGACCCTACTTTTGGACAAATCACGATTGATGGTTTTGACCTTAAAGATGTTTCGCAGCATTCGCTTCGCAAACTCATGGGAATCGTTACGCAAGAAGCCGTTTTATTCAATGATACGATTTTTAACAACATTGCTTTTGGAGAAAACGTAAGTTTGGAAGAAGTAATGGCGGCCGCTAAAATTGCGAATGCTCACGAATTTATTATGCAACAAGCATCTGACTATCAGACAGTTATTGGCGATAGAGGCACAAAGCTTTCAGGTGGCCAACGCCAACGTTTATCTATTGCAAGGGCTATTTTGCAAAATCCACCGATACTCATTCTTGATGAAGCGACTTCGGCACTTGATACCGAATCAGAAAAATTGGTACAAGAAGCCCTCACTAATTTGATGAAAAATCGCACAACACTCGTAATTGCCCACCGCCTGAGTACGATTCAGAGTGCCGACCAAATTTTGGTTATTCACCAAGGACAAATCATTGAGCGTGGCACACACGACGAACTTTTGAAAATCGAAGATGGTTTCTACAAAAAACTAAGTTCGATGCAAACATTGTAATTGGTGATTGGGCAATCGATTACTAGTAAACTTCGAGGCCGCCCGTGCGTTTATCAGGAAGTCAAAGAATAAACCAATTCGCCAATAAGTGAAACACCAACCACTAATTTTCCAATAAGCAGTTTTCCAATAACTAGTTTCCCAATAACCAAATTGATAACCCGCCGTGACATACTCGTAAAAGCTGCCAACTTCTGTGCGTATCAAGAGCGAACGCATGCAGAAGTGCGTGAGCGTTTGCAAAAATGGGAGGTTTGGGGCGACGAAGCCGAAGAAATAATTGCGTATCTGATTGAAGATAATTTCCTAAACGAAGAACGTTTTGCCAAGATTTTTGCAGGAAGCAAATTTCGAGTAAAACAATGGGGAAGGCAGAAAATAAAGTACGAACTTAAAGCCCGGAAACTCTCAGAATATTGCATAAAAGTAGGCATGGCTGAAATCGAAGATGAGGATTATATCAATACTTTACAAGAAATTCTCGAAAAGAAAAAGCACGAACTTCGCACCGAAAAACAGCCTTTGATTGTAAAGCAAAAACTCGCTCGATATGCCCTTGGCAAAGGTTTTGAAGCTGATTTGGTTTGGGAAATGATTGGGAAGATTATTCCAAAAAAATAGCTCATCGCTGTAGGCAATGAGCTAATAGTTATATTTTATTGACTATTTATTGCTTTGTTAAAACAACTTTCGTAGTCGTAACTGTGCCACCTTTTGTTTCTGATGACGCCCAAGTCATTTGACTACCACTAAACGATAAATCTTCTGTAGTTTTTGTTCCATCAGTATCCGTAATAATTAATTTCCCTTCTGTTACTTCATATTTAGCAGAGCCACTTGTTCCAATAATATTATCTGCTGTTGACTGGCATGCCGCAGGAACTGAAGCAGATAAGTCTCCATTACTTTTGAATGTAAATGAAACATCTTTGAAACATGGGAAAAAAAGTAATAATGCTGGAAATTGGTCTACTTCTGATTTTGTTCCTTCTTTTACTAAAATACTTATAACTTTCCATGTTCCCACAATCTGAGCAGTAGGTGTCGATGCGTCTGAATCAGATTTCGAACAATTTATTATTAGCATCGACAATGACGACAAAACAAGTAATATAAGTAATTTTCTAAAATTTGATGAGATTTTCATAGACTTTGGCTTTTTAATTTGAAGTGTTTAAATTTAGTGTTGAACAATTTATTAAAACGAACAATTAAGCACAAAATTAAATATTTCTTTACTCAACGGCAAACTTATTACTGCCTCAATGTTTTTTTCTTCCGCTTCGTTCAAAATTTCTTGATGATTCTATAATTTAGATACACCTTTGGGTAATATTTAAGAAAGATATTTTTCGTACCTCAGAAAGTATAAACATCAAATGAAAAATAGTTGCCTACTTACTTTAATCTTCGTTGGTATATTTGTTTCCTGCAAAAAAACAGAGAACACCAACACTTCGCCTCAATATAAATCTCTCACCGAAGCAGTTTATGCTTCAGGGAATATTTATCCAAAAAATGAATACAAACTCACTGCCAATGCTGATGGTTTTTTAATAAAACAAACAGCATTTGAGGGTGATGCTGTTGGCAAAAACCAATTGCTTTTTCAACTTGAAAGTGCCTCACAAGAAGCTCGAGTGGAAGCTTCGAGCAATATTTTACGCCAATCGGAAGCTAACTTCAATAATAACTCACCGATTCTTGATGAACTCGAAGCTCAGACCCGAAATGCTCGTACAAAATTGGCCAATGATTCAATTAATTTCAAACGATATAAGGAACTTTACGACCGTAATGCCACCACTCGCATAGAGTATGAACGAGCAGAATTAGCTTTCCAAACCTCCAAGAATGATGTCTCGGCTCGCAGAAAAGCGTGGCTACGTACAAAAAATCAATTGTATGTAGATTTACAAAACTCACAGTCGAACTTCAAAGTCAATGCCCGTGAAGAAGATAATTATCGAATAAAAAGCTTTGAAGCAGGAAAGCTCTACGAAATTTATAAAAAACAAGGCGAACTCGTTAGACGTGGCGAAGCGGTGGCATTAGTAGGTGATGCCAACGAAGTTTATGCTCAATTGGCCATCGACGAATCAGACTTTGTGAAAGTGCAAATCGGACAAATAGTTTTAGTAAAAATTGATGTTTATAAAGACAAAATCTTCAAGGCAAAAGTGACCAAACTTTACCCAAAACTCAATAAAGCCGACCAAACATTCAAAGTCGATGCCGAATTTATGGAAGAAAAACCCAACGCCTACTACGGCATGACGATTGAAGCAAACATTGTGGTTTCGGAAAGTCCAAGTGTACTGACGATTCCAAAAAACTATTTAGTAGGCCGAGATTCGGTATGGATTGAAGAAAACGGCGATAAAAAGAAAATCAAAATCACGAAAGGCGTTGAAAACCTTGATATGGTAGAAGTTAAGTCAGGTTTAACCGAAAAATCGGTTTTGGTGCTAGGAAATTAAAATGTGGGGCGAACATTCTGTTCGCCGAAAAATGAGAAACGTAAATTTGATTATTCATAAGAAACCACTCAGCGAACTGGAAACGGTTGCCGCCCAATACCCCCACAAAAAATGAATCTAAAAATATCACTCCAAATAGCCAAAACTCACCTACTGACAAAAAAACGTCAGACATTGATTGCGATGCTGGGCGTTACTTTCGGAATTGCGATGTTTATCGTCATGATTTCGGTCATTAAGGGTGTCAATAAATTCCTTGAAGATTCGGCTCTCGACTCATCGCCGCACATCAGAATTTATAAAGAAATAACGAGCAATCATCCAAGCATTATTGAAGAGGCCAACCCATCGAATTTCAATATTATTTATCATCAATTACCTAAAAATGAATTAATTAACATCAAAAACGGACTTCAGATTGCGGCAAATATTGAAAAAGAGCCAGTAATTTTGGGTGTTTCTCCACAGATAAGTTCGCAAGTTTTCTTCAATAAAGGGCCTGTTCCCTTTTCGGGGCAAATCTCAGGGGTCGATGTATTAAAAGAAGATAAACTATACGACCTAAAAAAACGTATTAAATCAGGCAATTTAGAATCTTTACTTTCAACTCCCAACGGAATTCTGATGGGTAAGGTTTTAGCTCGTAATCTCAACGTAAAAGTAGGCGATAAAATCACTGTTACGACACCCACAGGAAATCTAAAACTAGTCAAAATTGTAGGAATTTTTGGTTTTGGTATCCAAACAGTTGATGGTGTAAAGTGCTATGCCAATATGTCGATGGTGCAAGAAATTCTACAAAAAGACAAGAGTTTCGTGACTGATATTCACATAAAAATGAAAGATTCTCAAGCGGCTCTTACTTATGCCAAAGTTTTGAAAAACCAGTACGGTTACAAAACCCAAGATTGGGCCGAAGCCAACTCAGCGTTTTTGGCAGGTGATAAAATCCGCAACGGAATGGTAATCATGGTTTCTATTACACTTTTGGTAGTAGCTGGTTTTGGCATCTATAATATTATGAACATGAATGTAATCAATAAAATGAAAGACATTGCTATTCTAAAAGCCACTGGTTTTGCAGGAAACGACATCGTTTCAATATTCCTAATCCAATCAATCATTATTGGTATTTTAGGTGCATTATTGGGCATTATTATTGGTTTTTGCTTAAGTTATCTACTTTCATCCATGCCTTTTGATGCGGGAGATTTTCTTGATATAAAAACATTCCCGATTTTGTTTGAACCAAAATATTACGGTCTAGGAATGATTTTCGGCATCACAACCACTATTTTGGCAGGATATATGCCCGCAAGAAAAGCATCAAAAATCGACCCGGTGGCAATATTGAGGGGATAAGCCTGCCCTGTTATCCCCCCTAGAGGGTAAATAAAAAAACAATTTTAAAATTTGGAATAATGTTAAATAATGAAAATAAGAGAAGCGGAGAAAATGAAATTCCCCCTCTAGGGATTGGAAGGCTTGTACTTCAAGCTACCAACATCAATAAATATTTCTATGAACCCGAAAAGTTTCAAGTTTTGAAAAACATTTCGTTTGAAGCAAATCGTGGTGAATTTCTGGCCTTGGTCGGAAAGTCTGGTTGTGGAAAATCAACCCTTTTGTATATTCTTTCCACAATGGATACTACCTATGATGGTCTGCTGATGATGAATGGCGAACGCCTAACAGGACGCACTCAAGACCAATTAGCGGCATTTCGGAACGAACATTTAGGCTTTGTTTTTCAATTTCACTTTCTTTTGCCAGAATTTACAGTTTTACAAAATGTAATGCTGCCAGCTCTGAAACTAGGTAAATATTCGAGCAAAGATATCGAAGAAAGAGCCTACCAAAAACTAAAGTTGGTTGACATGCAAGACCACGCTCTCAAACAATCGGCCAAACTTTCGGGTGGTCAGCAACAAAGAGTTGCCATTGCACGGGCTTTAATCAATGACCCAACAATTATTATGGGTGATGAACCAACGGGGAATCTGGACAAGAAAAATTCGGAGATAGTTTTCGAGATTTTTAAACAGATTGCCCACGAAAATAATCAAACAATCATTGCCGTAACCCACGACCCCGATTTTGCCAAAGGAAGTGATAGAATCATTGAAATGTCTGACGGACAAATTATTAGCTCATGATAACTGAGAAGAAAATAGCAATTTACATAATTGTCATTATGGCAATGATAGCCGCCTTTTTTAGGTGGTATATTTTCGATTTTGACCTTGAAAATAACGCTATTTTATTTTTTGTTTCTATCATTGTTTTATCTACAACTTTTGTTTTTTTCAGTAAAACTTGCCTCATTTTCGATAAATTTATGCCTTATGACAGAGGCATTATCAAGCGATTAATACCACAAATACTTCTCAATCTTGCATTCATTACGATTATTTCAAGAGTGGCATTTTTAATCGGGCAAACAATGTTGCCTTTCCATTCAATCGTTGAAAAAGAAGCAACCAATCTTGCACAACTTGCAGGCGTAGCTACTGAGGTTTTAGTTGTGACTCTGTTAAATGTCATTCATTTTGCCAAATATTCCTTGAATAAATGGCGAGAAAACGCACTCAGAGCCACTAATCTCGAAAAAGAAAAATCTCAGGTACAATTTGATAACTTAAAAAATCAGCTTAATCCACATTTCTTATTCAATAGTTTGACATCGCTTGATTCGCTGATTCATGAAAACCCAACACTTGCCAGTGAGTTTTTGAGACAACTTTCGAAAGTGTTCAGATATGTTTTACAGAGCAAAGAAAAAGGCTTGGTAAGCCTCGAAACTGAAACTAATTTTATCAAAAATTATGTGGCTTTGATTCGGACTCGTTTTGGAGAATCTTTGAGCATTAATTTTAATATTTCGGACGATGTATTAGACCAACAAATAGCTCCAGTTACACTACAAATATTGATTGAAAATGCACTCAAACACAATATCATCAATCAAGCTAATCCACTAATAATCAACATTTTTAACCAAGAGCAATATTTGGTTGTTGAGAATGCCATTCAGCTAAAGAAACAAGTTGAAACCTCCAACGGACAAGGCTTAAACAACCTAAAATCATTGTATAGCTTTTTGAGCGTTAATGAAGTTTTAATTGAAAAAAATGAAGTTTTTAGAGTAAAAATCCCACTGATTTAATATGAAAATCCTTTTAATTGAAGATGAGCCATTAGTAGCCAAAAACCTCGAAAGTTTAGTAAAAAAACTCGAACCAAAAGCAAGTTTATTGGCCACAATGGGCAGTGTAAAAGAATCTTTAGATTGGTTTAAAGCTAATGCTGAACCCGACCTAATTTTATCTGATATTCAGCTTTCTGATGGGGCAAGTTTCGATATTTTTCACGAAATTCAGCCTAAATGTCCAATTATTTTTACAACCGCTTATGACGAATACGCCATTCGAGCTTTCAAACTCAATAGCATTGATTATTTGTTGAAACCAATTGATAAAGATGAGCTACGTATTGCTTTTGATAAATTTAAAAAGCTGAATCATGCACCCTATCAAGATGATTTTAAAGAAAAACTTACACATTTACTGAGCGATTTCGACAATCGCTCAACGAGTCTAAAATTTAAGACCCGATTTACGGCACAATTCCAAAGAAATATCGTAGCTGTTACTATCGAGCGAATAGTTTGTTTTTATCGAGACGAAGTTATCTGGATTCAAACTACTGATAATCAACGACTTATTACCGATTACAACTCACTCGATGAAATCGAAGAATTATTAAACCCCGAAGGATTTTTTCGAGCAAATCGCCAATTTATAGTCAACAAACAAGCTATCGAAAGTTATAGAACGCATTTTACTGGAAAAATTGAATTAAAATTAGTTGTTACAACCAAGGATGAAGTAGTAGTAAGTAAAGAAAAAGCCCACCAATTTAGAGGTTGGTTTGAGTTGGGCTAAATATTTGTTTTTATCAAAAAATCGCTTAAATTTGAAAAAAAACTTCTAAAAAATGCTGACAGAAACATTAGTAGCAGACAAAAAATATAGCGTTGAGGAGTATTTTGAATTAGAAAAAACCTCCGAAATCCGTCATGAATTCATTAATGGAGATATTTTTGCTATGCCTGGAGAATCAAAAAAAGCAAACGAAATAGCAGGAAACATCTATGTTTCTTTAAGAAATAGTTTCAAAAAAAGAGCATTGAAAGTGTATAATCACGATGTGCGATTGATGCTCGAAAACAATCGTTATCGCTACCCAGACATTGTTGTTGCACCAACGATTGATGATGAAGATTCACACGCTATTACACAACCTGTGCTAATTGTAGAAGTTTTTTCAGAAAATTCAGTAAAAACCGATACTGTTGATAAGCTACGAGAATATTCTATTTTGCCTACTTTACAGTATTATTTGATAGTTTCGCAAGAAGAGCCTTTTGTAGAAATTTACGCAAAAAATGCCGATAAATGGGAGTTTAGTTACTTCACTGATTTACAAGAAAGTATCGAATTAACCGCACTTGATGCTTCGATTTTAATGGGAGATATTTTTGAAGGGATTTTTTAACTAATCTACAGAAAGAAGTGCGAAAACCACTAAAAATTATTGTGGACTCGTGGACTGAAAACCGATGACTTTCTCAAATCATCAACAAACGCCAAACGCCTGAAATAAGCAAAAGCACCAAACAAAATGGCGTTAGCACTTTCCAAGAAAGATACATGAGTTGGTCAACACGCAAGCGAGGGAGTGTCCAACGCACCCACATTTGAATCAAAATCAAAAAATAGGCTTTTGAAATCAACCAAAAACCGCCCCAAAGGTCACTTGACCAATGTCCAAATTGCCCACTTGTCCAACTGCCGAGAGTAAACGAGCCAATATTCGGAAAAGGAGTATTCCAACTACCCAAAAACAAAATCGCTCCCAAAATCGACACCAAAAGCATCATACCGTATTCGGCAAGAAACAAAATCGCCCAACGAAAACCCGAATACTCGGTGTGAAAACCACCAATCAACTCAGATTCAGCCTCTGGCAAATCAAATGGAGCTCTGTTGGCTTCGGCCAATGAAGCAATAAAATAAATGACAAAAACTATCAATAAAAACGGATTTCGAAGAATATTCCAAGTCAAAATGCCACCAAATTGATTTACTTCAATTCCAGTGGCTTTTATGCCAAAAAGATAATTTTTTTCGATTGAAAGAAAACCTTGTTGAAAGCTAATTTCTTGTAAATCAAGCGTTTGGGTAATCAAAACTACGCATAAAACCGAAAGTCCAAGTGGCACTTCATAAGAAATTATTTGAGCAACCGAACGCATAGCTCCGAGCAAAGAGTATTTATTATTTGATGCCCAACCTGCCATCAAAATCCCCAAAATATCAAGCGATACAACAGCCAAAAGCATAAAAACTCCCGTTTGTGTAGCCGAACCTCGTAAGTTTGGAGACAATGGAAACAAAGCAAAACCTGCAAAAATTGCCATGAATATCATCAGCGGAGCAAATTTGAACATCCGTCGGTCAGCAGCAGCTGGTACGATATCCTCCTTTTGAATCAACTTCAAAAGGTCGGCAATGAGTTGTAAAATGCCCCATTTCCCAACTTCCATTGGGCCAGTACGGTCTTGAATAAATGCCGAAACCTTACGCTCGACATAAACCGCAACGACCACATTGGCGAAAACAATCGCAAGAAATAGGAGTAATGTTATGAGCATTTAATCAATTTTGGGTCAAAATTAAAATTGTATTTGTTAAACGTGCCATAGTTTAGTTTTAAAATATGGCACGTTTGCTATGTATTATTCAAATATTATTTCTAAAAATCAAAACTCTGCACTCTTGGGCGTGCGAGGGAAAGGAATCACGTCACGGATGTTGGTCATGCCAGTTACGAACAATACCAAACGCTCAAAACCAAGCCCAAAACCTGCGTGGGGTGCAGAACCAAATTTACGAGTTTCGAGATACCACCAAATATTTTCTGGGTCGATTCCAACTTCTTTCGTACGAGCCAATAATTTCTCGTAATCATCTTCACGTTGCGAGCCGCCAATGATTTCTCCGATTCCTGGAAAAAGTACATCCATTGCACGAACAGTCTTATTATCGTCGTCCAATTTCATGTAAAACGCCTTAATATCCTTCGGATAATTGGTCAAAATTACTGGTTTCTTGAAGTGTTTTTCTACCAAATAACGCTCATGTTCTGATTGTAAATCAATTCCCCACTCAACTGGATATTGGAATTTTTTCTCTTTATGAGGTTTCGAACGCACCAAAATCTCGATTGCTTCGGTGTATGTCAATCTCTGAAATTGATTTTCAATCACAAACTTTAGCTTTTCAATCAAACTCAATTCACTTCGCTCATTTTGAGGCTTGTTCTTCTCTTCTTCCAACAAACGTTTTTCCAAGAAAGCTAAATCATCAGCACAGTTTTCGAGGGCATATTTGATAACTGTTTGAACGAAATCTTCGGCCAAATTCATGTTATCTTCCAATTCGTAGAAAGCAACTTCTGGCTCAATCATCCAAAACTCCGCCAAGTGACGAGTAGTATTTGAGTTTTCAGCACGGAAAGTAGGCCCGAATGTATAAATTTTCGATAAGGCTAAAGCTCCTAATTCGCCTTCCAATTGTCCCGAAACCGTCAAACTTGTTTGGCGACCGAAAAAATCTTGGCTATAATCAATACTTCCATCTTCGCCTTTTGGTGGTTTTTCCATGTCGAAATTCGTTACATGAAACATCTCGCCTGCACCTTCGGCATCAGAGGCGGTGATGATTGGCGTATGAAGATTAAAAAAACCATTATCATTGAAATACTTATGAACCGCAAACGCCAAAACATGACGAATGCGAAAAATTGCTCCAAAAGTATTAGTACGGAAGCGTAGATGGGCTTTTTCACGCAAAAATTCCATCGAGTGTTTTTTTGGCTGCATCGGAAAAGTCTCATCGGCAGTGCCATAAACCACGATTTTTTCAGCTTTTACCTCTACTGCTTGCCCAGAACCCATTGAGGCGATAAGTTTACCAGTCACAGCCACACACGCACCTGTCGAAACCAACTTCAATGTTTCTTCGTCTATTAGCCCACCTTCGGCAACTGCCTGAATATTATGTATCGTTGAGCCATCATTAATGGCAATAAAAGTTACGGCTGCTTGTCCACGTTTGGTACGTACCCAACCTTTCACGGTCACTTCTTGTTCGCTTGGCGACTGCTTCAGTAATTCCTTAATTTGCATAATTCTCTGTTATTCTTGAATTGAACTGCAAAAATAAGAATAAAACTTTTCTTAAACTTCGATTAGATTGATTTATGTGATTCTTTTTAGTGTTTTGCTTTAGATTCTAAACAGAAAATGCCTTGAAAATTACTTCTAGTGGCATTTGTTTTAATCAACTCAGACCGGCTGAGCAGACCTTTTCTATGACCACTCATAAATCATAGCATTATAAGCTTGCAAAAAATATTTCAAACATTTAAATATCGACCAAATGATAAGGAATATCAATGATAAATTTACCAAAAAAAGCATAATATGACTCTTGCTAGACTTCTGTTTTTAAATTAGTCGCAGTAACGCTCACAAAATATTGGTTGGACTTACAGAAATTATCCATGTTTTTGTGGCACAAAAACCTATTTGAGCGAAGATTTATGAAGTTGGTTTTATTGCTTTTTTGTTATAAATTTGGGAAAATGAAAAATGAGTAGATTTATATGCAACACTTAAAAGGCTTCGGGCTAAAAAACCACCAAAGTCAACCAACGTCATAACCATCAAAACGCCACCCAAGTTCAGTTGAATATTCATTCGTTGTGAAAAGCATTCTTTGAACGCCGTTTTAACAACAGCTGACATACCAATTTTAAAATAAACAAAACTTAGGAAATTTTCGCCTCACGAAGAAATGCAGAAAAATCATTAAAGTTGAGCGAATACCTGACAAAGGTATTGGTTCACGCAAAAACCGCCTCCTCCAATAACAAAAAAACATAAAAAAACTCTCTATCTTTGCTCTAAATTCCGAACAAATCATGGCACTAAAGAGACTTCCTTTCGACCTCAGCATTATTGCCGAAACCTTCAAATTGGAGCGTAGTGACAAATGCGAACATTTAGAAAAATGGATCAACCAATCTTATGAATTTACTGAATCTGAGCAAAAATTATTAGATGAAGTTCATGCTGAAATGGTTGAATCAAGTGATTATTTGAATGAAGAGGAAATCAAAATAAGGTTGATTGCTCCTTTGTTTCAAATAGCCAATATTGATGAAGAAAACAAAGTTCGTGTATTTTACGAACGCTCACTTTCTGCCGAAATTGACGAGTATCAGCTCTCTGTCATTTGCGATTGCATGGTAGCTTCTTCTACAATTTTCAAAACGCCAACTCACCCCTACTTCTTCCTTCAAGAGTTTAAGAAAGCTAAGGGAGAAAAAAGAGACCCTGAAGCTCAAATGTTAGTAGCTATGTTGGCAGCACAAAAGGCAAACAATGATGGTCAAACAATCTACGGAGGCTTTTTAATAGGCTCAATTTGGCGTTTAGCGACATTGGTTAACAATACATATTGCACGAGTCGTCAGCTTTCTGCCACTAACAAAGAAGATTTAAAACAAATAGTTTCTACTTTACGACATCTGAAAGCATTGGTTTTGAATGTGTAAAAAGGTGTAAATGAGTATTTTAACAGCAATTCAATCTTTCATAGAAATGTCCATTCAAACCACGGAAATAAAAGAGATTTTTCAACAAATAAAACACCTAAAAATAGGTATTATCGGTGATTTTGCCGTTGATTTTTATTATGGAATCAATCAGCAAACCCAAGAGTTTTCGGTTGAAACCAGCAAAGAAGTTTTTTGGGGGAAACAACCCAAAACCTCGCTCGGTGCAGCTGGTAATGTAGTGCAAAACTTGGCCGCTTTGGGCGTAGGAAATCTCCAAGTTTTTGGCTGTGTTGGTGATGATATTTATGGTCGAGAGATGCAATATTTATTTCAAAAACTAAATGTTGATACCGCAAATCTTAAAACTATTCAAAGCGGTTGGGATACTTGTACTTATACCAAACCAATGTCGGCAAATGGTGAGGAAAACCGCTTGGATTTTGGCACTCATAATGCACTTTCTGAATCAGTTTTTGAGGAAATCTTGGAGGCAATCGAATCGGCTCTTCCTACCCTTAACGTACTGATTATCAATCAACAATTTCCAAATCCATTACTTACACCTCAACGCATTCAGCGATTAAATGATGTTTTATCGAAGTTCTCAAACTGCCTTTTTGTAGCCGATTTACGGGCTTATGGACTTCATGTTAAAAATATTATTTTAAAAGTAAATACCGAAGAACTAGCCCGATTGATAGGCATTTCAACTATCGAAGAAGCCGACGAAACAGCTTGTATTTCACACGCAAAAACATTGCTCGAAAAAATTGGCGGCTCGCTCGTAATAACTCGTGGCGAACACGGAATTTTGTACATCAATCAAACCGAAATACAAAGTGTAAGAGCATTAAAACTAAATACTGAACTCGATACCGTTGGTGCGGGCGATACTGTTGTAGCCGCATTTTCGGCAAGTAAAGGAACGGGGGCAAATATCGCTCAATCGCTAGAAATCGCTAACTTAGCAGCAGCCGTAACAGTCCAAAAATTACACCAAACAGGCACGGCTACTTTGGAAGAGATTATGAATTTAATGTGAAATGAAGTAAAATAATTGTCTATTTCGTGTAAAAAAATTTACATTATCAATTATACATTAATAACTATTCAACCTCTATAAAACTATTTAAAATGAATCCTTCTAATGCTCGAGAACTGCGAGACGAAATCGTCGATTATCTCAACAATGGCCTTTTACCTTTTTGGATTTCCCGCACCGTTGACACGCAATACGGTGGCTTTTTAACTCATTTTGATGAATTTGGAAATGATTCGGGCGAAGACGAAAAATCTTTGATTGCCCAATCTCGTTCGGTTTTCACTTATTCTTCGGCACATCGTGCTGGATATGGCGATGGAAAACTGGCTGAAATGGCTCGCCACGGTGTTGATTTTCTACTCAATAAAATGTGGGATGAAGAACACGGCGGTTTCTACTGGATGATGAATCGCAAAGGCGAGGTAGTAATTGACGAAAAAATCGTTTATGGGCACAGTTTTGCTATTTATAGTCTTAGCGAATATACTCTTGCTACTGGCGACCCTCGTGGTCAAGAATATGCAGAAAAAGTATTCGATTTACTACAAAAACACGTAGTTGATACGCATTATGGTGGCTATTGGGAAATGTTTCACCGAAATTGGGATTTGAAAGGTGCTGGCCCAGCAGGTGGCGACCGCAAAACGCTCGATGCTCACATGCACCTAATGGAAGCCTTCACAACGCTTTATGAATGTACGGGTAAGCAAGTACACCGCCGTAAATTATTGGAATCTATCGAGTTGCTGACGAAGAAAATCATGCACCCACAATATGGCACTGGTATTCCGCAGTTTTGGGCCGATTGGTCGGTTGCTCCACAAATAAAATTTGACATCGTTTGGGGTTGGGACAGATTCAGCGAAGATGGTCAAAAAGCCGCTGCTGAAGATAACACTAGCTACGGTCACAATGCCGAATTTGCGTGGCTATTAATGCACGCCCTCGACATTCTGAAATTACCGTATGATATTCACCACGACCAAATACAAAAATCATTTAGTCACTCGGTAGATAACGGTGTAGATTGGGAATTTGGTGGCGTTTTTGTAGAAGGTTCACACGCTGGAGAGGTCTATGACCGAGAAAAAGAGTTTTGGCAACAAGCAGAAATGCTTATCGGAATGTTGGATGCTTACCGCTATCTAAAAGACGAAAAATACTGGAATGCTTACGTCAATATTCATCGTTTTGTATTTGATAAAATGATTAATCATAAACTGGGCGAATGGTGGCCACTAATGACTCGTCAAGGCGAACCAATTTGGCGACACATGAGCCATTCTTGGAAAATCAACTACCACGATGTGCGAGCAATGGTGCAGTCGGTGGTTAGGTTGAATAAGTTATTAGAAGAGTAATTAGGTTTGTATAATCAATAGACAACTATCCAATTAGATGTTTTTAGCAATATTGAAGTCATATCGACTAATAGCTTTGGATAATTAAGTCACCTTATACACTTTATTACAAACCACATGAAGGATGATTCAAACAAATTCATTAAATTAACGACCTCAATCATTCAACCAAAAACTTACAAAAATGAATTCAAATTCATCACGCCGCTCAGCACTCAAAAATATTGTTGGAGGAACAGCCGTGGCTTTTTCTCCTATGACATTCAGCGAGGTTTTCGCAGCCAACGAAAAAGCACTCGGTGCTGACCTAAACGGCAAAATCAATCATTCGGTTTGTCGCTGGTGTTATGCAAAAACTCCTTTAGAAGACCTTTGCAAAGCAGCCGTTGCGATGGGAATCAAATCAATCGAGCTACAAGGCCCAGAAGAATGGCCAATTCTAAAGAAATATGGCTTGACTTGTGCCATGCCATGGGGTGCAGGAAAAGGCATCAACGATGGTTTTAATGACCTCAAACTGCACGATGAATTGGTAAAAAGCTACGAAGAAATTTTTCCTAAATTAAAGGAAGCAGGTTTGGATAAAGTTATCTGTTTTTCGGGAAATCGTAGAGGAATGTCAGACGAACAAGGACTCGAAAACTGTGCTATAGGCTTAAAAAGATTGATGCCTTCTGCCGAAAAATACGGCATTACCGTAACGATGGAGTTGCTCAATAGTAAAGTAAACCACAAAGATTATATGTGCGATACTACCAAATGGGGCATTGCATTGTGCGATAAAGTTGGCTCAGATAGATTTAAGTTGCTTTATGATATTTACCACATGCAAATCATGGAAGGCGACGTAATCGCAACGATTAAAAAGTCTCACAAATATTTCTCGCACTATCACACTGGAGGCGTACCAGGTCGTGCCGAAATTGATGATACACAAGAATTAAATTACCCAGCCATTATGCGTGCAATCGTAGAAACTGGCTATAAAGGTTTTGTCGGACAAGAATTTGTACCAAAACGCCCCGACGCACTCGCATCTCTCAAACAAGGCGTTACGATTTGTGATATTGCGTAATAGTCAACGGTTTCCAGTTGACAGTTTTCAGTCTTCAGTTGGCAGCGTAGAAACGACTGCTTACTGAAGACTGCCCATTGAAAACTGCCTACTAAAGACTTTTTAAATTTTTGTAAACTTAATTTTTAGCGTTTTTTCGATTTGCGTAATCATTTTCAAATCATCTTTTGAAACAAAACTGATTGAGATTCCTCGCTTGCCCGCACGAGCAGTTCGGCCGCTTCGGTGAGTGTAATATTCCATTTGGTCAGGTAACTGATAATGGGCTACGTAAGCCAATCCTTCGACATCTATTCCTCTTGCTGCGATGTCGGTAGCTACCAAAATTTGCACTTTTTTGTTCTTAAAAGCTCGCATTACTTTCTCACGGTCACGTTGTTCTAAATCACCATGAATGGCATCTGCTAAAAACTTTTTAGCAATTAACTTTCTCGTAACTGCCTGAGCATCAGCCTTTGTTCGACAAAAAACAATTCCTCGTGCAGCACCTTGCGATTGAAGAAATTGTACCAAATATTCAAATTTTTCTGAAATTTCACTGATAAAAAACTGGTGTTCAATCAAGCCATTGACAACCTCAGTTTTACTTACTTGAACGGTATGTAAATCGGGCGACATATACTTCAAAATCAAGCTTTGTAACTCATTTGGAAGTGTTGCAGAGAAAAGCCACGTATTGCTATTCTTATGTATTTTCGCTAAAACAGCATCTATATCATCTTTAAAACCCATACTTAACATTTCGTCAGCTTCATCAAGTACGATGGTTTTTACGTGAGTTAAATCAATAGCTCCTTTTTGCAATAAATCAATCAAACGTCCTGGAGTGGCTACCACAATTTGGGTTGGGCGTTGGAGGTTTTTAATCTGAATTTCAATCCATTCTCCACCAAACACTGCTTCCACAAATACCTTTTCGGTATATTTGGTCATTTTAAACAATTGCTTGGCAATTTGCTGACAAAGCTCTCTCGTGGGCGACAAAATCAAGGCTTGAATATGCTTGTCGTTTGGATTAATTTTTTGTAATAAAGGTATGCCGAATGCGATGGTTTTTCCTGTACCCGTTTGGGCTTGACCAATAAAATCAGATGTGTTTTTTAGCAAAAACGGAATCGCTTTTTCCTGAATTTCGGTTGGATTCGTAATTTTCATTTCGGCCAAAGCCTTAATTAAATTTTCTGTTACGCCGATTTGTTTGAATGTTTCCAAAACTCTTTTGTATTATTTGAGCTACAAAGGTACGGAAAATAAGGCAACGATACGATTTCAGTCGAAAATCAATAGTTCAAATCAATTTATTGGCTTTTTTACTATTAAATCTTAACTTTACCAAACCTTCAACCTTACAAAATTGATAAACAATGAAACTCCTTTTTTTACTTTTTATCGGCATCAATCTCAGCTTTGCTCAAATCTTTCAACCTTCACAACTCCCACTTTATCAAGAAGTTAAACCGAGTACCGATTGGTTAATTTCAAAGCAAAATTTCAAGGCAGAAATCTATCAAACAAGTAGCGGAAAAGACATTGTTCTGTCGAATGGTTTACTCAAACGCCAAATCCGAATTTCGCCCAATGCTGCTACGATTGACTTCAAAAATCTCCGAACCAACGAGCAGTTTATTCGTTCAGTTCGCCCCGAAGCACGCATCACGATTGATGGCAAAACATATAATATAGGCGGCCTTTACGGTCAAAAAGAACATGCCTATTTGCTCACAGAATGGATTGAAAAATTAGAAAGCAAACCGCAGGATTTTCAGTATAAAACCTTTAAAATTAACCCTTTAACTCCACATGTAAATTTTAAATCTCGCACTTGGGCTATGAATCAGCAAAATCCCAAAGGCAAAGAATTAGAATTGATTTTTGAGTCGATTTTACCTGAACTGAAAGGTGTTTTGGTTTCGGTACACTACGAGATTTTTGATAATATTCCGACGATTTGTAAATGGGTTAGCGTTGAAAACAAAGGAGATAAATCGCTAAAAATCAACCAATTGGTTAATGAATTACTCGCAACTCCCGAAGAGGAATCGGCCGTAGTAGGCAGCCCCGAACAAATGAAAAAACCTCAACGGATTTATATCGAAAACAACTACGCTTTTAATAATGCCATGCGTTATGAGTTATCCGACCAAGCCACGCACTGGAAAATTGATTCGAGCTATACTTCGCAGGTCAATTATAATTTTCAAACGCCTTGTGTGCTGGAGGTTTACCCAAGTTTTGGTATTGGTTTTGAGCTTTTGCCCAATCAAACTTACAAGTCGATTCGTAGTTATGAACTGTTATTGGATAATTATGACCGTGAGCGAAACGGACTTGCTCGCCGCCGTATGTACGCCACACTTTTTCCATATACTACCCAAAATCCGATTTTCATGCACCTAGTCAGTACCGACCCTGTGAAGGTGAAAACCACAATTGACCAATGTGCCGAAACTGGCTACGAAATGGTAATTCTGAGTTTTGGCAGTGGCCTAAACATGGAAGATGCAAGTGCCGAAAACATCAAAAAATTCAAAGAACTGGCCGAATATGCCCACAGTAAGGGCATTCTACTGGGTGGATATTCGCTTTTTAGTAGCCGTAGAATTGACGATGAAAACGATGTAATTGACCCAAAAACCGGTTTGCCCGACAAAGGTGCTTTTTTCGGAAATGCTCCATGTTTGGCAAGCCAATGGGGAATAAATTACCTAAATAATTTAAAGAAATTTATCACCGAAACTGGCTTCGATTTACTCGAACATGACGGTCCCTACCCTGGCGATGTGTGTGCTTCGACCAAACACCCTGGCCACAAAGGGCTTGATGATTCGCAGTGGGTGCAGATGGAAATGCAAAAAGGATTTTACCGTTGGCTCAATGAGCGTGGCGTGTATATCAATGCTCCCGACTGGTATTTTTTGGATGGTTCGCATAAAATTGCTTTGGGTTATCGAGAAGTAAATTTTTCACTTTCTCGTGAACAGCAAAAAATCTTGAATCGACAAAATATCTTTGATGGTACATGGGAAAAAACGCCTTCGATGGGTTGGGGATTTGTGCCGCTCACCAAATATCAAGGTGGCGGAGCAGAGGCAGTTTTAGAGCCTTTGAGCGAGCATCTGAAAGATTATGAGCAACTAATGGTGCAGTATTATGGTGCGGGTGTGCAAGCCTGTTATCGTGGCCCACGCCTCTACGACACAGAAGAAACTAAGCAAATTGTCAAAAAAACGATTGATTGGTATAAAAAATACCGCCAAATTTTAAACTCCGACCTTATTCATTTACGCCGCCCCGATGGCCGAGATTGGGACGGAATCATGCACGTTAACCCAAATCTGAAAGAAAAAAGTTTTGTAATGCTCTACAACCCATTGAAAGTAAGTATTTCTCGAAAAATCAATCTGCCACTTTATTATACTGGGATTTCAGACAAAGTTCTGGTTCGGGAAAAAGAAGGAAAAAGCAAAAGCTATACGCTAAACCGTAACTACGAAATTGACGTCGATGTAACGATTCCTGCTGAGGGTTTTACTTGGTTGATTTTGGAGTAAAGTATTAGTTTTACAGTACAACCATTTATATTTGTTCAAACTTAAACTTTATCAATCAAATACCATGAAAAAAACATTGCTATTACTCTGCCTATTTGGCTTAATAATCATTGAAGTTAAAGCACAAAAACTTCGAGGAACAGACAAAAGCCCAATGGATATGGCGTATTATCCTGATAATTTTGCTCATGACCGCAAATTTGCTCCCAAACTCATTGGCGATATGCCCGCTATTGTGCGTATAACCTACAGTCGACCTGCCAAAAAAGAGCGTGAGGTTTTCGGAACTAAAATTGTGCCTTATGGAGAAGTTTGGCGTTTGGGAGCTAACGAATCGGCCGAGATAAAGTTTTATCAAGATGTAACGATTCAAGGCAAGAAAGTAAAAGCAGGAATATACTCGCTTTTTGCGATTCCAACGGCTACCGAATGGACAATTATTTTGAACAAAGACCTCGACTTTTGGGGAGCTTACAGCTACAATAAAGAAAACGACGTATTGCGTGTGAGCGTACCCACAAAGAAAACCGATGAGGTAGTAGAAAACTTCTCAATTCAGTGCGTAAAAGGCAGCAATGACAAAGAAATAACCATGAAAATGGCTTGGGATATGACTTTGGTTGAAGTACCAATTTCGTTCTAATCAATTAAAAATACAGTTTTTTCACAAAAAATGCCCTAAAGCACAATCTTTAGGGCATTTTTTGGAAGGTATTTTTAGCAGAAAAAAGACTTAATTATTTTTTTTCGACATTACGCAACTGCTCGATTGTTACAAATTCGAGTGCTTTTGCATGAGTTGCTTCCAAAATTACTGATGGAGCTACGCCCGCCTCATAGGCTTCTTTCCAACGAACAGCACAAAGACACCATTTATCGCCTGCTTTTAATCCAGAAAATCCATAAGCCGGATAAGGCGTAATTAGGTCGTTACCCAAAGATTTTGAATACTGTAAAAATTTATCTGTTACCACAGCCGCAACCACATGAACGCCCGCATCGAGGTCGCCAGTTGAGCAAAAACCATCTCTATAAAAACCTGTAAGTGGAGATTTTCCTGCTATTTGTAGGGCAGTTCCGAGTACATTTTTTTCACCTTCCTTTATCATAATTTTGTTGTTTTTCATTTGTTTTTTTGCGGCTACTGGCCCACAACCTGCTTTCGATTGATTGACAGAAACTTTGTTTTGTGCAAAAACCGATACACACAAAATTACCAAGAATATGATTTTCATTATTGCTAAATGTCAAAACTTATATTGAAAGAACATTTTCGATATGAAAATGTTTAATTTCGGTACAGAACTTTTGGTTATTCTATCAAAAATACGCTAAAATCAATCTTTTGAACAATGAAACTCTGCCAGTTTTTGGTAAAAAACAATTAGAAAAAAATTATTTAGAATTATATTACTCACTAGAAAAGAAAACTAAAATACATTTTTTGGGGTTTTAAATGAAGGCTTCGGATATTCCGTAGGCCTTATTTTTTTGCAAATTATATGGAAAAGTATCTAAAAATCATTCAAGGAGCATATACAGGCTATTTCAGTTATTTCATCAACGAAATGCTTAATCCAAGCTGGCACAACTATTTTTATTGGTTGGTGGGGGCTTCTTTGGCTATTTGGTTGCTTGAAATCATGTTTCCGTGGCGAAAAAACCAGCCTTTGATTCGTGAACATTTTTGGTTGGATGCATTCTATCTATTATGGAATTATTTTCTCTTTTCGCTCATTGCCTACAATGCCCTTTCGATGGTCGGCGTGCAGGCATTCAAAGATTTCCTTGGGCTTTTTGGCATTACAAATATTGTAGCAATCAATATCGAGCAATTACCTTTTTGGTTAAAAATCCTCCTTATTTTCGTTTTTCGGGATTTTATGCAATGGGCCATTCATCGTCTTTTGCACAATGTTGATTGGATGTGGGAATTCCATAAAGTACATCACAGTACCGAAGAAATGGGGTTTGCAGCTCTCCTACGCTATCACTGGATGGAAAACGTCATTTATCGGAGTCTTGAATACATTCCGTTGGCGATGGTGGGCGTTGGTTTGACCGATTTTTTTATCGTTCATATCTTTACCCTCGTCACTGGTCAACTCGGTCATGCCAATCTCAAAATAAATCTCGGTTCGCTCAAATATCTACTAAATGGCCCACAAATGCATCTTTTGCACCATGCCAAATATATGCCTGCAAGCCACCCAAAAGGCTTTAACTATGGCATCACCTTGAGTGTTTGGGACTTTATTTTCAAGACAAACTATTGGCCATCTGATGATGAAAATCTTCCAATTGGCTTACCCGACGACGAACATTTTCCGAAAGATTTTGTTGGTCAAAACGTTAGGCCATTTCAACGAATATTTGGAAAGAAATAAGCAAACACAAAAATTTATTGTATTTTTAGGGAATAATTCAACCTCTCTAACTATCCATTTTAAATGAAACAATTATTTGTTCGTTCTAGCTATATTCTGGCAAGTCTTGCTGGAATTACTGGTTTACTTGCTTTTAGAAACCTACCCGAGCCCCCTGTCAAGAAAAAAACAGTCGCTGTTGTCGATGCAATCAAACTTCCTGCGGGATTTTCGGCGACCATTCTTGGAACAGAATTAGGGGCAACTCGCCACCTTACAGTTTCAAAAAATGGCGATATTTATGCCAAACTTTCAAAATTAAAAGACGGTAAAGGTATTTTACTCATGCGTGATACCAACAAAGATGGCGTAATCGACGAAACCAAATATTTTGGAAATTACCCCGGCACAGGCGTGACTATCAAAAATGGTTATTTATATGCTTCCTCGAATACAGGTGTTATGCGTTATAAATTAAATGCAAATGAAGAAATCATTGATATCGAAAATCCAGAAAAAATTGTTGATGGATTGGTCGATAAAGGACGTGACAACGCAAAACCTTTTGTGCTTGATAATGCCAATAATATTTACGTAACGGTAGGCTCATACAACGACCCTTGTCGTGAAAAAGGCACTGGAAAAGGCATCATGCCTTGCTCAATTTTGGACTCAGCAGGTGGAATCTGGAAATTCAATGCCGAAAAAATGAATCAAACATTTTCAGACGGAATCCGCTATGCAACGGGTCTAAAAAATGCCGTTGGAACGGCTTGGAATTCAAAAACCAACTCCCTTTTTGCAACCGTACATGGTCGCGGACAGTTCCATGATTTTTATCCTCAATATTATACGCCGCAACAAAGTGCTGAAATACCTGCCGAAACATTATATGAACTTCACCAAGGCGATGATGCAGGTTGGCCGTATATATATTATGATCAATTTCAGAAAAAGAAAATTGTTGCTCCCGAATACGGAGGAGATGGCAAAAAAACTGGTGGCGAAAAAGCACTGAATCCAATTGTGGCATTTCCTGCACACTTAGGGCCAAACGACCTGCTTTTTTATACTGGAAAAATGTTTCCTGCAAAATACCGTAACGGAGCTTTCATTGCTTTTCATGGTCAATCTTCCGAACTAAAGAAAGGCTATTTGGTAGCTTTTGTACCATTTGTAAACAATAAACCTTCAGGTAAGTGGGAAATTTTTGCAGATAATTTCGCTGGAATCGATCTCGCAAAACCAACAGGCCCAGTACAGCATCGCCCATGTGGACTCGCACAAGGCCCCGATGGTGCTTTGTATGTAAGTGATGATTTAGGCGGAACCGTTTACCGAATTACCTATAAAAAATAAGGGAAAAATTAAAACACTATCTAAAAATCAAATTCATTTTAGATAGTGTTTTCTCCAAATGGTTTTTTGTTAAAAATCTTCTATGATACTCAATTTTCACATAGTTGATGTTTTTGCCGAAGAAAAATATCAAGGAAATCAACTAGCTGTATTTGAATACGCAGATGGCTTGAGCGATGAAATGATGCTTAAAATTGCTCGGGAAATTAATTTTCAAGAAACTACTTTTATCATCTCTGATGAAGAAATAAACGGTGGATTTGACATAAAAATTTTTACCCCCGAATATCAAGTTCCATTTGCGGGGCATCCAACTTTGGGAACTGCCTTCGTTTTACTAAATTATCCTCAAAATATTGATAAAAAAAGCATTAAACTCAATCTAAAAATTGGACAAGTACCTGTAACTAAGGAAAACGAAACGCTTTGGTTAGAAGTAAGAAATCCAATTTTTGGCAAAATTTTTAATCTAGAAATCGCCAATTTGTTTGGTTTAACACCAGAAGATATTGACGAAAAATATCCAATAGAAATAGTTTCGACAGGGCTTCCATATCTTATACTTCCTCTTAAAAAACTTGCAGCTATCCAACGCATCAAATTCAACGATGTGCAAATAAAAATCTGGCTACTGAATAACCATTTATATAAAACCAATGCTCCCGATGAGTTAACAACTGCTTTTTTTGCTTTCACGCGTGAAACCGAAAAGGCCGACAATCAACTTCATGCACGAATGTTTTGTTACGAAAACGAAAAAATAGTAGAAGATGCCGCCACAGGTAGTGCTAACTCGTGCTTGCTCGCCTATTTACTCAAACACGAATCAAGCAAAATTAACTGCCGAGTGGAACAAGGTTGCGAAATGGGGCGACCTTCGCTTATCCAAATAAAAGGGGAGTTAAACGAAAAACAGGGTTTTAGTTTGAATGTTGGTGGAAAAACAAAGTTGATTGCACAAGGCAAATGGTTTGTTTGAAAGGAAATTCTTTCCGACTTTTGCAGTAAATTACTAACCAAGGCTATGGCAAACGACCCACGAGGAGGGAAAAATACATTTCGCACCAAAAATATGAAAACACCAGAGGCAGCTCCAAAAAAACAAGCAAGTAAATGGAAAAGCAAGCTAAAATACTGGATAATAAAAATAACACTCTACTTTTTTGTCATTTCAATTGGCTTAGTTATACTGTACAAATTTGTGCCAGTTCCCATAACCTCAACCATGATTGCTCGCAAAATGGAAGCCATAGCCGATGGCCGAGATAGCGAAATCTACTATGATTGGGTATCATACGCCAATATATCGAAAGAAGCACCTTTGGCCGTGGTAGCAGCCGAAGACCAACTTTTTCCTGACCATAATGGTTTCGATTTTGAGGCAATGGGCAACGCTCTCAGCAAAAACCTCAAAGGCAAAAAATTGCGTGGTGCAAGCACACTCTCACAACAAGTTGCTAAAAACGTATTCCTTTGGCAATCAAGAAGTTATATTCGAAAAATATTTGAAGTTTACTTCACAGTTTTGATAGAATTGATTTGGGGAAAAGAACGAATATTGGAAGTTTACCTCAATGTAGCCGAAATGGGAAGCATGACTTTTGGTGTTGAAGAGGCTTCTACGCGATATTTTAATACATCAGCCAAAAATCTAACTCGTCAGCAAGCAGCACGAATTGCGTCCGTTCTGCCAAGTCCAATCAAATGGTCAGCAGCTAAGCCTGGACCTTATGTCAACCGCCGTACAGCTGCAATTGCTCGACAAATGCGTGCTTTAGGTGGCGTGGCATATATTAATGATTTGAGGAGTTTTTAGTGTTTATTGTGCTAAAAGAGGTTCATAATAAACTTTCATCAAAGAAGCTGATTTTATAGGAACAATGGCATAGGTTGCTCCTTTCGTGTCGGCAAATTCAATGAGAAATACTTCTTCACCGAGTATTTCCACGATAGTACCTAACACTCCTTTGCGTAAATTGTACGATGGAATTGCCTCAGTCAAAACCACCACATCAAATAATCCCAGAATGTCCATGTGTTTTATAAAATTACGTAACAACTTGTTAATCTTGGGAAATTTTCATCGGTTTTGATAATCCAACTTGTTCTAACGAGTGCACTTTCGGGTGGATTTTCAACCGATACATCAACAACATACAAGTTCCATATTGGTTTATTTCTGTCATTGTTGCTTCATTATTTTGTATATTTGTTAAAATAGCATTTTTTAAATCTTAATAATTTTCTACTGAAAAACCTAATGCCGATATAAAAACTCGTGCCTTATGTTTTCCAATTGGATGACTTTCTGATAGACAATAATCAATCAGTTTTTTCTCATCAATGAAAGCATTTCCTGCATTTGGTAAAATCATATTTCAGAATTAGTGCTTTTTACTAAAAAAAACAATAATTTTTAAAGGGAAACAGATTACTTGCTCATTTTTACCACTCCATTCTCGGCAACGGACTAACATCTTGACTCGAAAAATCATTTTTTATGTATTTGAAATGTGCCGCCATTGCAATCATTCCTGCGTTATCGGTACAATACTGAAAATCGGGAATATATACATTCCAACCTTCTTTCTCCCCCATTTCATATAAAGTTTTTCTTAGTCCCGAATTGGCCGAAACTCCTCCTGCAATCGCTACCTCTTTGATGTTCAGTTCACGTGCTGCACGGCGTAATTTTTGTAGCACCATTCGCACTAAAGTATGCTGCACACTGGCACAAATATCATTCAAATTTTCGGCCACAAAGTTTGGATTATCAGCAACTCTCTTCTTCAAAAAGTACAAAATTGAAGTCTTTATTCCGCTAAACGAAAAATTATACTTTGGCATTTCAGATAATGGAAATTCATACGCCAATGGATTCCCAATTTGGGCGTGTTTATCTACCAACGGGCCACCAGGGTAAGGGAGGCCAAGTAATTTTGCAGTTTTATCGAATGCTTCACCAACGGCATCGTCTTGCGTTTCGCCCAAAACTTCCATTATAGCATAGTCTTTGATAAGTACAATCTGGGTGTGTCCGCCACTAACAGTCAAACACAAAAAAGGAAAGGCTGGACAAGGTTCATCGATGAAGTGAGCAAGTACATGGGCTTGCATGTGATTGACTTCAATCAGCGGAATATCCAAAGCCAAAGCTATTGCTTTTGCAAATGATGTTCCGACCAATAAAGACCCTAAAAGTCCTGGTCCACGAGTAAAAGCTATGGCATTTAGGTCTTTTTTTGTTATATTCGCAACTTGTATGGCCTTATCAACCACCCTAACGATGTGTTGTTGGTGAGCTCGGGATGCCAATTCAGGCACAACGCCCCCGTAAAGTTCGTGAATAAGCTGTCCAGCCACAATGTTGGAGCAGATTTTACCGTTAGAAATAACAGCGGCCGACGTATCATCGCACGAAGATTCGATTGCTAAAATATTCAAAATTTTCGCTTTAATTTCATTTTTTTAAAACACAAAATTAGTACTATTTATAACACAAATCTCCGAATTGTTCTTAAATATATTATGAGTGACAGCTTGCAAAACTGTCTTACAGTATGGGTAAAGTAATTAAAATAATCACTCTCACGCTTATTTCTCTCATCGTTGTTGCGATGATGAGTGGCTTGTTAGTGTTTACTCCTTTACCCAAAACCTTACTCATTCTAATTACTATTTTGTTGGGTAGTTTAGTGTGGGGTTATTACTCAAAACGAGCGATTTCTACGATTCTATTACAACTTTTATTGGGTTTTGGATTGGTGTTTTATGCCATGCAATTGCCCCAATTTCAGACCAAAACTTTACAGAAAGCCACCGAGTTATTATCTAAAAAATTAGGCTCAAAAGTAACAATCGAAAAGGCGAGAATGACCTGGTTCGATGAAATTACGCTCGAAAACATTACGATTTACGACCACAAAAATCGTGAAATGATTTTTGTGAAAGAGCTTTATGTAAACTGCAAAACCAATTTTGATTTTAGCTGGGAAAAGACTTTAACCTTTGATAATAATCTTGATTATGTGATGATTCGTAATCCAAGAGTAAAACTCATTTACGAACCCGATGGCGATTTGAATATCGATAAATGGCTTGCTAGAATTGAAGAATTAACCGCCTCGACAGATACCACTAATCGAGTAAAAGGCGAACATAATACACCTTTTACGATTGATGAAACCTACATTCAAGACGGTACGTTCACACTTGCCGACCCCGAAGAAGCACGTTTTCAGAAAGATGAATTTGATTATAAAAACTTCACTATCAATGATTTGAATGGAAACTTAAAGAATTTCTTTATCATGGGCGATACGATTACGTTCGGTTTGAAAAATATGCAGGGAGTCGAACGTCGAAGTGACCTCAACATCAAGCAATTAAATACAAAGTTCTTTTATTCTCGCAAATCAATGCGATTGAATGATTTGTATGCAAAAATTAATAATTCGACCCTCCGAAATTCGGTTATTTTCAATTATGACAGCCCACGAGATTTTAGCGATTTCAACGAAAAAGTGGTAATGATAGGTAATTTAAAAGATTGCGAAATTGACGCCCAAGACCTCGGAAGATTTGCAACAGATATGTATGCTTATCGAGAAAACTACCTGCTCAATGGCGATTTCAAAGGAACTGTTCACGACTTTCGGGTAAAAGATTTCAAGCTAAAATTTGGCAAAAATAGTTTTCTAAATGGCGATATTGCCTTTAAACATCTACCCGATTTGTATAAAGCCGACATGGATTTGAACTGGCGAACGAGCCAAATTGATGCTGTTGATGCTCGTCAATATGTGGGCGACTCGCTTTACAATTTACAAATAAATAAGTTCGGTATTGTAAATTTTGCTGGTACTTTCAAAGGTGTTTATAATGATTTTGTGACTGATGCTAATTTTAAATCGGCCATGGGAAATGTGGCTGGAAATATCAAAATGAAACTCCCAACCAATGGTGCTTTACCGACTTATGATGGTTCGCTGACGGTTGAAAATTTTGATTTGGGAAAACTGGTAGATGAGTCAGAGTTTTTGCAAAAATTATCTTTTGCAGGAAAGATTCAAGGCAAGGGTTTCACGATAAAAGATGCTGCTCTCGACTTCGATGGTAAAGTAAATCATATTTGGTTTAATGGCTACGACTATAAGAATATTTATGTCGATGGTAAAATGAGTCGTTCGCTTTTTGATGGAAAAGTAAGCGTAAAAGATACAAATTTGGCTGTTAATGTGAGTGGGAAAGTCGATTTTGCGAAAGCCTTAAATAAATTTGATATTCACGGAATGGTTCAGAATGCGAACCTCCAACCACTCGGTTACTCAAAAAATGATGTAAAACTTCGCTCCGAAATTAACCTCAACTTTCAAGGAAACGAACTTGATAATTGGCTTGGCGAAGCAAAATTTTTGAATACCGTTTTGCAATATGATAAACGCCAATTGGGTATCGACTCACTTTTTGTAAATTCCGAATTATCAGATAATTCTCGAAAAATAAGTCTGCTCTCTGAGTTTTTCAATATTGATATTTCGGGGAAATTTACCCCTAGTAAAGTCATTGCCGATGTCACTCGTTTATCCAAAGAATATACCCAATATTTCTACGAAAAAGAACAAACTCGCCTCGATTATTACGCCCGGCTACCCTATGCCGATGTGGATAATAAATACCAGTTAAATTATAAAGTGATATTCAAAAAATCGGAACCATTTTTTGCTTATTTCTACCCCGATATTTATGTTTCTTATGGTGCCGAATTGAGTGGAAATCTGAATATCAGAAATACAGCCGAATTATCTTTGGCAGGAAAAATTGACACACTTCGCTATGAAAATTTGTCTTTTTATGACAATGACCTTGATTTTAATACTTCAAAAGAAGCGACTTCACCAAGAATTTTGACCTCCTTAATTTTCAATTCGGCTTCGCAGAAATTGGGAGATATGACTCCGACCGAAAAAATTGAAGTAGCAGGAATGTGGGGGCAAGGAAATATAATTGAATTTGACGGAAGAATCAAGCAACAAAATAGTTCAAATAAAGCCCAAATTTTTGGAAAATTAGCTTTTTTATCAGAAGGATTTGATATTACTTTTAATCCAAAAAACACAAAACTTGACCTTTTGGGTAGCCAATGGATGTTGGGTAAAAACAATTTGATTAACATTAAAAACGATGATATTTGTTTTCAAGATGTGGCGTTATCTAACCAAAATCAAAGTGTTTCGTTGAATGGTTCGTTTTCGCCCGACTCTACGGTAGAATCGTTTATTGACATTCGAGATTTTGATTTACAGACCCTCAAGCCACTTTCTGACCTCGACTTGAAGGGTATTGTAAACGGAAAACTAATGATGCGAGATATTTACGATGACGCCATCGTGACGAGTAGCTTCGGAATTGATGAGTTGATTTACAAGAATATTTTGATTGGAACAATTGCAAGCGAAGCCCTTTGGGATAATCTGAAACAACGTCTCAATATCAACGGAAACATCATCAGAATCAATAACGAAATATTTAGAGTTTCGGGAACTTATGACCCGAAAGATGACCGTAATCCACTCAACTTAAAAGCCACTTTAAAGAAAACTAATCTAGAAATTTTTGAGTCGTTTGTAGATGACATTTTCTCTAATATTGGCGGCTATGCCAGTGGAACATTAAGTGTAGCCGGAACTGCCAACGACCCGATTATTAGAGGTGGAGTCGATTTTGAGAAAGGCATTTTACGCATCAATGCACTAAATTCTTATCTGTACTTTGATGACCAACTGAATTTCAATGAAGAAGGTTTTGTAGCAGCAAAAGGCTTCAAGGTGCGTGATGCCGCACAAAATGGCAATGTTGCGGAACTTGAAGGCGGTATTTTTAATGGTGGTGGTGGAAATTTCATGCTAGGTATTCATGCCTACATGAGAGGTCGTGATGGTTTTAAAATCATGAATACGGGTATCAAAGACAATGAAGATTTTTACGGAACGGGTATCACAAATGGCGATTTGCACATTACAGGTGATTTTAATAATGTAAATATTGCGGCAAATTTAACAAGTAAAAAAGGCACAAGAATTACGATTCCACTCGATGGTGAAACAACTGTGAATACCGAAGAGCAAGGCATTACGTTTATGAGTAAAAACACGCAAAAAACCATAGATAATATTAGTAGGAATGACACTATTGTGAGTAGTGAAGGTGGGTTAAAAATGGATTTTAATTTTACGATAACACCCGATGCCGAATGTATCGTAATCTTTGACCGTACCAATCAAGACCAACTCAATGCCATTGGTATTGGTAATATCAGTATCGAATATGATACTCGAGGAGGCTTCACGATGTCGGGGCCTTACACCATTAAGAGTGGAAAATATGATTTTAGCTTACAAAATATCTCCAAACTAAGAAAATTTGACATTTCGGAAGGAAGCCGAATTTTGTGGTCAGGCGACCCTTACGACGCTGACATAAACATCGGTGCGAGTTATACGGCCAATGTTTCATTGAATGGTATCGCTACCAGTACAACGGCCAATTCGTCGGAATTAAATACACTTTACCCGGTAGTAGCATCAATCATGCTTACTGATAAATTAATGAAGCCAACGACCAAGTTTGACATTAAGTTTAATCAACGCCGAATTCCGCTTAACCTCCAACCGCAAGTTATTGCTTTTGAGCAACGCCTTCATGATGATGAGCAATTACGCAACAATAACTTTGTGGGCATTACGGCCCTCAATAGGCTTTTCAATGATAATAGCTTCAAAGACGCTCTCGATACACAACTATTACTGGATAATGTGAGTGGAATTTTGACCAACCAACTCGGAAATATTGCCTCAAAAATTGACCCTAATTTGGAGGTTGCAGTGCAGTTTGGCAAAGGAAATTTGAATAATCTCCGTCAAAGTTTAATTAATAATACACAGCTCAATTTCTCGTATAAATTCGGAAATAACATCAAGGTAAGTTTGAACAATACCATTCTCCAAAACGAAGGCCAAACAACTAACAATTATTTCTATGGTGGTGAAGTAGAGTGGCTATTGAGTCAAGATGGTTCGTGGAGACTAAAGGCTTACAGCCGAAGTGTACCAAATTATTATTACAATTTCAATAGCAACGTATCTGTCAATGGCGTAAGTTTACAGCATACTCGTAGTTTCAACACCATCTTCAAAAAGAAAGTAATCAAAGATTTTCCAATGGGTATTTCAAGTAAAAAACCTGACAGTGCGGAACGCCGCTTGAAACTCGTTAGCCAAAACAAACCATAAATTAAATTATTTCAATTCTTCTCGAAATAGTTTTTTATCGGCATAAAAAGTTCCGAAAGGAACAAATGAGGCCAAAAATGCCAAAACGGCTTTCTTAAACGACCATTTGTATTGAATAACGACTATGGCCAAAAGCACCACATACGCAATAAAAAGTACGCCGTGAGCCATACCCACAAAATAATTAGGCTTTGGAAAACCCAACATATATTTAAGAGGCATCGTGATTCCGAAAAGTATAAAAGAACAGCCTTCCAAAAAAGCTACAACTCTAAATTTGCCTAAAGTGGTTTTGAACATAAATCTTTGGTTTTTGACAAAGATACGAGATTTGTTAATTGAGCGTTTCGATTTTCTCGGAAGATGAACATTTTATTGTTTTTTTTGTTAGAATAACATTAATCATAATATAATTTCGATAATGACTTCCATCATAATAGGTACTAACCGCCAAAACTCTGTTTCAAGAAAAGTCGGAATCAATTACCAAAATCTTTTAAAATCGCTCGGGCAAGACAGTCAGATTATTGATTTGGCCGAACTTCCAGCCGATTTTGCATTTTCTGCTTTGTACCAAAATTCTGGTAAAAACGAGGCTTTCAATGAGTTTCAGAAAAAAGTTGACGAAACCAAAAAATTTATATTTATTGTACCCGAATACAACGGTTCGTTTCCAGGGGTGTTAAAAACTTTCTTCGATGGCTTACGTTATCCTGATAGTTTCAATAATAAAAAAGCTGCTTTGGTCGGAATCTCTGCAGGATTATTGGGAAATGCCGTTGGACTCGGACATTTAAATGACATTTTGAGCTACATGGGAACCGATGTATTGGGTTTAAGAATGAAATTCGGCAACATGAAAGCCCACTTTAACGGTGAAGAGTTTACGTTTGATGTCTATCGAAACTTCCTCGAAAAACAAGCTAAGGCTTTTATAGCATTTTAAAGCAATTCTCAGTAGGCAGTCAAAACCAGTAAACAATCAACCAATAACTGATAACAAAACATGCAAGCACCGCCACCGTGGAAACTCAAGGGTAACGGATACATTTTTCTTTATCATTTCCCAAAATCGTTTGTTGAACAGTTTGGCTTTCTGTCTGATTATCAATCCAATAGATTCGATGGTGATTTTGTGGGCACAGTTATGTTGGTTGATTATGAAACCTCAGCCGTTGGGTCTTATCATGAACTTTTGTTTGTGCCAGGAAGGTTAGATTTTGACAAAAAGAAGGTTTTTTCTATTTCAAAAATCTATGTTTCAAGCCAAGATAGTGTAGAAAATGGGATTGCCAATTGGGGAATCCCTAAAGAGTTGGCCGACTTTACAATCATAAAGCCAACAGCCAAAGAAAAGATTGTAGAAGTATTGATTGAAGGCAAGACCTTCTTTAAAGTACATCTGCGAGACGGTTCGTTCAAATTTCCGATTTCTACTAAATTTTTCCCTCTCAAACTTGCCCAAAAGCTTGGCGATGATTTATTGATAACCAATTCACCTGCCAAAGGCAAAGCAGCATTTGCCAAATTGCTCAATATCGAAATTGATTATGCCCATTTCCCTCCTATTTATCAGCTAAAACCATTGTCTGTTTTAGCTGTTAGCGATTTTGAAATGGAATTTCCTAAGCCATTGATTTTAGCCAATTATTTTACGAGGTAAAAAAGTGAGTTGCAGATGACACCGATGGAAGCACTGCAGATTTTCACAGCTTTTTTGTCCATTAACCTACAAAACTATATTTGAAGCACATTAATTGTAAACGTTTATAGGTAAAAGTCCCAATAAGCGAATTTTCTGAGGGACTTTTTTCCAGTAACTAATAACTACGTTTTCACTTTAGACAATTTTCTTTACGGCGGGTATCCACGATTCCAATCATTTTCCAGCCTTTGTCGGTTTTCATCATCATAAACACATTTACACCGCAATGATTAAATTTTTCATTGACATAAAATTCGTAGGGAGTCCAAGCCATAGCCATTTCACCATCGACTTTGATATCGTAACTCGTTAATCTCTCATCTAAAATTACCCCTTCACGCTTCGTACCGATTTGCTTTAACCAGCTCAAAATTGCATCTTCTTGTAGACGTACTTCACCAGTTTTATCTTTTCCAATTGATTTGAGCGTACATGAAGGATGCAAAGCCGCATGCACAAGGCTCGAATCGTTCTTTCGCATTCCATCAAATACTTGATTAATAGATGCTTTTATTTGTTCTTCATCGGTTTGGGCAAATGACTGAGTTGCCACAATGAGCATTAATAAAGTCAATAGTTTTTTCATAATGAATAGTTAGGAATGAGTAATGAAAAGAATTTTATAACCAAAAATACAAAAAAGTTCTTAGGAATAAATGCCCCTTGATTTATCAAGATATTATTCGAGAGTATTGGGCATTACGCTTATCGGCAACGGAAAAAGAATTGGTGCTGATGTTTCGGAAACTTCAAACGTTTATTCCTTTAATTATATTCAGCAAAATCTTGGCCGATGTCGGTAAGTTCAA
Organism: Emticicia sp.; assembly: GCA_017495105.1. Taxonomy (GTDB): domain Bacteria; phylum Bacteroidota; class Bacteroidia; order Cytophagales; family Spirosomataceae; genus Emticicia. Next base: position 13,451 of record JAFEIL010000337.1, on the reverse strand, counting down.
GTAACGTATGATTCCACAGTAAAGACAAGTACATCGATAACAGGTTCGGTCAAGTCAATGAATTGTTTTTAAAATTACGTTGGCATGGTTATGAAACATGCCAACGTTAAGGTTCCTGATATTCTACCACTTTACAACTTTTTTGGTTTCTTTACGTTTACCAGTATCAAGTACCAAAAAGTATATTCCTGCACTCAAATCAGTAGTATCGAGTTTAAACTTATCTAAATACGAACCTATCGGATACTCTTTCTGAACAACCATTTTTCCTTTTGTATTGAATAATGTTACGGTCAACTTAGAGCCCGGCTTGTTATAAACTTGCAAATCCAATACATCATCAAACGGAATTGGAAAATATTTTACCCAAAAATTGGAAACTTTTGGGTTTACGGTTGCCCTTATATTTATTTCTCGGTTCTCTATAATTCCACTCGCACAATTTGTATCAGAAAACTCAGAAACATAGAAATTATAATTGATTGGCTCAGACGGCACAAAACTTCTAATAACAGTATTGTTCATGCTCGAAACTGACTCTTTCCCATTATAAACAAACTTGTATGGTGGCGTGCCAGTTAACTTCACTATTACTTGGGTAGTATCTAAAACATACGCCTCATTTAAACCCGAAATACTGATTGTTGGTGCTTTAAAAATCTGCACTTCAACCGAATCTGTCGATGTTAATTTTGGCTCATTACTCTCAACTTTAACCCAATATTTACCACTTGCTATCTCTCTCGGAATAGCCGCTTTAAACGAATTATCATTAGCTATCGTTGCAGTATATTTCTTTCCTGAGTTTGAGAAAATCGCACTAAATTCATTTTTTGTAGTATATTTTCCGCCTGCTATGAACTTCAAGACGATGTTTTCGTTGGTACAATATTTATTTTTATCTACACTACTCAAACTTAGCGTCAGAACGTTTACTTCCAACAAGTTACTTAAATCGCTAACACATTCTTGGTCAATACACTGAACCTTATACTGCGTACTTAAAGCTGGATTTACGAGTAAAACATTGTTTTTATCAGTAATTTGGGTTTCAGATGGCTTATTTTCTGTGTTCCAAGTCCACTTTGCACTGCTACAACCTTCGGCCTTAAGCGTAACTTGTTCACCTTTCAAAATCTGACTAGAAGAAGCCTTTAATTGTGGAGTTTTTAAGTAATTACAAGGATTTATTTTCAATAATTTATCAGTTTGCAACAACCATATTTTCCCACTATTATCCAACTGTATTGTTCCTGCGGTACTTACCAAAGGTACATTTACTGCCAATTTTAAGCCATTTTCCCCAAATGAGTAAATATCTCGTTTCAAACCTGCAATATTATACAAGTAAAATATGCCATTACTTTCACCGATTATTCGATTGGTACCCGAAAGCGTTAAATTTTGATTGACCCAACCCGATTCTTCTTTATATTTGAGCAATAGGTTTGTTCCACCATTTACTACCCAAAGGTTTTCTTGAGCATCTAAATAAATCTGACTAATGGAACCATTCAGTAAGGTATTTGTTCGGTTAAAAATGGTCTGTTTTTTTTGCTCAAAATTATAATTATAAATTTCATTAATGGCACTCGTAGAATTATAAACCAGCATCCAAACCGAGCTTTTCCCCCAAATCATGTTTTGTTGTAAACTTACATTAGTAGGAAGTTGAAAAACTAACTCGGTTGAATCACCTATTATTTTTTGAATATTTCTGTTATCATTTACTAATTTTGTTTGTGGGTCAAAACTATTGAAAGCAGTATTATTACTCCCCACAAAATCGCTTGATTCGAGGATTTTGAATGTATTAGGTTCTAATTTTGCCAATCGGTAGGTTGGTTTCGGAAAAACCCCATTGAAAGCAATGCGTTTGCTAATTTGCGTCAATATCCACAGATTTCCAGTAGCATCGGTTTTAGTATCAACCACTGCATTACTTACAATTCCATTGGTTAGTTGTCGGTTGATAAGTTTACCTGCAGTGCCATCAACTTTCATTTGCACGATTCCTTCGTTGGTGCTTACAAAAGCATAATTATCATTGAAAACAACTTTACGTAATGTGCGACTCAAATTTTCAATATTGCCATTATTGAAATACGAAAAGCTAGCAGGATTTGAATCCGAACCAGTTCTGAAAGACCTTTCGGTAAACCTAACCAAGCCTTTGGGGAGACCTATTATATTAAATTTATCATTATTATATTCCTCAAATTTTACATAATAATTGGTGTTTGGCTTTAGATTTTGGAGCAAAAATGGATAATTTATTTGGCTCGCATAAATACCCGATTTAAGGGTTTTATTGACGATAGGCATTGAATAATTGGCATTTTCAGAAACAATTACTTTCACCTCAAGAATATCGCCACTACCACCAGTGTAGTTTATAGGGAAAGTAAGCGGATAACCATTGGTAGCTTGTTGGGTCAAATCAAGAATTGAAGAATTTGGTTTTATCCAAAAAGTTTCTGGTTTCGACCATGCACTTGTCTCATTTCCTCTTAGGGCTCGCACTCGCCATGTGAAACCTTCGCTCGATGTTGTCATGACAAACGAATTGGTAGTTGCACGTCGAACAACAGCGTTTAAATCAAACGAATAAGAAGTATTTCCCGAACTAAAACCAATGGTTTGGAGTTGATATTCGGTCGCATCATCAATTTTATCAAACCTAAGCGTGAGCGTTGTTCCATCAATATTTACTTTCCCATCAAGTGCTGTTTGTGGTTGCGGTGTTTCAAGAATCGCAGGCGTGTTCACCTTCATTGTATTTGACCAAACTCCTTCACCAAGTCTATTTTTAGGTTTAATTCTAAGAAAATAATTTTTATTTTTCTTCAAAAAAGGCAAAACTGTATATGCTTGTTCACTACTATCTCGCAGAATAATATTTTTAAAATCTGAGCCATCAGCCACTTCAATTAGGTAAGTTTCGGCTTGTAGAACCGAACTCCATGAAAAATATAAATCTTTGTTAAAATCCCACGTTTCAGCCAATTTTATGTTTTCAAAAGTGTTTCTTATTTTTTGATATCGAGTGATAGAATTTCGATTCATTAATTCGATACAAAGTGGGTGAAAGTTATTCAATCGGCGATTACAATAGCTCATCAACGTTCCTTTAATATTTTCGAGAGCTTCCGAGTAACAGTTTCCCTCTACGGCATAACAAAAATCAATCGCTCCACCTGGCCAAGTACAACTTTGTGTATGTGGCGAACCAAAATTATGTCCGATTTCGTGAGCAATAGTTGAGATATTTTGCCATGGTGAAACATTAAATTTTCCACTCGCTACGCCACCTGCACCCGAAAATCCTTTAGAATTGAGATACATGACTAAATCATTTGGAATTCGCGACAATGAGGTATTTGTATAAGCATTACGAAGGTTTGTTAGCATTACAAAAATATCTGTCACATTATTGTAAGGATCTTTGGCTTCTTCTTTCCAAATATTTACATAAGTCAGTACCAGTTTTGTGCCGATTTCGTTTTCATAAATCTCAGATGTTTTCTGAATCATATTAGCTACTTCATTTTTTATAAAGAGCGTGTCACCATTATATTTCTTAAAAGTCTGATAGTCAACATCAACTACTACTCGGCACATATAAAAATCATCAATAGCCTGTTTCCGAGCCTTGCGTTCTTTGATAAATTGCGGTAATTGTTTCATGATTTCCTGCGAAATTTCGCTATCGTCAAAGCCACAAGTAATATCTTGTGCGAACGAAAATGTTGAAACTAAAAACAGGAGTAGCAATGCGGGAAAAGTAAATTTCATAAAAGTTTGTTAATGATGGAATTTGGGGTACATTTCAAAATACAAAAATGAGTGAATTTTCTGAATTTTCATCATTTTAGCAAAACAATTCAAAACTATGGTCATAAAAAAGGCACCTCTAATAAAATTATCAAAGGTACCTTTTTTCGGAAAACTATTTCTTACTTCAACTTCTCCAATTCAGACTTCACAAAATCCATCAATTCGGCGATGTATTCCTTCGAGAAATCAAATTTTACGTGGGCTGCTTCGTAAATCTTACCTATTGTTGTCGTATAACCCAATTTTAGGGCATTTAAGTAGCCATCAAGTCCTTTTTGGGCATCTTGTTTGTAATTTCTCCAAACACTGATTGCTCCCAACTGAGCCATTCCGTATTCGATATAGTAAAATGGCACTTCAAAAATATGCAACTGACGCTGCCAATTATATTTTTTAAATCGCTCAAAACCTTGCCAATTAGTAAGCGAATCTGAGAATTGTTCAAAGGTTTTCACCCATTGTGTTTGGCGTTCTTCGATTGTGTGCGAAGGGTTTTCATAAATCCAATGTTGGAATTTGTCGACCGTTGCAATCCACGGCAAAACCTCCAAAATGTCTTCTAAATGTTCGATTTTGGCACGTTTTAGGTCTTCTTCATTTTCAAAAAATACACCCCAATGTTCCATCGAAATCAACTCCATCGACATAGAAGCCAATTCGGCCACCTCCGAAGTTGTACTACGGAATGAGTTTAGCGGTAAATCACGCACTTCAAAAGAGTGAATTGCATGGCCGCCCTCATGAACCATAGTGACTACATCACGCAAGCTCGAAGTGGCATTCATAAAAATAAACGGCACACCGATTTCTTCGAGTGGATAGTTGTATCCACCTGGAGCTTTGCCTTTTCGAGATTCGACATCAAAATGCCCCATGCGACGCATTATACGAATATAATCAGCCAATTTTGGATCGATTCTTCGGAAACATTCAACAGTTCTATCAAGCAAATCCTCCCCATTGCTGAAAGGCTTGAGGGCGGGTTTGCCATCGGGGTCAACTTTCAAATCCCACGGACGAAGCTCATCGACATTCAATTTAATTTTGCGTTCTTTGACCATTTCATCAACCAATGGAACAACGGTTTCAGCCACCGCTTCGTGAAAATTGAAGCAATCTTGTGGCGTATAATCGAAACGCCCCATGGCAGCAAACATATAATCACGGAAATTCAAGAAACCCGCATTGATGGCCAACTGATGTCGTAAATCACGCAGTTCGTTGAACAATGCATCGAGTTTCTCGTGGTCTTGATAGCGGCGTTCGGCAATTTTTTTCCAAGCCTCTTCACGAATCGCACGATTTGGCGACTGCAATAAATCACCTGCTTTCGGCAAGGTTATTTCTTCGCCATTGATGTTTACGGTCATTGCTGCCGTAGTTGACTGATATTCAGTTTGTTTGGTCTGAATTTGAGTTTCAATCGGAATGTTTTCTTCACGAAAAATCTCAACCGATTTTTTCATCCCACGAATAGTGATAAAGAAGCCTTCCTCATTCAATTCACCTAAAAATGAACTTTCGAGAGCTTTTTTATTGAGTTGGTCGCTATAAACTGAGAGTTCGGGCTGAATTTCTTCCACAAAAAACTGGTAGTTTTTTTGATTTTCTTCACTGACGGTATCACAAGTCATTTTAATGTATCGCCAAGCCAAATTTTCTGATAAATACGACTCCAACTCACTGCGGTCGATGAACCATTGGCGTAATTCTTGGGAATTAGTAATTGCACGGCTTACTAAATTTTCGTAAAGTGGTTTTAAATCTTGCCAAGAAGTCAGGGCAAATTCTTCACCAATAAATGTGCGTGGTTTTCGCTGTGGTATTTCTATTTCTTGCATATTTTTAAATTTGAGATATGGGATTCGAGATACTGAATTCAGGATTTGAGATTTTTTTTCTTGTATCACCTATTTCGAATATAGCATCAAAAATTATCGCTTAAACTCATCCAAACAACGATAAACTTCTAAAGTTAGGTCGTAGTCGTTGGCGGTAAGCACAAAATTATCTGGTAAATTACAAAACTTCATAAAATACTTTAATTCCTGCCCTTTGAGTTTTGTTACAAACGAAATATATTCGGAGTTATAACGATACTCAACTAAGAGTTTCTTGAGGTCTTCTTGCTTCATAGCTGCCAGTTTTCGGCGAGATTTTCCGTCTTTGCTGAAAAGTTCGTATAATCCATCAATAGAAATACCAATTGTGCCTGGCGTTGAGGTATTTGTATTAATGAGATTAGCAATGTCTTTCCATTTTAGTTTCGTTGAAGCTTCGGGCGAACCCATCAATTCTTCAATTTGCTGCTTAACTTGTTCCGAACGCTTATCTCTGACAACAACTTCTTTCAAAGCAATGGCATCTTGTCGCATTTCAATGATGGGTTCTAAATTTACACCGTCCCAAGCCATGTCCACTGCTTTATAGCCAATTGATGTAATTTTGATAGAATCGCCTTTCGATGCTCGAACCAAAAAATTACCATTATCGCCTGTTTTTGTTATTTGTCGGGTCTCTTTATTTACGACCGTTGCCGAAGGAACAGGCTTTCCTGTGACTTTATCAATAGCCTTACCGAGAACATAAGATTTTTGGGCAAAGGTAGAAATCGTACCTAGGCATTGCAAAAAGACAAGAAAAACAACAACTTTTACTCCCCTACCTGTACGAGAGGGTTTGGGGGCGATTGTCGCTATGGTGGGGCTATTTAATTTGTCCATTCAAGATGATGTATTTCACTTCTTTATCTTTCGTAAGCAAAAAGCTTGCTGTTTCGTCGAGGTTAATTTCTTGATTTTGTATTTCTTTTTCCGAAACTTTATATTTCTGCAAAACTTGCGAAACATCACCCGCAGGAAATTCTTTCAATAAACTTACCGTCAAACCTTTGGCATCAATTTCTTTGATTCCCCAAAAAGTAGAAAGGTCGCCGAGGTCTTCTATAACGCTTGTAAGCATAAAATCAGTAGCGTTGTTGATATTTTTTTCACTAAGATTTATACCAATGTCTTTGATGATGGTTTTTCCATTCTGCACAAATTGAGCATTGCGAATGAGTAAGTCAAACAAATATCGGTCGTTTTTAGGAATAGCTTCGTAGGTTTTTAGCTCAAATTTTGTGTATGATTCTTCAGAAATTGCTTGTAATCCAGTCAGAATCGCAACAAAATTAAGTCTTCTGATAAATTGCTTTTCGGTATCTTCTTTATATCCACCCGACTCAATCAAAATCAAACTACTTCCCCACTTAGCAATATTATCGCCAAATGCACGGGGTTCATGGTCGTCATTCCAGCGTCCTAAATGCCCTGGAATAAATTGATGGAGTGTTTGGTGCATGCCGCATATCACTTGCATCGCTCGTGTTCGGGTAGGATTCCATTCTTTTGCATAATTATATGATGTTGGCAAGAATGAAATCGTTGCCTGCTTTCCGCTTGCCCCTGCACTGTATTTGGTGTTTTTATCGTGCAAATTAAAAGAAAATTCAGGGCGAATCTCGTCTTGTAGTTTCTTTAATAATAAACCTTCGGGGGTCTGAAAACGCAAGGCATCACGATTCATATCAATATCGGTAGCGGTGCGTCTTTGGAAACGTTCTGCTCCATCGGGATTGAGCATTGGCACGTAATAAATTGTACAATTTTCAAGAATTTTATTTCTTAAAGCATCAAATCCATCGTTTTTGCTTTGAAAGAAATTAAAAATATCAAATAACGCCATCGTAGCGGTGGCTTCATCACCGTGCATTTGCGACCACAACAAAACTTTGGTTTTACCACTTCCCATCTTGATTTGATAAATATCTCGTTCTTCAAACGATTTACCAATTCTCTCAACCAAAAACGGTAGTTTTTCTATCAAAGGGACAATGTCTTTGTGCTTAAAACGGCGTTTTGTGAGGCTCTGTTCTTTGATTTGTTCGTGAATATCGAATAATTGTTTTGAAAAATCTGGAAGTTTTGGTTGTGCAATCGCTGACATATTGGTTAGAAATGTAATAATTACTGAAAGCACAAAGGTAAGGTGTTTGTGAAGAAGTTCCATAGGTCTGCCCAAAGATTAAATGATTTGTAAAGATAAAATTTCTTTCGAGAGTCTTATCAAATTTGGATAAAAATCAATTGAGCAAATGAATCGAATCAGAGTTTATAAAGCCAATTCTATCGAAAAACATTACTTACCACAACATTTTTTGTATTTTTTTCCACTTCCACAAGCACAAAAATCGTTTCGTTTTTGGGTTTGTGATACTGCCGATATAGAGTCAATAATTCCACTCAAATAATACCATTGACCATTTTCTTTGACAAAAGTAGATTTTTCATGATGGATTTGAGGCGTTCCAATATTATCAATGTAAGAGGCTTTAAATTCTACTTCGCCGTCTTCTTCGTTGAATTTCCCTTTTTGTGTAGCAATAACTTCAAGTTTTTGCCATTGATTAGCTACCGCCCATGCTCGAATATCAGCTTCATCGAAGTTTTTTTGTTGGGTTGGATAAGTAGTTGCAATCAAATATTTCACATCAACCACCACATAAGCCGAATATCTCGAACGCATCAGATGTTCGGCAGTTTGGGCAGTTTTTTCACCCATAATTAATGGTTCACAACAGTCGGAAAATGGTTTGGCTTCGCCACAATAGCACATAAGTAATCAGAAAAGAGATTTTATCGAACCGTCGAAACTGACAAACGACAAGAGATAAAATACTGGTAAAAAGCAAATTACATCTAATAATTTTTAGAAAAAATATATTTCTACCTAAAATAATCAGCGGTTGAAAATTCGTTTTATCAGCACTGTCGGTCGTTGCGGTACCAATAAACTTCCACAAATTACGTCAATAAATCAATTAAAAAATACTTCATCGATAAAAAACCAGCCTTTTTGTCCTTTTCCAGGGTGCCAAGCGGGAAGTTTTGACACCGGCTTTATGACTAATTTTATCATTTTGTATGAACCTTGTGAGAAAGGAATTTGTAATCCTAAATTAGCATTCCTTTCCATTTTTTCAGCTTGTTTTGGCGTAAGCTTCTGAATGATTTTCAAATCAGTTTTGTTATTTCCAGCCCAAACTTCAATAACAGTAGGTGGCAAAATAAACGAATCCATTTTTTGTAAATAACTGATTGTTAAGCCTTTGATGGGTTGAATCTTCTTGAACTCAAACAATCCCACAAATTCCTTTTCACGATAACCTAACCATGCCTTATCGCCAAAATTATCGTTTGGACCTTTTTTCAAATCTTTTAAGGTTATTCCACCCTTACCAGCATGTTTTGGATTGGGCGGATTAAGCAAATAAACACTATCAGCCACAAAACTCGACTTGAAGAAACTGTATTCAACTTTTTTGCTTGCATACCAATTTTCCTTGGTTGCCACAGCTTTGAATTTAGTGTAACTTTCAATTACGATTGGTTTTTCATAAATATTTACTGTCGTTGAGTCAGGTTCAGAACCATCAATTGTGTAGCGAATCTTCACATTTTTGAGGGTGTGTTTCATCGTTATTGGTGTATTGGTTTTGATGATAAAATCTTCATTGACCAATATCGGTGGGTTAAGTTGTAAAATCTCATTTGCATTGTCAATCCCTCCCCTATCAAATTTTATTTTGGTATATTTCTTTCCGAGTTCATTTACGGCAACCTCATTAATATCGGTATTCCATATAAAAACCTCTTTCAGTTTAGGTAAATCAAGTATTTTTTGAAGGTTTTCTTTAGAAACTTTCGTTCCTGCCAAAGCAACTGACTCCAAATTCTTGCATTTTTTAAGCTGTTCTAAAGTATTTCCAGTAATATCAGTTTGGTTAAGAATGAGTTTTTCGAGGTTTGGAAAATTAGTAATCAAAGATAAATCTTCATCTTTTAATGGCATTTTCGATAGATTCAAAATCACAAGTTGCTCTCCGACTTTTGAGAGATTTTCTAAAACCTTTCGGTCGAATTTTTTACTCACAAAAAAATCAGCTTGTAATGCAGGCATTCCAGTAGCAAATGGAAAAACCGAACAAAAAGGGGTATTCACAGTCGCCAAATCCGACTCTGATGGCATCGAAAAAGCATAAACTTTGGCTTCTTTGATAGCAGATTTCGTACCGACAAATTTTGAAGCAATTTTCTTGGTTTCTGAACTTGCCAAGTAGTTTTTGAAGGTTTTTTTTACATCCGCTCCTTCGTTAATCCACGCAGACAAGAGAGCAATTTCATCTGTGGTTAGCTGTGGTTTGCCTTTCGGTGGCATGTGTTCTTTATGCTCCAAAGGTAAACTTGCTCGCTGAATAATGTGACTATTAAGAGCATCACCCACTTTCCAAATTACACCATTTTTCCCACCTTTAAGAATTTTTTGAATAGTACTCATATTAAGTTGCCCCTTGGTTTTATCATCATTATGGCAAGCCACGCATTTAGCTTCGAGAATCGGAAAAATAGCAGCTTTGTACATAGGGTCATTCTCCGAAAACTGTGGAGCAGTATCAGTTTTTTGCCACGCTTCAAACAAATAATTTTCACCATGAGTAATGCCTGCTCCAAAATGCCCAGCAACAACCATAATGCCTAATAATACCCAATTAAAATATGTTTTGGAGCTTAATTTTTCATCAAAAACTATCGCTGCATAAGCCAGTAAACTGACAGTAATTCCCGTAAATTTATGAAATTGTAAAAGTCGCTCATCATAACCTCCTTCTCTTGATAGAAAGAAACCCATCAATGCCACAATTGCGGCCGAAAGTGCCGTTAAAGTCAGTAAGAGCGTTCTGATTAATTCATAACTTTTTGTTTCAATTTCATTTTTAAGGAATGAAAAAAGCACCAATAACACTACAAAACCTATTGGTAAATGCAGTAATAATGGATGCATTCGTCCAAGCGGGCTCATCCAAATGGGCAGGCTTACTTGTTCTTCAAACACCAAAAAGAAAAGCAAGAGAATATTTAGACTTAATAATAAGTATGATGAAATTTTATAGAAACGGGTCATTTAGTTCTAAGTTCTAAGTTCTGAATTCTGAGTCTTTGACCCATCAAACAAAATGTTAAACATAATAATCACTCATCGATAATTTCTTATGCCATTAGTCCAGAAATTACATTACCTGCTACATCGGTTAGGCGGTATCTTCGACCTAAATGTTTATAGGTGAGTTGTTCATGATTCAAGCCCATTAGGTGCATAACTGTTGCATGAAAATCGTGAATATGCACAGGATCACGCACGATGTTATAACCAAATTCATCAGTTTCTCCGTAAACAATGCCAGGTTTTACACCTCCACCAGCCATCCAAATACTGTATGCACGTGGGTGATGGTCACGACCATAATTGTCTTTTGTAAATTTCCCTTGACAATAATTTGTTCGGCCAAATTCTCCGCCCCAAATTACTAAAGTTTCATCAAGAAGTCCACGTTGTTTGAGGTCTGTTATCAAGGCCGCCGACGCACGATCAACGTCTTGGGCTTGGAGTGGCATTTCGTTCGGAAGGTTTCCATGTTGGTCCCAACCTTGGTGGTAAAGCTGTACAAATCTAACTCCCGATTCTGATAGCTTTCGAGCCAATAGAGCATTAGCAGCGTAAGTTCCTGGGACTAAACACTCAGGGCCATACATTTTTATGATATGATCAGGTTCTTTCGATAAATCAGTAAGTTCCGGCACGGCAGTTTGCATTCTGTAGGCCATTTCGTATTGTTGCACTTTGGCCTGCACTTCGGGGTCGCCGTTTTCTTCAAAACCTAAATGATTGAGTTCAGCCAGTTTATCCAGCATTCTTCTACGAGCAATTTTATCCGTACCTTCGGGGTCGTTTAGATACAAAATTGGGTCTTCGCCACTACTAAAAACTACGCCTTGATGGGTGGAATCTAAGAAACCATTTGTCCAAAGTTTTGAATAAACACCTTGCCCGTTTCCACGACCACGAGAAAGCAAAACGCAAAATGCAGGAAGATTTTTATTTTCGCTACCCAAACCATAACTCGCCCACGCACCCATACTTGGTCGATTGCCCACTTGAGCTCCAGTTTGCAAGAAAGTTAGAGCAGGGTCATGGTTGATGGCATCGGTATTCATGGTTTTAATGATGCAAAGGTCATCAACAATTTTCGCCATATTCGGAAATAAATCGCTCACCCAAGCACCCGATTGACCGTATTGCTTAAAGTCAAAAAACGAGCCCATCAATGGAAACTTGGTCTGATTAGAAGTCATCCCCGTCAATCTTTGTCCATTTCGGATAGAAGCTGGCAAATCTTCACCCATCATTTTGGTGAGCGTAGGCTTATAATCGAAGGTTTCGAGCTGAGATGGAGCTCCATTCTGAAACAAATAAATTACTCGCTTAGCTTTAGGAGCAAAATGCGGCAAACCCAAAGGCAATTGGTCGAGATTTCCTTCACCTTTAAATAGATTGGGCATCAGCAATGAGCCTAAACCCAAAGTACCAATCCCAGCGACAGCTTTACCCAAAAAGTGACGGCGAGTAATGTTTAGTTTATGATTGAAGAATTCGTTTTGCATATAAATGCTGTTAATCTGTGAATATTTTTGTTTAACCCTTTTAGGGTCAGTTTATACTTTATTACCCTTTCCACGAATTTCATTCGTGGCTATTCGTGTTCAACCACTTCGTGGTTAATAATTCGTGATTGTTTAACTTATCGACAATTCTCGCAAAAAGCCCAAAAGGGCTTAAACTTGAATAGCCTTAGGTGAAACCTATGGAATTAAATAATTATTTGCGAATCCACAACCCCGAACGGGGAATTTCATTCGGAGTTAAACTTAGAAACCTCAATCCAAATATTTCTCATCAAATTCAATTCCATGTTCATTTAATAATTCAATTAACTCCTCTTTGAATGTCGTTTCTTTATGATGTTCTTCTTGATTTTTGACGTATTCAATCAAATTATCCTTTGCATCAATTGAATACGTGAAGGCCGAATATCCATCTTGCCAACCTCCGAAATTGTGAAAAATCTTTTTCTCTTTAATAAAACTTGTACTACCCAGTTTAATATCCTTCACCAAGTTCGCCAACGCCACCGAAGGATGAAGACTTATGATAATATGAATATGGTCTTCTACACCAATAATTCTATACAAATGACACTTATTATTCTTCAAAATCCCCCAAATTGATTTGAATAATTCGAGACGTTCGTCTTTAAAAAGTGTCTTTTTTCGATATTTTGTACTGAAAACTATCTGGTAAAGCGACTGTGTGAAAGTTCCCATTTCTCTGATGTTTGACCCTTTTAGGGTCAGATTTTAATTATATTTTCCACGATTTTCAATCGTAACTATTAGAATTAAAACCTTTTGGACTTATTTAATGTTCCTTTTTCTCTGATGTTTGACCCTTTCAGGGTAAGTTTATACTTTCTTATTTTCTTCCACGATTTTCAATCGTGGCTATTCAAGTTTAAGCCCTTCGGGCTTGTCTTACTCGCTAAATAACTCTCAAAAAAAACCTTCGGGCTTCAAAATAAATAGTAGGTACAACCTACGGTGGCTATTCATGTTTAACCAATTATGGCTTGTCTTACTCGCTAAATAACTCTCAAAAAAAACCTTCGGGCTTCAAAATAA
>JAFEIL010000250.1 GCA_017495105.1 Emticicia sp. | reverse complement strand
CTTTATATCTATCGTAGTTACTTCTACAAACTGTGAAATACTTTTTTGCATTTTGATGTACTTCTTTGATTTCTTCATTATGTAGGACTTTGTAGATAATTCCCTTTCGTGCATTTAGCCCATCTTCAATTTCCCAAATTTGAGCGACGTTACAAGTCGATGATACTTGTAGTGAATCGCATTTGAGTTGTACTTCTTTTAGCTTTATATCTTGAGTTGGATTGCTGTAAGCTATCATGGTGATGTTTTTACCTCGATAGCTGATTTTGGTTGTGTCTTGGGCAAAGCTATTTGAAGCGATGGAAATGGCGAAAATGTAAAGTAAATTTTTCATGTTATTTGAAATTATGAAAGTGGAACGTTGACTGAAACCTATCAGTAACGCCCATGCTGCACGAGCTGCCTAAGCCACCCGTAGGGCTTGGGTGCAAGACTTTGGATAAAAAATACTATCTCGATATTTAAGCAACGAGATGGAGATTTTTTATACAAACGGAGCTTGGTCTTGCGGCTGTCTTAGGCAGTCTCGTAAATTTGCTGTTGCTGATAGGTAGTTAGGTGGATGTCCAATTATGTAGCAAAGGTTGAGCTGAGGAAAACATGAACAATACCTTATCATGCGTGTGAGACGTGTGGAGATGGGTGGGTGCGGTTGGTAAAATTTCTTTCCGATTCTCAGGTCAAATAAGATGATTTTTTAAATTATTACTCTTAAAAAAATCATCTTATTTGACCATCGGAAAGAAATTTTGAAGGGCTGGAGGGTGGGTGCGAAAGCTGTGCAAAAGCCCCGATGCCTTCGGCTTCGCTCAGGCATCGGAGTTTATAAAGCTTTCATTTATTATTTAAACTGCTCTTGTTTGAGTCTTCATATTGAAGACATCGTACTTGGGGCTGTGTCTTTTCAAATGACCTGAAAGGCTTTTTGAGCTTTCTGCATGGTATTCGCAAAAAGGACATTTAAAAGTTGCTTTTTGCTTTTCAGCCTGCTTCTCGGTTTGCTTTTCAGTTTGCTTTTGCAAAACGATTTTTGCTTTTGCAAACTCTAATACTGCTTTTTCTCCTTCGTATTCGGTAATAAACTCTACTAAATCAATACCGCAAATATTGGCTACATGTGCCATGATAGAAAGTTTTCGATTTCTAAGCGTCAGGCTGTTTAGCTTCCAAAACTCCTCACGGTAGGTGAGGAGTTTTTTGTAATATATTTCAAACATTAGGCGGCTTGATTTAAAAGTTCTAAATTCCATGTAGAAGGTACAAAAGCATTGGGTACGCCTCCCATTTCTTTCCATCTGCGTAATAAGGCTTTATATTTTTTTCTACCCTGTTCGATAAAAGCTGCATCTTTTGAAGTATCGAAAATATATAAATCATAAGGTGCTTTTTTCTGAACTCCTACAAAAATAAACTTCATATTGCTTTTTCTTTGACTTCCAAAATGATTGTGGTTTGTGGCTGCATCTAAATAGAATGCTGCTTGGCGGTCGTATTCGTATTCTAAGCAAGATTTTAGAAAAGCTGCTTCGCTTCGTTGGCTTGTGGTTTTGAAATCTACGATTAGATTTTGGCTTAAAATCATGTCAATTTTAGCTTTGCAGGGTAAATTGGTTTGGACATCATCAAATAAAAACCCTTGTTCTTTTCTTGAAAATTGTAAAGCCCATTTGCAAAATTTATTTTCTCGAACTTTGTTAGATAAATGTAAGATTTGGTCTTTATCAACTGAATCGGGAAAAATATGGGGTGTTTTGGGTTCTAATAAAACCTCGTGGAAGGCACTTCCAAAAGCAAAAGCATTGACTGGCTTAAACCTTTTGATTCCAAAAATAAAATCTCTAAATTCGGTTAAATCGCTGTTTGAAATTGCTGGAATTTGGCGGTAGTTGTATAATGTCTGAACCATGATTTGTTTGATTTTAATGATTAAAATGATTTTGTAAAACGTATTCAAAAGTTTGAAAATCAACTTCATACGTCCAAATAACTCTACTTTGTTTATCTACATCGAAAGCATCAAAATGATGAAATTTTGAGATTTCCAAAGGGCTGTATTCAGTCGTGAATACAAGCCCTTCAAAGGTTTTGAATTGGTACATATCAAATCAAGGCTTCACAAAAACGAAATGCTTCTTCGTTGATTCGGGCGGCTCCGCCTAACACGTTTCCAAAAACTTCTTCTTTGTTTTTGCGTATGTGGGTCGTGTGGTGCGTAATGCCTTGCAAAAGTCCAAAAGCAGTATCGCCTAAATCAAAACATTCCCTCTCAATTGAGGTATTTATATTTTCAATCAGATTTCGTTTTCTTGGTGAGAGTTCGGCAATTCCTAATTTTCCCTCCTCGTTCATTGCGGAACGCCGCCCGCTTGTCAATCGTTCAACTAATGCCTTTTTAATTGAGCTGTCAATTTTGGCGGTGTGCATTCGTGCCATTTTGATATATAATTCTTTACGTTCATGCATATACGTTTCAAAGTATCGGAGTAAACCATCAATTTTTACATCATGGTTTTTTGTGTGATGTACTTGCAACTGGCGAAAGATTTTTGAAAAGCGATTAGAACAACGAATCATTTTTGAACTGTTACCCATAAAAAAGCCTGTGCTGCTGTCGTGGCTGTTGCCGATAATCATATAATCTTTGAAATCATAACCGCAAACTTTGATTGGCTCGGTACATTCGAGAAATGCTAAAACCTTTTTTCCTCCTTCAAATTCATCATACGTTTGAATTGGGAAACCTGTAATTTCGTGCATTTTTTCTACTACCTCCAAAAATCTTTGGTTGTTGGTTGGCGTGTAACTTGTCTTAGCTACATTCAATAATTTATCGTTATCGTTTCTAAAAATAGCCTTGTAGCCTGTCAATTTGCTATTATTTGAGTAAATGGGTCTTTGTTCGATTTCCCAAGATAGGGTGCTTTGTGTTGGTTTCATTGGTTTGGAAGTTTAACCCTAACCCTTCCCCGATGGGGAAGGGAATAAAAGGAATGAGAAAATGAGTAAAAATGATTGATTTTAGGCGGCTTGTTTGGCTTCTTCTAATTGTTCCTCTTTTGGTGGAATATGGAACGTTTCAGATTTTGCCAAATAAATGGCTGTTTCTGTGATGGTATCACGTCTGAAAATTGGGTAGTCGGTGGCGTACTCCTGTAATTCAGTAGTTTTTGCTTTTTCTGCAAAATCATACGAAAAACGTCCGATGTGCCAAGATTTGTTTTCTGTTTTTGATTCAACTTTTTCGGGTTTGACCGTTAGAACGATGTCAGCCAAAGTAATATCATCATAAAACATTCGCTCGGCTAATTTGGTGAGTTCTTCCAATGTGGTATTGTTGAACATAATTGTTGAAACACAATCTTTGTCATCAATGAAAAATATTTCGCACCATTTATCGGCACGACCTCTGCCAAACATATTTTCTTCAAAAATTCTCCAAGCTATCGGCTGAAAGCTAAATTGAGTAATTGGCGAACCTTTGCCATCTAATAAAATACGCTCACCGTTGATATTAAACTGACCATTTTGGGAATTGTAACGGTACTGCTTGGGCGAACCTGGAATGTATTTGTATTTTGGAACAAAAATTTCTTCGCCTGTTTCTTTGTCCACTTGTGGCACTAAATACAATTTGGTTGCTTGAACTGTTTGTTCTGTTTTTTGAGTGTTTGCTTTACGATTTGACATGATTTTGATTGTTTAAAATATGATAAAATAATTAAAAAATGCTTGTTATAGACCTGTATAATCAGGGTAAAAAGGAATTGAAAAATCTTGGTTTCTTGATTTAGGAATTGGTATTTTTAGCTGTTGCAAAACATCGTTTCTTGCTTCTAAATATTCGTCTGCTGTGCATTCAACTAAATCATTGTGAACATCGGAGGGGGCAAGAGGGCAAAGGCTGATTGATGGGTAGAAAGTGGCTCTAAAAACGCTTACACAAGCACTTTCAGAGATTCTGTAAAACCAACTGCCACAGATTGAACGTAGATAGAAAATTCGCATTGATGTATATTTTAAATGATTGATAATTAACTGTTTATGTTTTTTATTTTCTTTACTCACTGGTAATTGGAAGATGAAAGAAAGAACTAAAAATCGCCACTTTTTTTATTTTTTGTGGGCTGCCAAAGCCTAATGGTTTTTACTCGAAGCGACCTTGACCGAAGGTTACTTTTACCTCTCAAAGAGAGATAAACCTCTGAAAATTTGCCTCACTGGCACGACGAACCCAAAAACGAAAACCGCCAAAAACAAAAAAGAACGCCAAATTAATGCAGTCAGTAGCTTGATAGACAAGGGCGAAGTGCGGAAACGTAGGCTTGTCCAAGTTGCACAAACGAGTTTATTTACCCTTGTCTATCAAGAAGCTACTGGCTGCAATTTTGCTGTTCTCTTTTTGTTGGCGGTCTTCGGATTTGGCGTGTCAGTGAGGTAAATTCGAGGTTTATATTTCTTTGAGAGTCTTGGTGGGAGCTTCGAGTTGGGCTTTGAAAAACCATTAGGATTTGGCAGGCAGCAGGGGAAGTTTTTATGAATGTTATGCCAGAGCCATGTTCTGATTGGCTTTTGGTGGAACGACGGCACGGAGTGAAAACCAAAACCAAGCAGATGATGGCTACCTTATCAAAGGAGCAGCCTACGGAATCTTATCTATGTAATAGAATGGAATAGTAAGATTTGGTAGGCTGCGGAAAGGTTGTGGCGTGGGAAAGTTGTTGGAATACGGTGCTATAATGGAGGGAGCTTAATAAAAGCGTTTGCCATGATATAATTTCTCTCATTGCCAGCTCATTTCGACTACGCTCAATGACCAGTGTTGAGAGAAATTATATGATGGCTACTTTATTGAAGGAGCAGCCTACGAAATCTTATCTATGAAATAACATGGAATAGTAAGATTGGGTAGGCTGCGGAAAGGTTTGTGCGTGGGAAAGTTATTGGAAAAAGAGAGAACTATTCACTGGTTGTTTTGTGTCAAAGTACATGGTTCTATAAACTATTTTCAAATGCTCTGCTCATCAATTCTTGGTCATTTTTGCTGATTTTGTATTGAGTTGCAATGGTTCTCCATGAAGAAACTACTTTTTTCACTGATTCCACGATTTGAATTGCTTTATTGCTTTTGATACGAAAATAGGGGGCAACTTCAATGGCCAAATCTATTTCTAAAGCGTTGTCTGTTTCACTGATATTGAGTTTCAAACCTGACCCGTTTTCGTTTGGATTTATATCATAAGCAGGTGATAATTCCCAACCTTTGGATGTGAGTAAAAAACCATGATTTCGGAGGTGGTCGTCAGTATTTGATACACAAATACTAAAAACGATTCGTCTCCAGAGTTCTTCTAAATCTTTTTCGATATTTACACCGTTTTGCATGATGAATTCGGCCAATTGTAAATAACTCACTCCTTCCTGAAAGTCTGCTCCATCAGAATAACCCAATAATGTCATGGCAGATGCAAAGTGAATTCTTTGATGCTGGATTCTATCAA
>JAFEIL010000454.1 GCA_017495105.1 Emticicia sp. | reverse complement strand
TTATATTTAAGACTCTCCCCATTGATTTTTTTGGCGAAAGTTACAAAATATTATTAAATAATTTATTCTTGATACTTAGCATTTAAAATATTGATAAAAGCTGAGATTGTTAAGATATATTTTGGAGATAATCATATTTTGCCAATAATAAATGCAACAGATAACTTGCCATTAATTCATTTTTTCAAGCAAATTATCTGTTTGAAAACATTCAAATCATTTGTTATTTATAAAATTTAATTTTTGACAAAATTATCCTAATGCTGAATATACATTTATTGAAATATTATTGTATGCTAATGAAATATTATCAAGTTTATTTCCCAAACTTTCATTTGCGTTAAAACTTTAGTGTTAAAATATAGGCATTTTTATAACTTATTGCTTAAAGTAACTCTCTGCATCAGCAGGACGAATATCTGTCAATGTACCTTTATAGTGTCGTAATTCTTTGGGTTCAAAAGGATGTTTTTTGATTTCTTCGACGTTGATATCAATACCTAAACCAGGTTTATCTGCAATAAACATTTCACCATTTTCAAATTTCACTTCTTCGGTACTGATACTTTTTCTCCATGGCACATCGCTGCTCATGGTTTCGAGCAAATAGAAATTGGGAATGCAGGCGGCTAATTGTAAGGTAGCGGCATTGGCAATAGGTCCACTCGGATTATGCGGGCAAATAGGAATGTGATACGCTTCTGCCATAGCTGCTATTTTTTTGAGTTCCATAATGCCGCCCGCGTGGCTGACATCGGGCTGGATAAAATCAGCTGCTTTTAGTTCAAAAAGACTTCTAAATTCCCAACGGTTATACAATCGCTCCCCTGCCGAAATAGGTACATTTACCCGTCGTTTTACTTCTGCCAATCCTTCCAAATTTTGAGGAGGAATAGGCTCTTCAAACCATAAAATATCAAAATCACCCAAAGCTTGTCCAACTCTTACTGCAGTTGGAATATCAAAACGCCCATGACCTTCAATAATAATATCAGCACTGTCTTTCACAGCATCATACACCGCACCCACGCAGGCGATGGATTCATTGAGCTGTTTGCGTTCAATTTGTAGGTATGAACTGCCAAAAGGGTCCCATTTTAAGGCTTTAAAACCTTGTGCTACGGCTTGTTTGGCTTTTTCGGCAAATTCAGCAGGAGTTTTGGCAGGAGCAAACCAACCGTTGGCGTAACAAGGTATGCTTTCTCGTACCTTACCACCCAATAACTGATAAACTGGAACACCTAAATCTTTCCCTTTTATATCCCAAAGAGCCATTTCAATTGCCGAAAGTGCCGACATCAATACTGCACCACCACGCCAATAGGCATCCCTGTAAGCACTGTGCCATATTTCTTCAATTCTATGCGGGTCTTTGCCTACAAGCATTCGTTCCAATTCTTTGCAGGCTTGGGCTACAGTGTGTTCTTTATATTCCAAGGTAGCTTCACCAACCCCATGCAAGCCATCAACATCGGTCAATACTTTTACAAATACCCAGTTGGTGCGGTAGGCATGGCAGATATACGTTTCTATTCCTGTTATTTTCATATTTCAGTTTCTTTTCCAAGTTTTAATTCAATTGATTTTATACTCCTCTCTTCACAGCCGTTGATAAAAATTGAGGGGTTTTCGGTATTTTCTGCGAACATTCCGTAGTGCATCGGAATAGCTAATTTTGGGTTTAATTGTGAAGTCAATTTGATGGCTTCCTTTACATTCATATTCCCCAATCGCCCATTTATGACGATAAAAACGATGTCAATCTGACGTTTTTTAATTGATATAATGTCATCTAAAAGGGTGTCTGTTAAAAGTGTATCGCCGCTGTAATAAATCATTTTATCGCCTACCTCAATCAAACAGCCTACCGAAAAAGGGTCGCTGTGATAAGCTGCTGTTGCTGTTATCTTAAAATTGCCTATTTCTATCGTTTTACCTTTTTCAATTTGTTTCAATACTGAGGGGGCAAAACCCATTTCATTTGCTTTTTTAATCACACTTTCAGGACCTATTATGGGTATGGTAGGATAAAAAGCATGAATTTCAGGCAAAGTTATTGGGTCAAAATGGTCGAGGTGATTGTGGGTAATGAAAATGACTGAGGGGTCTAAACCTTTAATTGGAATAGGTGCATGCATTAGGCGTTTTAAGCCCTCCTTTTGTTCAACAATGTTGCTGTAAAATGGGTCAATCAATAACCTTTCACCACGGCTTTCAAATAGAAAACCACTTTGTCCGAGCCAGATAGTTTTGACTGAATCCTTCTTCATTTTAAACGATTTTTATACGATTCCCAAACAGAAACAGTGTTTTTAACTAATGCCACTTTATCTCCCTTTATATTATAACACTGCACACCGATAGGCTTTTTAAATTTAAGGTCTTTCATTATATATCTCACTAATTCGTATGTATTGAAACTGCCTTGACCTAATGGTAAAATATAATCATCCCAGATAACTTTACTTTGAGATATTACATCATTCGCTCCAGAAATGGTTATCATTTTTAAATATGGGTTCAGTTCTTTTAAATGTGGTTTTAACATCATTCTTTCTTGTTGGTTAGTAGTTGCCAACCAATGACAAAGATTAAATGTTAGGCCAACATTCTTTCGATTTACCTGTTTTGCCAAAGCAAGAGCATGGTCTGTTCGTTCAACATAAAAACTATAGTGCGAGTATATTGCTACTTCCAAGTCTGACTTCTTCGCCATATCTCCAATTTGTTGGAGTAAATGTGTTGCCAATGTATCAGCATCGTGGGTTGAGGGCTTATATCTTTTTGTTTCACTTACGATAAATGGCGAAATGATTACATTCGTTCCTTTTAGTTTTTTGATACAGTCCTCTAAACCACTATCATAAAAAGGAGGCTCAAGTTTAAGTTTTACATAAAAAAAAGCCCCTTTGAACTGATGTTTGTCAATTGCAGCTTTCATTTCAGCGAAATTCTCTATTTGATTTATTTCGATTGCATCGAAGCCTTCACTTTTTACGAACTCAACTTGCTTATCAAACGTATTATAAAGAGCATCACCTCTGATAATGTTGTGAAAAGCAAAAAACTGATTTCTAACCTTTTGGGCAAAAACGGATTGTGTGTAAATCAGCAACACAGAGTATATAAGTAGTTTTTTCATTTTAATTGCCTATGCTAAATGTTAAATAACCACCTTTATATCCTGTGGATTGATTTGGACTAACGGCTATCGTCACGAATTGTTTTTGATTGATGGCATAAGTAGATGGTATTGCTGTTCCAACTCCAGGCAATTCGGTTTCCCAAACTATTTTACCTGTCTTTTGGTCATACGCCCGAAACTTCCTATCACCCGTAGCAGCAATAAAAATCAGTCCTCCAGCGGTCGCTATACAACCACCTCGATTGTACATCCCCGACTGTTTAATACCCATTTGGGCTAATTTTTTATCTTCTCCCAGAGGTACTTGCCACAATATTTCTCCTTTATTTAAATCAATGGCATTAAGTGTACCATAGGGTGGTTTTAAGCCATAAAAGCCCTTTCCGTTTGTATAGAATTCATACCCTGAAAATCCGTAGGGTTCTGTAGTGGCTGCCTCTTCGTCAACTTTTTTATTCAAACTTTTTACAGGAATTTCCTTTAAATAAGCTACAATGGCATTAATTTGCTGTTGTGGTAAATGTTTAAATGAAGGCATTGGCTCGGCACCCTTTTTTATGACATTCTCTAATTTTAAGGGTGTATAGGACTTAACTTTAGAAACAATATTTGGACCTACATTTGTGCCTTTCTTATCTACGCCGTGGCAGCTGCTACAATACATTTTGAATAAACTTTCACCTGTTTTAAGATTATCCGCTGCTAAACTTTTGATTTCTTTTAGCTTCAAAAACCAAGGCAAATCTGTTGAATTTACAAATAAAATACCTGATTTAGGATTGTATGCAGCTCCACCCCAGTTAGCACCGCCATGTGCCGCGGGTACAATTACCGAACCATTCAAATTAGGTGGCTCGTATATCCCCATATTGTATTTATTTTTTTCTACTTCCTTTTGGAAATATCGCTCTATTTCTGGACTGATATTATTAAAATATTCTTTTTTAAAACCCTGTCGAGCAAATGGAGCGGGTTGAGTTGGAAAAGGTTGAGTAGGCCAAGGTTTTTCACCAGGCATTTCCGATTTGGTTGATACTGGAACTTCTTCAATAGGAAAAAGAGGTTCCCCCGTTTCTCTATTGAATAAATATACATACCCTATTTTGGTGACTAAAGCAACGCCATCAATTTTCTTTCCGTTATGATTTACGGTTACCAAATTTGGGGGTGAGCCATTATCTCTATCCCATAAATCGTGATGGGTAGTTTGAAAATGCCAAATCCTTTTGCCCGTTTTTGCATCAAGGGCAATTAGGCAATTCGCAAAAAGATTTTGGCCTTCTCGGTCTGCACCATAAAAATCAAAGGAAGGTGATGCCGTTGGAACATAAACAATACCTTTTTTTGTATCTAAAGCCATTCCTCCCCAGCAATTTGCACCACCATTTTTATTTCGAGCATTGGCAGGCCAAGTTTCAGAACCATACTCACCGTTTTTAGGAATAGTATGAAAAACCCATTCTAATTTGCCAGTATTTGCATTAAAAGCTCGAATATCACCAGTTACTGAGGGTAACTCATCTGGTACTTTACATCCCATAATCAATAAATCGTTGAAAATGACACCCGCAGCATTATAGGTAACAGCCACTTGGCTTTGCTTATTTTTGGCTAAGGGCAAACCATCATAAAAATCAACTTTCCCATTTGTACCAAAGGTTTTAATTAGCTTTCCATTTTCAATATTGAGTGCATAAAGTGTTGAACCTGAAACAAAATAAATGGCATCGGGATTACCATTTTTCCCTGCTCTATAGGTAATTCCTTTTGTCCAATTGAGAATATTTGAACTGTCGGGTGTAAACGACCAAAGCAATTTGCCGTTTAAAGCATCTAAAGCCATCAATTTTTTTGAAGGCATCAAAGCAATCATCTTGCCCTTAATGATTAAGGGATTAAAAAATATACTCGAACCTTCTTCTGTTTCCTTAAAATGCCAAACTTCTTTTAATTGACTAACATTGCTCAGATTAATTTTATCTAAAGGCGAAAATTTACTATTACTTAAATCATAACCATAGTGTAACCAATCGTCATTAAAATTAATATTTGGCAAAGAATTTCCTGTAATTGCAAGCACGATAGGAAAGAGTAAAATAATTATTGATGTTTTTTTCATAAAAACCTTATTTAATCATGACATATATATTGTTTCGCTTGGGAATTATTCTTCCAGATAAAAAATCCCCTTTCTGTCCCAATACAATTTCAGTTTTGATAGTGATTTGGAAAATCGTTCAAAGTCCTTATTTTCTTCCTTTGTCCAGCCTACTTCGGCGTAGGCTGCAATACGCGGGAAAGTAAAACCCTGCATCATCCTGACTGTTGGGGATGTTTCTCCCCACATCTGACAACCCAGACCAAGTACATGT
>JAFEIL010000306.1 GCA_017495105.1 Emticicia sp. | reverse complement strand
CTTCTCGTTTTTGATAAGGACGGTCACTGCTGAAAGGTTTCCTATCGCTTCTTTCCCCGAATGGCTTACGCTCAGAACTTTCTTCTCGTTTTTGATAAGGACGGTCACTGCTGAAAGGTTTCCTATCGCTTCTTTCGCCGAATGGCTTTCTATCGCTGTAAGTTTTAGTTTCGCTGTTGTTTGTCACAATACGTTTTCTTTCTCCGAAACCACCTACACCATTCTCTCTTTTCTTGAAGATTGGTTTATCACCAAATGCTTTTTTTTCGCCGAAACCACCACGGTTATCGGACTTTTTTGGTCTTTCTGAATTCCTCATTGGATTTGCAGCATCACTGCTGTAATTAAATAACTAATTGATTATCAAGCCCAAAGGTACAGCTTTTTAATTAAGAATATAGAATGTAGAATGTAGATTTTTGTGTATGTCGCCAAATTAACAAAAAAGACCACAGAGTTTTCTCCATGGTCTTTATCTTTTTTAACTTAAATCTTAAATCGGTTTGAAAATCAAATCACGGTAATCCATCATTGATTTGCGGATTACATCATGAGCATCTGCACGGCCGTAAACATTCGAAATTTCGATGGCGTTTTTCTCATCTGGCAAACTCTTATATGTCAAGAAATAGTGCTTCAATCGAGTAAGAATAGCTTCTGGAAGTTCGCTAATATCCGCAAATTTTTGATAAATTGGGTCATCAACCAAAACCGCAATGATTTTATCATCGGCCTCGCCTTTATCGAGCAAACATAGTCCGCCAATCGGAATAGCTTGCAATAAAATATCTCCATGCGGAATATGGTGGCTGGAAAGAACACAAATATCTAATGGGTCACCATCGCCTTCTTGCACTTTATCAGAGCCACGCTCACGAGCGAGTTTTGCTACTTCTTCACCACAATATGTCTGCGGGATAAAGCCGTAAAGTGAAGGAATTATATTAGAGTATTTTTGTGGACGGTCTATTTTCAAATAACCCGATTCTTTATCTACTTCATATTTAATAGTATCTGACGGTACAATTTCGACAAATACTGTAACTTTTTCTGGGGCATTATCACCTACCGAAATTCCATGCCACGGGTGTGCTTTGTAAACTGGTTTCATAATCTATTAATTCAAATTTTCACCAAAGAAACGCAATAAACAAGGATTTGACAAATTAGAAGGTGGATATTAACACATAAAAACATATCATTAGAATAACGGTTTAAGTAGTTTTACTTAAGTTTATTTTTATTTTAACACGAAGGCATTAAGAAACACTAAATTTCATTCATGTGCCTAATGTTGAATATTATCAAAGATTCAGAATAAATATTGAGCAAGTAGTTTTAAAGAAAACAAAGAATGTTTAAGTTTGAAGAATAAATACAAACCATATTTCAAGAATCATTTACCTAAATTTTATCAACAAAGAAAACATCTGATGAAAAAACTCCTAACTCTAACTCTTTCTCTCGTAACATTATGTTCGTTTGGGCAAAGCTCATTGAAAACAAAAATTAATGCAAAAGCCGAATCTATCGACTCAAAAGTTGTGACTTGGAGAAGAGATATTCACCAAAATCCAGAACTTGGAAATCGTGAGTTTAAAACAGCTGAAAAAATAGCTGCTCATCTAAAATCACTCGGAATTGAAGTGCAAGAAAAAGTAGCTTATACGGGCGTTGTGGGAATTCTAAAAGGTGGAAAACCAGGACCAGTTGTATTGCTCAGAGCAGATATGGACGCACTTCCCGTAACTGAAAGAGCTGATATTGCTTTCAAATCGAATGTTGTGACCGAATACAATAACCAAAAAACTGGCGTTATGCACGCTTGTGGACATGATACGCACGTAGCGATTTTGATGGGTGTAGCAGAAGTGCTTTCGTCAATGAAAAATGATTTGGCAGGAACGGTGAAATTTTGTTTTCAACCAGCCGAAGAAGGAGCTCCAGCGGGCGAAGAAGGCGGAGCAGATTTGATGATAAAGCAAGGCGTTATGGAAAACCCAAAAGTTGATGTGGCTTTTGGATTGCACATCAATTCTCAGACAAATGTTGGGCAAATTAGATACCGCTCTGGCCCAGAAATGGCCGCTGCTGACACTTATACACTCAAAATAAAAGGAAAACAAACCCACGGAGCAAGTCCGTGGAGTGGTGTTGACCCAATTGTGACTGGTTCACAAATCGTAATGGCGTATCAAACGATTATCAGCAGAAATGTGGATATTACCGAAAATCCTGCCATAGTAACGATTGGAGCTTTCAATGCAGGAATCAGAAGTAATATTATTCCCGAAGAAGCAACGATGATTGGTACAATCAGAACTTTCAGTGAAACGCAGCAGAAACTCATTCACAGAAGAATGCAAGAAATTGCAACTAATATTGCCGAAAGTGCAGGTGCAACGGCCGATTTGAAAATCAATATTGGCGTGCCTGTAACTTACAATGACCCAACTTTGACCGAAAAGATGGTGCCGACTCTAACGGCTTTGGCAGGAAAAGAGAATCTTCTTCAGGCTCCGTTGGCCACTGGTGCAGAAGATTTTAGTTTCTTTGGCAAAAAAGTGCCGGCATTTTTCTTCTTTTTGGGCGGAAAACCAATCGGAAGCACAGCAGCAGCTCCGCACCATACACCAGACTTCTTTATTGATGATAGTGGTTTAGGTCTCGGCGTAAAAGCCCTTTGCCATTTGACAGTTGATTATTTTGACAAGAAGTAGAGCAAAAATAGCGTAATCTATAAATTCATATAAATTTGTAGATTACATTCTACAAATTTATATGAAAAATGATAGAAAGACGCTTAAAGGAATATTTGGAAAAGCACTGAAACTATCTCGTACTAAAATTATTGTTATAAAACCACGCTTAATTAATACCCCACCACCAAAGTAACCACCGCCTCCGCAGGTATTTCAATAGTCGTACCTTTGATTTTGCTATGAGCTAAATTCTTATCTATTGATGTGGTGTAGGCATTAATCACTTGATTTTTTGTAATATTTGGCAGTTCGATTCGCTGATTTTGGGCAGGATTCACAATCACAACTACCAACTCTTTTGCACTTTTGTAGGCCGAAACCATCAAATCCTTATTATCTGTTTCTATTTTTATTCGCTGCATTTGTGGTCTGACAAATCTTGAAAAATTGCCAAATGCCCAAAGAAGCTTTGAGTCATAAACTTCCCCATCAAATTTATTGCTGTCGTTTTCGCCTTTTACGCCATTATTGGCTATGTAAATCAAGCCATCTTTATAGTCATTCGCACTGACCGAAAGCCACCAATGCCACGCCGAAGCATTGGCATAAGTCAAATCGGCATGAATAACTTTGGCCACGTATAAAGCGGTTTTCATACCTAAATCTTGCTTGTTTCCTTCAATTTCGCCTGCATTATCGCCCAAAATACAATATTCCGACTGCCAATAATTGATTTTTTGTTGCTGAATTTTAGCTGATAGTTCTTGACGTTTGCCGATTAATTCGCTACTCGGAGAAGTCGTAAAATAGCTATGTCCGCAAATTAGTTTTTCGACTGAATTTAAGTTGCCAACGTAGTTTTTGCTCGACTTCGAAAAGAAACTTTCAATCTGATTATCTTGTCCAACTTCGCTGCGGTTACTCTTCGATTTGTACAAATAATCAATCTGTGCAGCATCCGTAATCACAACCTTTGTGCTTAGTTTTCGTTCGGTCATTCTTGTGTCGAGTTTCCGCACCGCCCAAGCCAAATCTTCGTTGTTGATGGGCGTTCCTTCCTGCGAGCCAAACCCCGATTTTGATTTCGGTCCCCAATCCCACTGCGGTTCGTTGAATGGACTGATATAATCGAACTTAAGTTTTGTCGAAACCTCCGCCAGAAAACCAGTAAAATCATCAATTTTGTTTTTATCAAAATTCCAGTCTCCCAACTTACCGCTACCAATTGCCAAACCATTTTTTGTCATCGAAACTGGGGCAGAATTCAAGAAACCCAGCGTAAAATCAACACCATTGCGTTTGGCTGCTTCCAAAAACCATTGTTGTCCACGCTGTTTGTTCCAGTTATATTTTCCGTTCTCCAAAAAACACTCGGCTCTACGCCATTCGTTCGTAATTTTGCTATCAATTCCTTGCTCTGTGCTGCCAGCACCGATATTGAATCGCCACATCGAAAGCCCAATTCCTTTCGGATTTCCTGCTTTGTCGAGTTCTTTACTAAATAAAAGGCTCGCAATTTTTTCTCGCTTCGCAAAAGGATAATTTTCACCCACCATTTGCATCGACCAACAATCCGAAGCCCCAAAACTGTGAATAGTTTGGTAGGTAGTTTTGGTGTCAATTTTTAGTTTTTGAGAAAAACTGATTTGAGAAATGATACTTAAAGCAAGGAGTATTTTTTTCATTTATTGTTGAATTATATAAAATGAGACTGCAATTATAAGCAAAATAACTTGCTCGACGAAGTTTAAAGATTCGCACAGAAAAATGTTTTTTCTATCTGCATTTATCAATTTTTAAAGAATCACATACCCATTTCAAGCTATCTGGATAAGGCAAATTAAATTTATCGAAATCACTTTTGAATATTAATATATCATTTCTCTTTTCATTCTCTTCGAGATATATAATTGGAAATTGTTTGCCCACCAATTTTTGAATTTTGGACGACCCTAATCCTGTTGGAGTTGAATATTTTTCATCATTAAAATAGTACTTTATATGAGACCCCTTCATAAATGAATCACCGATAATAGTAGCATTTGATATAACCCCTTTAATCTTTAATTCGTTATGTTGCTTTATAGACATCCACCTGAGCAGCATAAAAAAGGCAAAGATTCCTATGATTTTTAATATATAGTTTCTACTTATCATTTTATTTTCTGTTTAAATCATCATTTGCTTTTTGGTTAGTCTTGTCAAATAATAAACCACCCACAATTATAACAAAAAAAACAAACATAAACCGAACAACATTTCTTCAAACAAAAGAAACTCTCTCACCCAAAGTTGTGTTTATATTCAGATAAGCTATTTCTATCTCTACCCAAAATTATGGCATACAAACTCGTTTCTGACTACAAACCTACTGGCGACCAACCGCAGGCAATTGTCAAACTCGTTGAGGGCATCAATAAAGGCGAGCAATCGCAAGTTTTACTAGGGGTAACTGGTTCGGGAAAAACCTTTACCGTTGCCAACGTAATTGCTCAACTCGACCGTCCAGTCTTGATTTTAAGTCATAATAAAACCCTTGCGGCACAACTTTATGGAGAGTTTAAAAGCTTTTTTCCTGAAAATGCCGTCGAGTATTTCATTTCTTACTACGATTATTACCAGCCCGAAGCGTACATTGCTACCACTAATACATATATAGAAAAAGACCTAATGGTCAATGAGGAAATTGATAAACTTCGCCTTTCAACAGTTTCTTCATTAATGTCGGGGCGGCGTGATGTCATTGTTATTGCATCGGTTTCATGTATTTATGGTGCGGGAAATCCGACCGAAATGAAACGTAGCATTATTCAAATTGGTGTTGGATTGATTATTTCTCGCAATCAGTTTCTTTTTCGTTTGGTCGAAATTCTCTATTCTCGCACCGAAGCCGAGTTTACTCGTGGAACTTTCAGAGTAAAAGGCGATACCGTTGACCTTTACCCAAGCTACGCCGATTTTGCTTTTAGATTTATATTCTTTGGTGATGAAATCGAAGAAATTCAACGAATCGACCCAAATAATGGCAAAAAACTAAGTTCTGAAAAGCAAATTGCCATTTTTCCAGCCAATTTGTTTGTAACTGGCCGAGACGTAATGGCCAACGCCATGCACCAAATTCAAGACGAAATGGTGAAACAAGTCAAATATTTTGAGTCTGATGGTCGATTATTGGAAGCACAAAGAATTCAAGAACGCACCGAATTTGACCTCGAAATGATGCGAGAATTGGGCTATTGTTCGGGTATCGAAAACTATTCACGTTATTTCGATAATCGCCAAGCTGGTCAACGACCTTTTTGTTTGCTTGATTATTTCCCGCAAGATTATTTGATGGTTGTTGACGAAAGTCACGCTTCAATGCCACAAATCAGAGCCATGTGGGGAGGCGACCGCTCACGCAAAGAATCTTTGGTTGAATACGGTTTCCGACTTCCATCAGCCATGGATAATCGCCCGTTGAAATTTCAAGAATTTGAAGAAATGGTCGGGCAAACGGTTTTCGTAAGTGCCACGCCAGCCGACTACGAAGTGCGTTTAACTGATGGTGTTGTAGTGGAACAAATCATTCGTCCAACGGGCTTGCTCGACCCTGAAATTGAGGTGCGTCCGAGTATCAATCAAATTGATGATTTATTGGAAGAAATTAACTTGAGAGTTCAGCGAAAAGAAAGAGTTTTGATTACAACTTTGACCAAACGTATGGCCGAAGAATTAAGTAAATATCTCGATAAAGTAGGCATAAAAGGTCGCTATATTCACTCCGAAGTAAAAACTTTCGACCGTGTAGAAATCTTGCGAGAATTGCGTTTAGGTGTATTTGATGTTTTGGTTGGAGTAAACTTATTACGTGAAGGACTTGATTTACCCGAAGTTTCGCTCGTGGCAATCATGGACGCTGACAAAGAAGGTTTCTTGCGTGATATTCGCTCTTTGATTCAAACTATCGGTCGTGCCGCACGTAACGAAAACGGAAAAGTTCTGATGTATGCCGACCGCATGACTGGCTCAATGGCAAAAGCAATTGATGAAACCAATCGCCGTCGAGCGATTCAGATGGAATACAATGCCGATAATGGAATTACGCCTAAAACCATCTTCAAATCGAGAGAAGCCATCATGGAACAAACTTCGATTGCCGACAGTAAGGCCACAACCAAAATGTATTATAATGAGCCAGAGCAATTATCGCTCGCCGCCGACCCAATTGTTGGCTACATGACCAAACCACAACTCGAAAAACTTATAGAAGAAACTCAAAGAAAAATGGAACGTGCCGCCAAAGACTTGGATTTCTTAGAAGCCGCTCGATTCAGAGATGAAATTGGACAGTTGAGAGAAAAAATAAAAAGCACAGCCAATCCCTAAAGGGGAGGTTTGCTTGGTTATGTTTTTAAATTCCCCTCCTTTTCAAGGAGGGGTGGCAAAATTCTGGCAAAGTCGAATTTTGACGGGGTGGTTCGCTCCAGCTTTGCATATTTTTCAAGTATTTATCGGCCAAAAACTACCCCGACTGGGCGTCCCCGTCCGACTTCGTCAGGACACCCCTCCTTCAAAAGGATGGGAAGTTTTAACACAATATTATACTTTAAAACGGCAAATCATCACTATTCCCACCTGCTAAATCGGGTGGTGGTGGCATTGGCACTGGGGCAGTTTTTGGTGCATAATTATTTGAACTTCCACTGTTTCCAGCATAAGCAGGAGCAGTATTTTCGCTATCGACTCCTGTACTACGGCCACCGACTAATTGTAACGAGTTTCCTCTAATTTTTACTGTATTACGTTCAATACCATCTTTATCAGTCCATTTTTCAGTACGAATTCTTCCCTCAACGTAAGCCATATCGCCTTTTTTGAGGTATTGTTCGGCTACATTTGCCAATCCTTCCCATAATTCAATGCGGTGCCATTCGGTTTGTTCTACTTTTGCACCTTCTTTATTATTATAACTTTCAGAGGTAGCAATACTAAAAGTCACAACTTTTCCTCCGCTTGGAAGCGTTCTAACTTCGGGGTCAGAGCCGAGTCTGCCTAACAAAATCACTTTATTTACTCCAGCCATTTTATAAAATTGTTTAATATTGTTACGTAAATTTAATGAAAACCAAATAGAAAAACAATTACTTCTTGGATGAAAACCAAAAACTTTTTAGATACTTTTCTATCAAAATCGGTTTGGGTAAAAGCTCCACTTCATCCAATGAATAAAACGCATATCCTGCGGGAGCTGAGACTTTTTCATTCAAAACAATGTGCCAAAACCTTGCCTCAATTCGTTGATGGGTTAGCATATGTTTAATATTTTCCGAATGTCCCTTAATAATTGCTTTTGTCAGCGTTTCTTGCAAAAAGTCATCATTTATTTCATCAAGTTCCGAAAGTTTTTCTTCGTTTTCTACCAAATAAAAATCATTAAGCCCAGTCCAAATATCGCCTTCGGGGCGTTGGTGCATCAAAAAGTTACCGTTTTGTTCAATCACAAAATAATCAAAGAAACGATTCCGAACTTTCACTTTTTTTGATTTTATTGGCAAAATCGCTTGCATTCCTTTCGCATTTGCTATGCACGATTCCGCAAACACACAAAACATGCAATCAGGATTAGCTGGTGTGCAGTGAATTGCCCCAAACTCCATAATCGCCTGATTATAAGTACTTGGCGATTCGGTCGAAATGAGTTCATTGGCCAATTTACTAAAAACACTCTTCGCTTCGTGGCTCGAAATATCAGTTTCTATACCAAAAACTCTCGCTAAAACTCTAAAAACATTCCCATCAACTACCGCAACCTTTTCATCAAAAGCAAATGAGGCAATCGCAGCCGCAGTATAAGGCCCAATACCTTTTAATTTCAGCAATCCTTCAAAATTATTAGGGAAAATTCCATCAAAGTCATTAACCACGATTTTAGCTGTGGCGTACATATTTCTCGCCCTAGAATAATATCCCAAACCTTGCCAAAGCCGTAGTACTTCTTGCTCATCAGCATTTGCCAAATCCTTTACAGTTGGATAATTTTCTACAAATTTTTCATAATAAGGCGAACCTTGTGCTACCCGAGTTTGTTGCAAAATAACCTCCGAGAGCCAAATTTTATAAGGGTCTTTGGTTTTTCGCCACGGCAGGTCTCTTTTTTTGGTCTGATACCAATGAATTAATACTTCGGAAAAAGCCTTGGTTTCCAATTTTTATATAAGTTTGATATAGGTTTCTAAGAAAATAAATGTTTTAAAAGACCTTTTTTGTGTTAATATATTTTGTAACTAACTAATTATGAAGTAATTACAAAAAAAAAAATTAAAACTTTTTGGGAGAGTCTTTATAAATCCCCTATCTTTGCAAACCCAAAAACAAACCAAAGAGTTTGAATGTATCAAAGTGAAGTTTTCAAGACTGAAAATTTTGGTGTAAAAATTGTTGTATTTCACCTTGATATTTTTTGAAAGTTAATTGATAATCTAAATAAACGTTTTTACTCGTGACTAAAGCAGAAGTTATCGTTGCAATTGCCGACAAAACTGGCGTGGACAAAGCAAGTGTATCCACAACACTTGAATCATTTTTTGAAATTGTAAAAGACACATTGACACAAGGCGATGCAGTTTACGTGAGAGGTTTCGGAAGTTTCGTAAATAAACACAGAGCTGCTAAAAAAGCTCGTAATATTTCGGCAAAAACTACCGTGATGGTTCCTGCCCATTCGGTTCCAGGCTTCAAACCAGCCAAAGAATTTACTGAACAAGTAAAGGCATCAGTAAAATAATCTTTAAGAATAGTATGATTCTTTGAATAAATCATGGGTAGTCTAACAAATTGGCTATCCATGATGTTCTTTTAAAGTATCATAATTAAAAAAAACATGAAAAAAAACTTCATCATTCTGATTGTCATTGCGGTAGCCCTCACGGGCTTTCTTTATTCTCGCCCAAAGGTAGTCGTGAAAGACGAAGCAAAAGCGAATAGAGATAAGGTTTCGGAAACAAAATCGGATGAAAAACACACCGATGATGATGGCCACAACCACGAAGAAACTTCGCAAGCACCGAAACTTTCAGCCGAACAAGAAAAACAAATTGCAGGTATTAAGCAAAAACTCACCTCGGCAAGCGACAAAAACCCTTTATACGAGCAAATCGCTCAGGTTTTTATCAATGCAAATCGTTATGATAGTGCAGCAGTTTATGCCGAAAAGATTGCTTTAACAAATCCGACTACCGAAAATTGGATGCGTGCTGGAGATATTTATTATCAGGCATTTACATTGTCGCTTCGCCAAGAAAACGTAAATAACTACGCCGAAAAAACTCGTGTGTGCTACCAAAAAGTATTGGAAAAAAACCCAAGACAGCTTCAAGCCAAAACTAATTTGGCAATGACTTATGTACAGTCAGACTCGCCAATGCAAGCAATTATGATGCTTCGTGAGGTAATTACCGAAGAACCTAATTTTGAGCCAGCTTTAATGAATTTAGGTGTACTTTCAATGCAATCTGGGCAATATGACAAAGCTGCTGACCGCTTCAAACAGGTAATTCGAATTAACCCTAAAAATGTCAATGCATTATTGGGACTAGGTTATAGTTTAATCGAA
Organism: Emticicia sp.; assembly: GCA_017495105.1. Classification (GTDB taxonomy): domain Bacteria; phylum Bacteroidota; class Bacteroidia; order Cytophagales; family Spirosomataceae; genus Emticicia. The sequence continues at coordinate 45,060 of JAFEIL010000306.1, read as the reverse complement.
TTAAAGCAAAAATCGCAAGCAAAAATTATTTTTGAAGACTTGAAGAAAAACGTAAAAGAGCCAACTTTATTAGAAGAAGTAAATAAGGCTTTGGAGAGTTTAAAATAATTTGTTATCTTTGCGGTTCGATGAAAAACCTCATTTAGATTTTTTGAATGAGTTAATTAAGAAAAAATAAATTTCAAATAATCCTTCGGGAAAATAAATTATTACTATCATGCCTTGCGGAAAGAAAAGAAAAGGTCACAAAATGGCCACGCACAAAAGAAAGAAGCGTCTTAGAAAGAATCGTCACAAGAAAAAATAATTTTTCTTAGGTTTAGCAGCATTATTTTCCTTAAATGAAATCTAATACTGCTAAACCTACCCCCTTTTCATAGACAAATCATTATTCATTAACCCCTCGATTCTACCTCACCTTTGAGCAACGAATTATATATCAGTACCACACAGAAAGGTGATAGAATAGCCCTTGTTCAAGACAAGAGATTAATCGAATATCACTTTGACGAGACGGAACACCAGTTTTCCGTCGGAGATATTTATTTGGGGATAGTCAAGAAAGTTGTGCAAGGAAATAATGCCGCTTTTGTTGATGTTGGATATGACAAAGACGGTTTTCTTCACTACAACGAAATTATTTCGTATAATTCTCTAAATAAATTCGTAAAAGACGTTATTGCCAAACGCCCAGTTAATCTTCGTTTGAAAGGTTTTAAAATGGAACCCGAAATCGAAAAATTTGGCAAAATCAATGATGTTATTTCGAAAAACACTCCAGTACTTGTACAGGTTGTTAAAGAGCCAATATCAACAAAAGGGCCACGTCTTTCTTGCGACATTTCGATTGCAGGACGAAATGTAGTTTTAGTGCCTTTCGGCAATTCGGTTAATATTTCTAAGAAAATCACTAACAAGCAAGAGCGTCAAAGATTACACAAAATGGTGTCGTCGGTGAAGCCCGAAAACTTTGCAGTGATTGTACGGACAGTAGCTGAAGGAAAAGACATGGAAGAGCTAAGCCGTGATATTGAGTTTTGTGTAGAAAAATGGGAAGAGGGAATGAAGGCTTTGCGTGATGCTAAGCCACGTGACCGTATCATCAGTGAAATGGGTCGAGCTTCGTCAATTTTGAGAGATATGCTCAATGATGATTTCGACAATATTTATGTTGATACAAAAGAAAATTTTGAAGGCGTAAAAACTTTCTTACATACCATTGCACCCGATAAAGAGAAAATTCTTAAACTCCATACGGGCAAAAATAAACTTTTTGAGCAATACGGTATTGAAAAACAAATAAAATCGTTGTTTGGTCGCTCGGTTAGCTTACAAAATGGTGGCTATTTGATTATCGAACACACAGAAGCACTCCATGTAATTGACGTAAACAGTGGCAATAAATCAACGCAAGAAGACGACCAAGAGTCAACAGCATTGGCTGTAAACTTAGAAGCGGCTAAAGAGTTGTGTCGTCAGTTACGTATGCGTGATATGGGAGGAATTATCGTCGTCGATTTCATTGATATGAAGAAAAGCGAAAACCGTCGCTTAATTCAGGAAGCCATGAAAGAAGAAATGAAAGGCGACCGCTCTAAATATACAATTCTTCCGATTTCAAAATTTGGTTTACTTCAAATCACTCGTCAACGTGTTCGTCCAGAAATGAACATTGTTACTCGTGAAACCTGCCCTACTTGTAGCGGAACAGGTACGATTCAGGCAAGCATCATCGTTACAGATTTGATTGAAAACAACCTTGATTATATACTTTCAAAACAAAACGAAAGTGGTATAAGCATTGTACTACATCCGTTTATCTATGCCTATTATAGAGAGGGACTTATTTCAAAACAAATGAAATGGTTCTTGAAATATAGAATATGGGTAAAACTCATCAAAGATTCTTCTATTGGAATCACCGAATTTCATTTCCTCAATAAATTGGGCGATGAAATTGAGATTGGGTAATTTTTAGTTCAGAAACATATCTTTTTTTACCACCGCATCGGCAGTCCGATAAGATACTAAGTACACGGAGTTGCACTTAGTTGAAATCTTGCTGTGTTTAATTTCTACATTTTATATTTCTTTCGTATCTTTCCAAACATTTATTTGACCATCTTTTATAACCTCTACAAAACTCATTTTCTATGAAAAAACTAATCATTTTTTTGTTATGTCCATTATTTACATTCGCTCAAGAAGTTGATAAAAAAGAATGGAAACAGCTCTTCAATGGCAAAAATCTTGACGGATGGAAAGTAAAAATCAGAAACTACGAACTCAATAATAATTATGGCAATACTTTCAGAGTGGAAGATGGTCTGATGAAAGTCAGATATGATGCAAGTGCATATCCTGCATTCAATGAACGCTTTGGACATGTATTTTATAAAGACAAATTTTCCTATTACAAAATTGCGGTTGAATACAGATTTGTAGGCGACCAAGCCATCGAAGGGCCTGGTTGGGCGACTCGCAATAGTGGTATTATGGTGCATGGTCAAACAGCTGAAAGCATGGGCAAAGACCAAGACTTTCCGATTTCGATTGAAGTGCAATTATTAGGTGGTTTGGGAAAAGGAAGTCGAACGACTTGCAATGTTTGTACGCCAGGAACAAATATTGTTTATGAAAACAAATTTGATAAGCGTCACTGCATTAATTCAACTTCAAAAACCTACGATGGCGACCAATGGGTTAGAGCAGAAGTGACTGTTTTAGGTGATTCAGCAATTATTCATTATGTAAATGGTGAGAAAGTTCTAGAATATTTGCAACCACAAATTGGTGGTGGAAACGTAAGCGGACACGATCAAAAATTAATGGCCGAAGTGAAATTATTGAAAGAAGGTTCTATATCTCTACAAAGTGAAAGTCACCCCGTTGATTTTCGCAAAGTTGAATTATTGAACCTCTGTGGATGCACCGACCCAAAGGCAAAAAATTACAAATCCTACTACATAAAATCTGATAATACTTCTTGTGTTTATAAACAGAAGAAAAAAAGTAATTGAATGAATGAGATAAAAATGCCCTGTAAGAGTTTTCTTACAGGGCATTTTTATTTCTAATACTTCCTATTTCAATGAATTTATCCAAGCAGCAATCTTCAAGGCATCTGGTCTTGGAACCTGCGGCATTGGAGCCATTTCAGTAGCATATTCTGGCCAGTTTTTGGGCTGTGGTTTATAAATTAATTCTACAATTTTTTCGTTTGAATAATTTCTTTTTGCCACATCTTTATATGCTGGGCCAACCATACGCTTTTCTGATTGATGACAAGCTAAACAAGTATGTTTTTGTAATAAAGGTTTCACTTCCTCAAAAGTAGGTGCTTTTGCAATGACTTTCTTGGCTTTCACATCATCTGGTGTTGAAAGTTTTACCTCAGCTTTTGCTGTTGTATTTACTTTTAAATTGGCAGGACGTGGCGTATAGCTACTCATTTTTTCTCCAGTCGGAATATTATTGAGTGTATAAAATGCTAAACTGTGTAAAAGTGTTTTACCATCAGTATCTTTCACACCATCAGCTTTTAGTTCGTGAATATAATGCTCACGAAGGCCATCAACTAATAATCTTACTTTCAAGCCATCATCTGATACCTTTAAGCCTTTTACGGTCAAAAATTTCTCATCAACGGTCGGACTTCCATAAACTGCTTGATATTTATAAATGAAACTACGGATTTGATAGTTCTTAAAATCTGCGGCTGTTTCTTTATTGACAGGCTTCGTAAACTCAACCTCAAAACCATCAGGCGTTGCTTTCATAGTTTTCATTTCAAAAGGCATTTTTCCTGTCCAAACCAAGCGTTCGATTCCAGCAGTTGTTGTGCCTGCCGAACCCCAGCCACGATTAGTTTCACCCACAAACATTGAACCGTCATTGCCAAAAACCATACGTAACGTTCCTGACTGAAAACCGTCTTTGAAAGGAAATGCAACTCCTTGATATTCACCATTTATTTTTTCAATAAAAACTCTTGTTAGGTTACTTTTTCCTTGGTCGCCCACAAAAAGTTGACCTGTAAACGGTCCAAAAGCACCATTTGTTGCATCTTTAATAATTTCAGAAGTAGATATACCTAAAACTCCATGAGGCAACCAAACAGCTGGTAATTTTAGCTCCGGAACGTCTTTTTTCATTTCAAAAAGATACTTTCCACGCTCAGTTTCGATATTTTCGGGCTTGATATAATAGCCATTGGCATCTTTAGTTTTACGAGGGTCGATTTTAGCATAAAGTTGTTCGGTCGTTAGTTTTATTGGTGAATTAGGTTCGCCGGACCAACGTAAGCCTGCTGGATGCCCCATAAAATCGCCTTTATTTACTTGAGCAATAAAGCCCGAACCCATCCAGTCGCCTTGGTTATCGCCGTACCAAAATTCGCCATCAATAGCACCGATTCCGCACGGAGAACGCATACCCGTTGCATAAGGCTCCACTTTTCCATCTTCCGAAATCTTCATTGCCCATCCCCTACCTGGACGGCGACTCTCGCCTCTCCACCATTCTTCATCACCAAAAGCTACATTTCCAGTAATAATCATAGAGCCATCAGGCATTAATTTAGGACCATAAGTATATTCGTGGTAATGTCCCGAAATTGGTAGATTAGCCACAGTTTCGTAAGAATCGGCACGACCATCGCCATTTTTATCAGTCAATTTGGTTAATTCGCCACGTTGAGCACAATAAAATGAACCATTTTTATAAACAAGCCCCAAAATTTCGTGCAAACCACTCGCAAATTTTCGGTAATAAGGAGCAGTACCTGTATTCATGTACGCATTGTTGATAATCCAAATATCGCCACGGCGAGTAGCCATGGCAACATCTCCTGAAGGCATTGTTGTAATACCACCCACTTCCAAAAGCACCCCTTCTGGAACTGGCAGCGTAATGATGCGGTAGTACTCATTTTCAGCAGTATTTTGAGCGAATACACTTGAAAATGTTAGTAGAGAAATAAATATTTTTATGATGTTTTTCATTTTTTTATTCGCTATATGCTTTAAGCCATACGCTTTTAGCATTTTTTATTCAAAATTTAAGCATTATTAAAAGCATTTTGATTACAAACTATTACTTTATCTGAGTATCTACCAAATAATCGAATAGGTAATTTTCTCACCCACAGGAAGTACCAATTCTTTCATTCCTGCCGACTCGCGAATGCTCGGTGTACCTTCGATTACTTTTATATAGTAGCTGTTTTCACCGATAATATACATACCATCACTCAACTTTGTGATATTTTGTGCAACTGCTAATCTTGCGTAAAGATTTGCTGATGAACCTTTTACCATAATCTCACGCTTAAACATTTTGCCGTCTTCACTTGGTATACTTTTATCCGAAATGTTTAAGCCTGCGTAATCATACTTAAATGTTGGATGGCCTGCTTCATCTAATTCATATCCACGTGGGCGAAAAGTAGCATCTAATTCACTCCATAAAGCAGTAACAGAACTCAGCACATTCAAAAGTGGGGCATCACTGAGAGCAGTCAAACTTCCCAATGGTTTTGAACTACCATCACCACGGTCGTTCCACATTGGCGTAGTATTCAAAAAACCACCTTTCCAAATTTGGAACAAAGCAGCGTTGTCTAAATCATAAGTATAGTGGATATTTTCTTTGTTCCCGACTGAAACTGCGTGAACAACTCGTTTGCCTTTTTGGCCTTCACGAATATCCATGAATGAACGAAAAACCACAGGCTCAGTAGCAGGGCTGAGCATGATTGGTGAAGTTGGATTAGCCACCAAAGTAGAGTTTGCGTAGTGAAGTGCTTGCTTACGAATCGTTGCTGATTCGGCATAAAGCCCCAAAGCTGGTGCTAACCAACCATCGGCTTTCCAATAATACATTTCAAAATCAACATCGCCCGCTGGAAGCTCAATCATTGTTTGGCGACTTTCACCCGAATTTAACCAGCCATTTTTGAAAGCATCTACTCCGTTGATTTTCAATTGGGTGTTTCCACCGTGAATGGCCGTAAAAGTATATTTTCCAGCATCTGGCACATTGATTTTGCCAACATATTTTACTGCAAACTCATTTTCAGCATTGCTCACATTCCAATTTAGGAGGGCAACATTTCCACTTGTTTCAGGTTTGATTTTCTCAATGTCAGCAACTGTTCGGAAATTTCCTTTATAAACACCAAATTTCAAATCTTTAAAAGTAAGAGATTTTTGATTAAAACTTTTGTATTTAATATTGCGAAAAGCCACATTTCCGTGGTCGCCTTGAAAACGTAATGGCCCTTTCGAAACTTCGTTATCTACCAAAGCTCCACGAGTCGGGCCTGTAAGTTCGACATTTTCGTGAATCAAAACACCATTCAAGATAATTGACAAAATTTTGGCATCGCTATTTTTTTTTCCTGTGGCATCAAAGCGTGGTGCTTGAAAGGAAATTTTGATATTTTGCCATAAACCTGGTGCTTTTGCTACATTTAAGCGTGGAGCGATACCTTGATAACCTTTCGAGCCTTCAGGTTTTGATTCGTCCCAACGCTCATAAATTCCTCCAGAATCACCAAATTTTGGATTTTTCTTTCCCCAACTATCATTCAGCTGAATTTCGTAACGGCCTTGTAAATAAATGCCCGAATTAGAGCCTTTTGCCATCATGAAATCAAGATCAAGATCTAAATCTCCGTGTTCCATTATGGTCACAATATCTTTTTCAATGCCATACTTCCCGATTTCGTGCTTGCATGATAAAATTCCTGTGCCAGCTTCAGTTGTGGTTATATTTGTTTGATTGATACTTGCAGTGATACCGCCAACTATACTCCAATTTTCTTTGATTGGGCGAAACGCGGACAAATCATTAAGTGGAAGCGTTTGTTGGGCGTAAGTTGTACTTGCCCAAAGGCTACAAAAAATGATTTTTTTAATGATGTTTTGCGTCATTATTGATAAATTAAGGTTAATATAACAAAGATATAAGCAAAAAATGATTTGAAACTAAGTTTTTAAAAAATTTTAATATTTCAAGAAAAGCAACAATTTGATGTGTTTTGTTGTAAACTTGCAAAAAAATCCTCACCAAACCCTCTCTGATAGGAAAGGCTTAATTAAAGGTTCATGAAATCTAATCGTATAATTCTTATTTTAATATTTTTTAGCATTGGATATTTTCTTTATTTCAAAGAAAAATCAGGTCCAATTGATAGTCTTTGGAAAATCGTTACTGGGGTTTTTGAATCAACAAACTCAACCTCAGAAGATAAAAATCCATATAAATCACCAGAACCAGATATCGAAGCAACCGCTACTAAAGGCGATGAAAAGTACGACGATGTAGCAACGGCAAGTAATATAAAAACCAAACAAAAAAGTAATGATAAGCAAGAAAAAGAAGATGATTCGTCGATTTTTGATAGAATAAAAGACAAAGTTTTTAATTCTGATACGCAAGAAGGAAGTAGCGATAATGGTGAAATTCCTGATTTTGCACTTCCTGCTATTCGTAATGTTGACGAAATTATTAAGCACAAAAATTACACACTTCGCTACGAAGAAGAATACGAAGTACCTGCTTGGGTAGCATATAAACTTCGTGGAGAATATACGAAGGGAATTGCAAATAGAGCTGGAAACCAATTTATTCCTGACCGTAAAGTAAAAGACAATTCAGCTCTTACTGGCGATTATAGCAATACAGGCTACGACCGTGGACACATGCTACCCGCTGCAGATTTTAAATGCTGCCAAGATTTAATGAACGAAACTTTTTTTATGAGTAATATTTGTCCACAAGTGCCTGATTTTAATCGTGGAATTTGGGAAAACATTGAAGAAAGAGTACGTGGATGGGCGGTGAGAGATGAGGAAGTTTTTGTTGTAACTGGCCCTGTTTTAAGAAAAGGTTTGCCGACAATCGGGCGGTATAATAATGTGGCTGTACCAGAGTATTTTTATAAGATTGTACTGTTTTATCAGCCAAAATCTAACAAAAAACCTCGTATGATAGCATTTTTATTGCCAAATGAATCACTTTTTGGCAAAAGAATGAATAGTTATGTAGTTTCGGTAGATGAGGTTGAAAAAGCTACAAGCTTAGATTTCTTTGCAAAACTTCCTGCAGATATTCAAACAAAACTTGAAGCAAATAGCAGTTGGAGCGATTGGACAAAGATTCAATAGTACATCATAAACAAGCCTTCGCTTCAAGTGAAGGCTTCCTTAAACTTCTTAAATCATTCGTTTCAAATTGAATGTTGCTACTTTCAATTCTCCTTTTCTTCTGAAGAAAAACTCCACTTCCTTGCCTTCCTTACGTGATAGAATTTTGTATATTTCGCTGATACTCATGTCTTTCACATTCTGATTATTCACAAAAATCAATTCGTCGCCTTCTTCTAAACCCGCAGCGTCGGCTGGAGAGCCTTCTATAACTTTATTCACCACATATTGGTCAAAATCTGTTCCTTTGGCACGTAAATCCAAGCCACTCATATCGTGCTCAAATGTTTCTTTCATGCGGTTTCGTAAAGGCTTCATAATCATGTAGCCATCACGATAATTGAGCGTTACGGTGAAGCGACGCAATAATTCACAACCTATACTACCTTGACGTTTGGTATCATCCGCAGTGAATTTCATACTAAATGATAAACTATCCGGAAACGAAGCCAAAATGTTTTTCATTTCGATACTTCCCATCTTGATTTTATCGACACGACCAATATTTCCGTTGATTTCACCATTCAGTCCACGTCCTAAATTTGCACGCATGACTCTATCGGGGAGATGAATCGGTTCTTTTTCGCCCGCATTTAGCAAGAGTGCATGGCCCGCACCTGTATCGATAACTAATCGCATCGGAATAAGTTTTTGGTCGTTGCTCACCATCGCAATCGCATCAGTATATGGCTTCGACTGAGTCAAAACAATAGGATATTGGGTACCCATTGATTTTTTGTACTTGAATTTTTTAGGGTCGGTGAGTGTTAGTTTTTTATTTTCAAAATCAATTGTGACGACAAAATTGCTAAAAATATCATGTCCAAAGATGCCGTGAATCGGTACGCCCAAAAACTCTGATAATTGTAGGACATCATTATCTAAAACTACCAAACTTTGCTGACGAGCAATCACATCTCCGATTCGGATTGTATGACCAATTGATACATTAGCCATGAGAGGCTCTCCTTCGCCAGCACCTGCAATTTTTACACGACGCACGTATTGAACCCCCAAAGTCAATGCTCGTTTGGGGTCGGTAATGATTGTTGAACTAACGCCTGTATCAAGTATAAAACGAAGTGTATCTGAGCCATCAAGTTGAGCTTTCAGGACGATGAGATTAGCGTGTAAGTCAAAGTTAAATTTAGCAATTTTCTGATGTTTTCCTCGAAAATGATAACCGTAGCGGTCATCTTTCTTTCTGTCTTTTTGAGCAAAAGTCAATTGACTGATTATCAATAAGATAGCTATCATACGGAGTTTGGATAAGTTTTCCATAGCTATTTCGATTTTAAGGAAAAATATTGTTTCTTCACGAACCTCATTACGAATTTACAGAAAATAGTATGAAGTTTAATATTTATTTTCTGATTATTTTCAAGAAAAAAGCTCAAAAAAACATTATATTAGACATTTTTAAGATATTTCTCATAAAAAGTCTTAAACAAGAATTAGCTTGCAATTTTTAGAGAAATAAAATTTTATTTTTATAGTCATTTAAAACAAGTTTCTGTCGATGAAGATTCTGCTTACAGGAGCAACCGGTGGTCTAGGATTTCGGACTTTAGAACAGCTTATTGAAAATCCAAAAATAGAAAAAATCATAGCTACTGGACGAGTAATTAGACCAACACATTTTGTTGAACACAGCAAAGTTAATTACCTACTTGGCGATTTGGAAAATACTGATTTTGTTTCAGGATTGGTCAAAAAAGTTGATTACATCATTCATGCGGCAGCACTTTCATCACCTTGGGGTAAATATAGTGAGTTTGAAAAAGCCAACGTTTTCTCTATGAATAATTTGATAAACGCTGGAAAAATACATAATTTGAAGCGTTTTGTATTTGTTTCGACTCCAAGTTTGTACTTCAATGGCCAAGACCGATTTGATGTAAAAGAATCTGAGCAACTACCAACAGCTTTTGTCAATGCCTATTCAAAAACAAAATATGAGGCAGAGTTGGCTTTAGAAAAATCGGGTATTCCGTTCGTAACTTTGAGGCCAAGAGCATTGATTGGCCGTGGGGATACCATTATTATGCCTCGATTAATTAGGGCTTTTAAAGAAGGAAAACTAAAAATCATTGGCGATGGAAAAAATATTGTAGATTTGACCTCGCTCGCCAATGTGGCTGATTCGATTGAACTTGCGTTGTTTATTGGCGATACGGGACTCAATCAGACTTATAACATCACAAACGGTGAGCCAGTACAGCTTTGGGAAACGATTGAAAAAGTACTTACGCTTTTGGGCCATGAAATGAATAAACAGAAAGTCCCGTACTCAGTGGTAAGGTTTGTTTCTCAAATCATGGAATTGAAAGCAAAATTAACAAACTATAAAGAACCAGCTTTAACTACATATGGTGTAGGAATTTTAGCAAAATCATTTACAATGGATATTTCTAAGGCCAAATCGCTTCTAGGATATTCTCCAAAAATATCGACTGATGAAGCCATTGCTGAGTTTGTGAGTTGGTATAGAAAAGTCAACTGTTAACAATCAGCAGTCAAATTTTTTTTATTATTAATGAAAGAAGTCAAATTATTTCTTGGATATGCAGGTTTTTGCAAGGCCAAAGAAAGTCATAGCATTAGAGGCGAAGCCAATGAAGAAATCAAGTTTCATGCCTTATTTGGGTTAATTCAACACCCCGAACAAGGTTGGATTTTGTATGATACCGGTTACACAAAACGTTTTTATACATGTACGAAAAGATATCCGAATAAATTCTATGCCAATATAACTAAGGTTTTTGTGACCGAAGCAGACGAAATAAAGAATCAACTCAAACATTTCGGCATTAAACCTGCTGATATTAAGCACATTATCATTACCCATTTTCACGCCGACCACGTAGCTGGGCTAAAAGATTTTGATGAAGCAACTTTCTATTGTTCACGTACGGCGTTCAAGCAATATAAAGAAATCAGTACATTTTGGGCTTTCAGCAAAGCAATTTTGAAGGACCTAGTACCTAAAAATTTTGAAAAAAGACTAAGAATTATTGAAGATTACGGAATGCCACTCAACGATGAAATATTTGGCAAAAAACATGATTTATTCAATGATGATTCTTTACTAATTTATGATTTACCTGGCCACGCTGCGGGTCAAATCGGTGTAGAATTGAAGACATTAAAACAGCAGTATTTTCTGATTGCTGATGCTTGCTGGAACAGGAAATCTTACGAAGAGATGTTACTTCCGCCAGCAATCGTCAAGTTGTTTTTTGATTCTTGGCGAGACTTCAAAGATAGCCTTCAGAAAGTAAATTTATTTTATAAAAAATTTCCAGAGATAACAATTGTGCCTACGCATTGCTCGGCCACAACGTCGGCTCTTGTTTCAAATAATTACGACCTCAATGTCCTTTAAATTAGCCATTTTATATTATTTTGTAGAAATAAAACTATCGAAATGGCTTTATGTCCATCACTTTTATTTTAGACGAAATTGGATAATAAAAAAACTCATTCAGCATTGCTCCACAAACTTGTTTTATAAGCCTTTTACACAGAAGAAAAGTGGTTTCGGTGCATTTCCTATCATCAATAAAGCCATTTTTATGGCCAATTTTGATAGCATCAATACAGTGAACATCAGATTAGAAGAAGCATTAGCGGTTGCGATAAAATCGGAAGAAAATCGAGATTTTTCGCCGACTATTAAGGGCATTACGGTAGGTTTATCGTCGGGTACGAGTGGAAACCGAGGCTTGTTTTTGGCAAGCGAAAAAGAACGAGCCTATTGGGTAGCTTTAGTGTTGGATAGAGTTCTGGGGTTTTCATTAAAAAAACGAAGCATTGCGTTCTTTTTACGTGCCAACAATAATCTTTATGATTCGGTAAAGTCAAAATTATTGGCATTTCATTTTTTTGATTTGCTCAATAGTACTGACTTTCATATTGAACGCCTAAATACCTTACAGCCAAGCATTTTGGTAGCACAACCAAGTATGTTGCTAGAATTAGCCAATGCGATTGAGGCAAACAAATTAGTCATAAATCCTATAAAGATTATTTCAGTAGCGGAAGTTTTAACGCCAGAAGATAAGGTCTATCTGACGAATGTTTTTAAACAAACCATTCATCAAGTTTATCAATGTACTGAAGGTTTTTTGGCCAGTACGTGCGAATATGGAACGCTGCATTTCAACGAAGATTTTCTGATAATCGAAAAGAAATTTATCGACAAAGAGCTAAATAGATTTCACCCAATTATCACCGATTTGAGGCGGCGTTCACAGCCGATAATTAGATACGAACTAAACGACATTATTCAAGAAAAAGCAAGTTGCTCGTGCGGTAGTAAATTGATGGCCATTGAAGCTATCGAAGGACGTTCTGATGATATTTTAATTTTCAGGAATATTGAAAATCAGGAAGTTAAAATTTTTCCTGACTTTTTCAGACGTGCTATTATTTTGTCCGATAATACCATCATTGATTACGCTTTGATTCAAACTGAGCCTCATCGCTTAATCCTTTACACAAAAAGTAAGAACGAAGAGTCATTTCAAATGGCTTGCGGAGCGATTCAAGAATTACTCAAAAAAAACAATATTTTTACGGTCGAAATAAGTCAAACAAATCATAACCATACCCTTAAAGGCCAAAAACTTAGAAGAATAAAAAATAATGTCAGGAAAACCAATTAAAATAGTCGGTTTAGGAAAGTATCTCCCCCAGGAAGTTTCATCGACCGATTTAGAGCAAAAATACGGTCTTCCGCAGGGCTGGTCAGAGAAATATTCTGGAGTAAAATCTCGGCATCATATCACATTCGAGACAATTGGATACATGGGAGCAAAAGCTATTGAGCAAGCCTTAGAAAAATGCCAAATGGAACTGAAAGATATCGATATGCTCATTTCTGCAAGTGCAGGTTTTGATTATCCACTGCCAAGCCAATCGAGCATTATCAAGAGTGAACTCAAAGATGGGATGATTGTCAATATTCCAGCCCTTGATGTCGATTCGAGTTGTTTGAGTTTTGTGAGTGCTTTTGAGATTGCATCAAGTTTACTGGACGGAAAAAAGTATAAAAACATTATCATTGTTAGTAGTGAAATTGCTTCTACAGGCATAAACCATAGCAATTGGGAGACTTTAACGCTTTTTGGTGATGGTGCGGTAGCGGCAATTTTGCAATTCGACCTAAACTCAGATTCAGCATATATCAAAAGCACTATGCAAACCTATTCTGAAGGCGTTTATGACTCAACTTTTAAGGGTGGTGGTATGAAATTATTTTTTAAAGACAATCCTTACGACCCCGAAATACATTCGTTTGCCATGAATGGTCGAAAATTGTTAAGGCTGGCAAAAACTCATTTACCCAAATTTATTGATGCGTTCTTCGAAGATTTACCTATCGGCATGGAAGAAACCGATGTTATTATTCCGCATCAAGCTTCAAAACTGGGTGTTTCTATTTTATCGAATTTATATAAAGTAAAAGAAAATCAAGTTTTGGGCAATTTAGCGACTTGTGGCAACTGTATTGCAGCCTCTATCCCGCTGGTTTTATATGATGCGGTGGAATCGGGAGCAATCAAACGAGGCGATGTTTGTTTTATCATCGGCACCGCGGCTGGCTTTTCAATTGGTGGGCTTTTGTTGAAATTTTAGCAGATTTGTAGCACAATCGCTTCGGCAAACCAATATTTAAATTGTGTATGATAAACAACACAAAACAATGTTCAACAAAATAGGAGGATTAATAAAATATTGGCATGTAATTGCCTTATCGAGCGAGCTAAGAGAAGGCAAATCTTTGAAGCGAAACCTTTATCATTTGCCCGTGTTATTATGGAAAGATAAGGCTTTGAAAATACATGCCTTATTAGATGTTTGTTCGCACAAAAAAGCTCCTTTAGAAGTTTGTGATTTTGCTCAAAACCATGTTTTATGCCAATATCATGGCTGGAAATATAATGACGAAGGACGATTGATTGATATTCCGAGTTCGCAGCATTTGATACATAAAATGAAGTGTAAAGTTGATAATTACCCAATTATCGAACAAAATGGCTTCATTTGGATATATTTAGATACAGAAAATATGCCAACTACCTCGCCCGAAACATTGAGCGAAGTTTCGAACAAATGCTGGGAACATTACCAAACGTCGATGCTTTTTGACACAAACGAAGAACTTTTGGTCGAAAACTTCATGGATGCTACCCATACCCCAATGGTACATGATAAGCTAATTAGAGACAATGATAAAAAGGTAAAACATTCGATTAAAATTACACAAACCAGCGAAACAGTACATGTCGGTTACGCCGAAACCAACGAAAAAATAGGCTTAGGACTTGATTGGATGTTAGGCGAAAACTTGACCGTTTCACACACTGATGAGTTTCTGATGCCTAATTTGGTAAGAGTCAATTATTATATCAACAAAATTCATCGTTTTCAAGCTTTTATTGCTTGTACTCCGCTACAAGATGGCAAAACTATTGCTTTTGTTCGACTATCATTTCAGTTTAAGTGGTTCAATCGGTTGATAAAATTGGTCATTCCATTTTTGGCAAAAAAGGTTTTGAAGCAAGATTTTATCATTACTCAAAAACAGTTCGCCAATATGCAAATTTTCAAAGACAAACCCGACCAAAACATAGATTATGACGCCATGCACAACAAAGTAAAAAAAATAAGGATGAACAAGATTAATAATTTGCCAATGAGAGAAGAAACCACAACCCAACAAATTGATTTGACTTTATAATTAGTTCAATAGTTGCATTAAAAAATACCTTAATCTTGGCAAATTCATTTTTTGAAAAAATAAATTATTCGGCTTGTAACGAAGATAGCGAATCGGAAAGAAAAGCCTTGCGACTGACGACCAATGATACGGTTTTATGTATCACAGGAAGTGGTGCAAGGCCGCTTGATTTATTGGTCGATAATCCAGTAAAGATAATTAGCGTTGATTTTAATGCTACGCAAAACCATCTTTTGGCTCTGAAAATTGCTGCTTATAAATCGCTTAATTATGCAGAATTCAAATCATTTATTGGCTTGGAAAATAAGTTTTTGCGAGAAGATTTATACAAAAAACTCAAGCATTTACTCACATCTCCACAGGTTTTTTATTGGGATAAAAACTTCAATCTGATTAAAAATGGCCTTTTATACTGCGGAACATGGGAATTATTTCTCAGAATGATGGCCAAAGCGGCATTTTTCAGAAGAAAATCTATTACAAAGTTAATGGCGTCAGAAACATTGGAAATCCAACGAGAATATTGGAAAAAACATTGGGATAATGCTATTTGGAAGTTGTTTCTGAAACTCGTTTCCAATCGTTTTTTATGGACAAAAATTATTCGTGAACCTGGTGCATTATTAATTCCAAAAGAGTTTGATGTTTACGAATACATGCTTTCTCGGATGAATCATTTAGCCAGTAATCATGTTTTACGTACCAATCATTTTGCCAATCTTTTGTTTTATGGCGAATATAAATCCGATTGTATTTTGCCCTTGCATCTGAGAGAAGAAAACTTTGAAAGTATCAAAAAGCAATCACATAAAATTGAAATTATTACTGATTCTTTGCTCAATGTGCTTGACAACAAACAATTGACTGAATCAATCACGTCTTATTCATTGTCTGATTTTTCTTCGTATTCCGACACTAAAATGTATAATGAAATTTGGACAAAAATTATTAAACATTCAGCCAATGGCAGCAAATTCTGTGAACGCTTTTTTTTAGTAAAACGTCAGCCCGAAATTTTTCATCAGCAAATCAAAAGAGATTATTTATTAGAAACACAGCTATTTAACCAAGACCTGACGGCCATTTATACTTTCTGTGCGGGAAAATTGAGCAAATAATCTTTTCTAATAGAAAATTCTTCAAAACATCTATCATAAATTCATGTTTATCGGATAGACCATTTGGCATACTAACATTTTATTCGTTTTTTTGAAATCAAAACATCAACACTTTTACTATGAAAAAAAATCTTTTAGCCGCCGCGGCTGTCTGTTTGTCTATTAATCTCGGATTTAGCCAAGCTCGCTTGGTCGAAAAAGTCGAAAAAAAAGGAAGTGAATTGGTCATTCCTTACGAAAAATATGTTTTTCCAAACGGCCTCACACTCGTTGTGCATGAAGACAACAGCGACCCAATCGTACACGTCGATGTAACCTACCACGTAGGTAGTGCCAGAGAAGAAATCAAAAAGAGTGGTTTTGCTCACTTTTTTGAACATATGATGTTTCAAGGAAGCGATAATGTAGGCGATGAGCAACATTTCAAAATCGTAACAGCCGCGGGCGGAACCCTCAATGGTAGCACCAACCTCGACAGAACCAACTATTACGAAACCGTACCGAACAATCAACTCGAAAAAATGCTTTGGCTCGAAGCCGACCGCATGGGATTTTTGTTGGATGCCGTTACTCAGAAGAAATTTGAAGTACAACGCAGTACAGTAAAAAACGAAAGAGGACAAAATTACGATAACCGTCCATATGGTTTAGTAGGTGAATTTACGAGCAAAAACCTTTATCCTTATGGCCACCCATATAGCTGGTTGACAATCGGCTATTTGGAAGATTTGGATAGAGTTGACGTAAACGACTTGAAAAAATTCTTTTTACGTTGGTACGGCCCAAACAATGCAACATTGACTATCGGTGGCGATGTAAAAGCAGCCGATGTAGTAAAAATGGTTGATAAATATTTCGGAAATATTCCTGCTGGGCCAGCGGTTGAAAAAACTGTATTGCCAGCCGTGAAATTATCGGGTGATAGATATGCTTCTTTCACTGACAATTATGCTCGTTTGCCGATTTTATCAAAAACATATCCAACTGTTCCAAATTATGATAAAGACATGGGAGCCTTATCTTGCCTTGCTCAAATATTAGGTCAAGGTAAGAACTCAATTCTTTATCAACAAATGGTAAAAAACCAAAAAGCAATTTCGGCTAGTGGTTTCAGCCGTTTTAGTGAGTTGGCTGGCGAGTTTTCATTCCAAATTACACCTTACCCAGGTAATTCACTCGCAAAGATGGATAGCTTATTCAAACAATCATTATTGGTTTTTGAAAAACGTGGCGTAACCGACGAAGACATAGAGAAATTTAAAGGCGGTATCGAAGCTCAATATATCAATGGTCTGCAAAGTGTGTCAGGAAAAGTGAGCCAACTGGCCGCTTTTAATACTTTTACGAGCAATCCAAATATGATTGGTAAATTATTGGATATGTATCGTTCAGTAACCAAAGAAGACGTTTGGAGGGTTTATAACCAATATTTGAAAGATAAACCAAGCGTTACTATCAGCGTTCTGACAAAAGGACAAACAGTAAAACCAGCCGCACCTGATAATTATACGATTGATACTCAAAACTATACAGCACCAAATTATGGCTACGATGGTTTGAAATACACAAAAGCAAAAGACACTTTTGATAGAAATAAAACTCCAGGAAATGGGTCAAATCCAGTAGTGAAAGTGCCGCCTTTTTGGAAAAAAGATTTGCCAAGTGGCATCAAAATCATTGGAACTGCCAACAACGAACTCCCAACAGTTACCATTTCAATTTCAATACCTGGTGGGCATTTGGCTCAAGCAAGCGATACTTCTAAAATTGGTTTAGCAAGTATGGTTGCTGATATGCTCAACGAAGACACCAAAAAATATACAGCTGAGCAAATGGCGGTTGAACTTCAAAAATTAGGAAGTTTTATCAGCGTTTCACAATCGGTAGATGGTATCATCTTTAGTATTCAAAGTTTGAAGAAAAATGTCGATAAAACATTGGAGTTATTAGAAGAAAAAATGTTTAGCCCAAACTTCACGGCTGATGCTTTCAATCGTTTACAAAAACAATCATTAGAAGGCTTTAAACAATTAAAATCTCAACCTGCGGCCATTGCTTCTACTGTAATTGACAAAATAAACTATGGCACAGGTAATATTTTAGGATTGAGCGATAACGGTACAGAAAGTACTGTTAAAAGACTTAGCTTAAAAGATATTCAGGCTTATTACGATAATTACATGACATCGCAAGGCACGAAAGTGGTTGTCGTAGGCGATATTTCAGAAGGTGAAATCTTGCCAAAATTAGCTTTTTTGAACAAATTACCAAACAAAAAAATCAATTTAGCTAATCCAGCACCTGCTACTGCTATTTCAAAAACTCAAATTTATTTGATAGATGTACCGAAAGCTGCACAGACCGAATTTAGAGTAAGTAGTGTTACAGGCCTAAAATACGATGCAACTGGCGAATACTACAAAGCAGGTTTGATGAATTTTTCCCTCGGTGGTGCATTTAATAGCCGTATAAACCTCAACTTACGTGAAGACAAAGGTTGGACTTACGGTGCTCGTGCGGGTTTTTCGGGAGATAAATATACTGGCGAATACCAATTTAGTTCAGGAATCCGTGCAAATGCTACCGATAGTGCATTGGTAGAAGTAATGAAAGAATTGAAGAACTACTCAGTCAACGGCATTTCTGCCGAAGAATTGGCATTTACGAAAAGTGCCATCGGTCAACAAGATGCCTTGCGTTACGAAACGGGCAACCAAAAAGCTGGTTTTATTGGTCGAATTCTGACTTATGGCTTGCCAGCTAATTTTGTAGAAACACAAAACAAAATTTTAGCATCACTTACTAAAAAAGAAGCAGATGCACTAGCCAAGAAATGGATTAATCCTGATAAAATGAATATTTTATTGGTAGGAGATAAAGCCAAAATTTTACCTAGTCTACAAAAACTTGGTTATGAGATTGTAGAATTAGATATTGACGGGAATAGAAAGTAGTGTTAAATTTAGCCTATAACAAAAAAGATGGTCATAATGACCATCTTTTTTTGTGTCCTCGAAGGGATTCGAACCCCCATCGTCAGAACCGGAATCTAAAATTCTATCCATTGAACTACGAGGACATTGTTTTTGCAAATCTACAAAAAAACTTGATGTATTTACACCATAAATAACTCTTTCAATTCAATCGCCTCTGCAGGTTTCATTCTTCCTGCCAAAACTAATCTAAGCTGACGACGACGCAAGGCTCCTGCAAAAAGTTCTTTTTCTTCATCAGTTTCTGGCTCAACGGGCGGAACCTCAATTGGGCGACCGGTTTGATCAACCGCTACAAATGTCAAAAAGGCTTTATTCGTGTGGATTTTTGTTCCCGCAGGAATATTTTCAGCCCAAACTTCAACTACTACTTCGAGCGACGAATTGAAAGCACGTGTCACTTTAGATTGTAAGGTAACCACACTTCCGAGCGGAATAGCTTCCTTAAACTGCACATTATCAACCGAAGCCGTCACTACGATACGGTTACAGTGCTTTTGGGCTGCAATTGCCCCTGCAATATCGAGTAATCTCATTAAATTTCCTCCCATCAGATTACCAAGTGTATTGGTATCATTCGGAAAAATCATTTCGGTCATTACCGTCAATGATTCATTTGCTTTCTTTGGCTTTGGCATTTCTAAAGATTGTTGGAAAGTTTTTTATTTGCTTAGAAAATTTATAAATAGTTCATTATCAGCACGTTCTGGTATCGAATTAGTGCATTTTTCAATAGTTTTTAAATCAAAATATTGACTAAAATAAGAAATATATTCTTCTTTTGTGC
Source organism: Emticicia sp. (assembly GCA_017495105.1). Classification (GTDB taxonomy): domain Bacteria; phylum Bacteroidota; class Bacteroidia; order Cytophagales; family Spirosomataceae; genus Emticicia. Next base: position 25,207 of record JAFEIL010000306.1, on the reverse strand, counting down.
CGCCAAATGGAGGGCCACCTACAAATTCACGACCGAATAATAAACCAACTAAACGCCCACTTGGTTTGAGTAACTCGCTCATTTTTTGAGCATACTTGTGGCGAAAAATTGGGTCAATAGCACAGAAAAATGTTTGTTCAACAATCAAATCATAATTACCCGAATGTTCAAAAAAGTCTTGATGAATCACTCGACAAACACCTTTTTCGATAGAATTTTTAAGTTTTTCAAGCAAATTTTGTACCAATACACCCGAAATGTCTATTAGCGTAACGTCTGTAAATCCTTGTTGAAGCAAATATTCTGCCTCATAAGCATTTCCACAACCTGGAATCAAAATTGCCACTGATTTATCGGTCAATTGGTCGAAATAATTTTTCAGAGCTGGACTTACATTTCCTACATCCCAACCTATTTGCGATTTTTCGTAGCGTTCGCTCCAATATTGGTCGTTGAGCATATATTTTTGATTTTTCTGCAAAACAACTAACTTTGCTCGAAGAATCCTAATCTCATTCATCAATGAACACACTAAAAACACTCGTTTTTATAGTTATCGCTAGCTTTTTTACAGTAAATGCTTTTACACAAGTCAGTTTTTCATCACAAAAATTATCACTAACTAAACAACGTTTCTACGATATTCAACTAGTTGAACAAGCCACGGCCGCTAGTATTTTTATTAATCCCGAACTAAGTTTTTCAAATACTTATTTAATTGCCGAAACCGACACTTTTTTCCTTATCAAAGATTCCGATTTCAGCGAAATAAATCGTAGTCAGCTTATTGTTTTTTCAAATCCATTAAAAAATATTCGTTTATATACGGGGAATCTTGAAGGGGGCGTTACACTCATGACACAATTCGTCAAACCACTATCTATCAGTCATTTATCACTTAGACAAAAAGCCGATAGTTGCGATAAACCAGCAATCATTGCAGCATCAGAATGGCGAAAAGGCCTAACACCACCCAAAGAAGCACCTGTAAAAACAACAGTCAAACACGTGATTGTGCATCATTCGGCAGGCTCAAATACTACAACTAATTTTCTAGAAGCAGTTCGAAATATCTATACTTTTCATACCGCTCCCCCACCCAATGGCAATGGCTGGAACGATGTAGGATATAATTTTCTGATTACGCAAGACGGCACGATTTTTCAAGGTCGAGACGGACAAGGAATTATGGACGGCGATAATGTTTTAGGGGCTCATTTCTGCGGAAAGAATAACGGAACAATGGGTGTTTGTTTACTTGGAAATTATAATGAAGTGCAGCCAACCAACGTCGCTGTCAAATCACTCATCAATTTGGCTGGTTGGAAACTGGGGAAAGAGAAATTGCCAATCATAGGGCAATTTCAGCACACGGATGGCCTTCTAAATATCATTTCGGGGCATCGTGATGGCTGTGCTACTGAATGCCCAGGCAGTAATCTTTATGCAAAGTTAGCTGAGTTTCGCCAGAAAATAACTTTGATTTGTACCTACACCAATGCCTTTATAACATCCGTCGAAGCTCCACAAACACAATTTTTCAAGATTTATCCGCAGCCAAGCTCGGAGTTTTTGATAGTTGAGGCACTAGGGGATTTTTCTGAGAAAAACTCGCCCCAAATATTCGATTTACAAGGCAAAAACATACCATCTGAGTTTGTCTATTCAACAGAAAACCAATGGAAGGTCAGTATCAAGCATTTGCCTGAAGGCACTTACTTTTTAAGAGTAGGAACTGAACAAAAAGGTGCAAAGTTTGTAAAGTTTTAACCAGCTAATGTAATAAAACCTTGTAACATTAGTAAAACTTGATTTTTAACCTAATTTTTGGTATTTTCACTAATAAACAAAACTACAACTATGAAAAAACTCCTCGTCCTACTATTTGTATCAAATTTACTTTTTGCACAAAGCGGAACCGAAATTTTTCTGTTGGATATTACAATTTCGAGTGAAAATATTACGCTTTCAAATCCCACAAATATCACCAATCGAAAAGGCTACGATAATCAGCCATTTTTTCATCCAAGCCAGCCGTTACTTTATTATACAGCAATGCAAGAGGGTCAAACTGATATTTGGTCATATAATCTCAAAACTGGCGTTGGGCTACAAATAACCAATACAATTGATTCAGAATATTCTCCAACCGTTACGCCTGATAAAAAATATTTGTCGTGCATCGTTCAACGAAAATCAAATGGTGACCAAGACTTGGTAAAATACAATATCAAAAAACCAACTGAAACGCAGATGATTTTTGAGTCGCAAAAAACTGGTAAAATTGGCTATCAAGCATGGTTGAACCCAAATAAACTCATAAGTTTTGTATTGGGCAATCCACAAACACTTCATTACCAGCATCTTATTTCGAAAAAAGATACAATAATTGCGACAAACATTGGTCGTTCATTACACCTTATTCCGAAACAAAAAGCGTTTAGTTTTATACAACAAATAGAAAAAAAATGGCTAATTCGCTCATTCAATCCTCAAAAAAACACCATTATTGATATAGCAGAAAGTCATCCAGACTCGGAGCATTATAATGCTTGGTTATCAGAAAATACAATTCTAGAAAGCCGAAATACCGATATTTTTAGCTATAGTTTAATGACTAAAGAATGGAAAATTGTTAATTTACCCAATATACTTCTGAAGCGAAAAATCAGTCGAATGGCCATAAAGGGCAATAAAATTGCCATTGTAGTTGAAGAATAAAAAAACTGTTACAATGCTTCAGAGAATATGCACAAGTTTTTTGATTAAGTTACTTTGAAACTACCTCAAAAGACAAACTCAAATTCATAATTGAAGTTTCTAAGGCATTAAGTTCTTCTTTCATTTCTTCAATGTATCGCTCTGTTTCGTTTTTGAAAGATAAAGCCAATGATTTGTAGTAATCAATTCCTGATAATAGGTTAGTATGAAAAGCTTTAAGTGTTCGAATCTGAGCTGTTGAAAGGTTTTCAACTTGTTTATTGAGTTGGTTTTTATAGTATTCTACATACAAAATCAACTCATTAACAAACATATTTGGACGTTTCAATGAGTTCAGAATATTTGTTCGACCATAGATGTGGTCAACCATTTGTTTCAAAGTAAATACTCCCGAAAAATAAGCTAGATTTGGGCCTGGGCAAATCGTTACTGCGGTAAGTTTATGGGCAGGATTAATATCATGTTTCAGCAATGCCGAAACTCCCAAACCTTCACACAAACAATCTCTCTGATTAAGGAAATTGATTTTCTCAGCCTTATATTCGGCGGTCATTTCGCTCGCTTCAATTTGTTTTATTTTTGCATGGATGTATTCACGAGAAGATTCACAAATTGGTTCTTTCGTAAATTCTATATTGGTAGAAAGAAACTTTTTGTAGCATGGACTTCCCGCACGATTTTTATTGATACGCATTAAACGTTGCTCTTCTCCCGTAGAAAGTCTAAAATTATTAAAAGGAACGCCCAAAGGAGAAGCATTGCTCAAAAAATAATCATCTTTTTGGGCATTTGCCATTTTTTTGAGCGTAGCATCATCGACATTAGTCGCCTCGGGCACTAACAAAAATGGACTCGCCCACCCTGTACCATCCACGTCGTAATGTTCGAGCAAGAAATTATCTTCTTTGGCCGTTCCGATACCGCCTTGCACCGTAATTTTCATGATTGGAAATGATGGAAAAGGCGACATTTCTTTGGCTATCAGTGCTTGATTACAAATATCAAATACTTCTTTTTGTAAAATTGCTCGATTTTGCTTAAATTCTTCCATAATTGGACCAAGCAAAAGTCCATCAGTTGCAAAAGCGTGTCCACCGCAATTTAGTCCCGACTCAATTCTAAATTCCGAAACCCACAGACCTTTTTTTGCCAAAATTTTACCTTGCGTAAGAGCTGAACGAAAATCGCTTACTTTCAAAATGATTTTCTTTTTTAAGAAACCCTTTTCATCAGGAAAAAAATCGTTGAAGGCATCGATGTAACTATACAAACGTGGGTTATAGCCAGCCGAAAAAACGATACTTGATGTCAAATTACTTTGTGCATAACCACGAAACGACGAGAGGGCATCAGAAAATTCTTTTGGTAGCATTTCACCATTTTCGTCATAATACGTTCTGTCAACTTTTGCCATAACGTTTACATCAATCGAACCTGCCACAATTAAGCTGCGAAGCTGTGCTTGAATCTGCTCTTTCACCGAACTATCTTCCAACTGAAGCATTCCGATATAAAGTTGCTTAATGGGTGAAGTTTCGGGCAGTAATTCAAAATATTTTGTAATTTCAGTACCTTCAATGAAAGGTTCTAAGCGTAGTTTTACTAGCTGTCTATTTATCAATCTGTCCAGAAGATTTAGATATTCTGTAATTCTTTTGGCTCTGAAATCTTCTACTTTTTCGGTAATTGGCTCGTAAACTTCATCGTTATGTCTACAGTGAAATTCTCGCATTTTTTCTATAAGTTCGTGTTCAATAATCGAGATTACAGAAGAAATGCCAAATCGAGCAACTTTTAAAGGAGTATCAATCGTGAAACCCAAGCCCATTACGGGAATATGGAAGGTATGTACTGAAGGTGTTTGTATCATTGCTTTTCAAAAATTTAACAAAGCAACACAAAAACCAGTAACTGAAACATGACATTTATCATGGATTGGATTTTTGACATTGCAAGTGCTAATCAATGCGTCACTTCCACCTTTAGATAAAGTACAATCTTAGACTGCAAACTATTAATTAGAAAAAAGTCATTGTCACTCACAAGCTGTAACATAAAACGCCCAAGAACTTTAAGTTTTCTTGGGCGTTTATTATGTGGCAATATTTGTATTTTACCTCAAACTCTCATTCAAAGCTTCCAAAGCATCAATGCCTGGGCAAAGAACATCTTCGTTGAGGATGTTTAATGGAGTTTTGGCTGTTTGAAGCACATCGTGCAAGGCATTTGTATTTGGTTCAATATATACCAAACCCGTCAAGATTTCACCTTTTTCTTTGGCATTTTGCAAAGCAATCATCGCCGAAAGTTTATCTTCTGGATTCCAGCCTTGATGCAATTTTTGCAATTGCAAAGCCGAACCATCGTGAAGCGTTATTTCTTTTGAATCCTCATAATTTGCCGTGATTTCTTCCATAATTGGCACAAAATCTACGGTAGAAGTTGCTTCAATATGCTCACGCACGTAATCGTAAGATTTTGTTGAACCCACATTATTATTGAAAGTTACGCAAGGAGAAATCACATCAATAAAAGCAAAACCTGGATGCTTAATAGCAGCTTTTATCAAAGGAATAAGTTGTGCTTTATCGCCCGAGAAACTACGAGCTACAAAAGTTGCCCCCAATTCCATGCTCAAGCCAACCAAATCAATGGCATTAAATTGATTTACTGAACCTGCTTTACTTTTTGAACCATTATCAGCCGTTGCCGAATCTTGTCCTTTGGTGAGGCCATAGCAACCATTATTCATTACCAAATAAACCATGTTTAGATTACGACGAATGGCATGAACAAACTGCCCCATTCCAATAGAAGCAGAATCACCATCGCCCGAAACACCAAAGTAAAGCAAATCACGATTCGCCAAATACGCACCCGTAGCCACCGAAGGCATACGACCGTGAACTGAGTTGAAACCGTGAGAATTTCCTAGAAAATAAGCAGGCGTTTTCGACGAACAACCAATGCCCGAAAGCTTAGCGATTCGGTGAGGCTCAACCGACAACTCAAAACAAGCTTGGGCGATTGCTCCACTGATGGAGTCGTGTCCACAACCTGCACAAAGCGTAGATAAAGCTCCTTCGTAGTCTTTTTTAGTGAAATTTATTTTATTTTTTGGCAAATCTGGATGCCTAAAGGTCGGACGAATGTATGTCATTTGTTCAGTTTGTTACAAGATTCTTACTAATTTCTTTCACAATTTTATCTGCAGTAATTGGCATACCGTCGTAATTCAAGACACGAATCAATTTCTTTGGATTGATTTCGAGTTCATTGATAAGCAACGAACGCATTTGGGCATCACGGTTTTGCTCAATAACAAAAACAACTTCGTGGTCTTCGATGAATTGCTCAACGTCTTTATTAAACGGAAACGCTTTGAGTTGCATCGCATCAAGCACGACGTCTTGTTCACGCAATAAATCAATCGCTTCTTCCGAAGAATAAGTAGAAGTTCCGAAGAAAATCACCCCCAGCGGACTCATGTTTTTTTCTTGGTAAAAATATGGTTTCGGTACAATTTCTTTGGCTGTATCCCATTTTTTCTCCAAACGCTGCATATTTTTTACGTAAACTGCACTGTCTTCGGTATAAACTGCGTATTCGTCACGAGAAGTACCACGAGTAAAATACGAACCTTTAGTTGGGTGCGTTCCTGGGTAAGTTCGGTACGGAATACCATCGCCATCAGAGTCTAAATAACGTCCAAAACGCCCCATATTTTCTAAATCTTCGGCAGTATAAACTTTACCTCGGTCATATTTACGTTCAGGATTCCATTCAAACGGCTCACTCATGTGATCGTTCATTCCTAAGTCCAAATCTGTCAAAACTATAATTGGCGTTTGCAGTCTTTCAGCCAAATCGAAAGCATCGGCTGTTAGTTCAAAACAATCTTTTGGATTGCTTGGAAACAACAAAACATGTTTTGTATCGCCATGCGAAGCATAAGCCGAAATCGTAATATCCGACTGCTGTGTACGAGTTGGCATTCCGGTTGAAGGGCCAGTACGCTGTACATCAATCAAAACTGCTGGAATTTCAGCAAAATATCCTAAGCCTAAAAATTCATTCATCAACGAAACCCCTGGGCCAGAAGTGGCTGTAAATGACCTTGCACCGTTCCAATTAGCACCTATAACCATTCCGATTGCAGCAAGTTCATCTTCGGCTTGAACGATTGCAAAGTTTTTCTCGCCAGTTTCTTTATCGGTACGAAATTTCTTGGCGTATTTTTCAAATTTCTCAACAACCGAAGTAGAAGGCGTAATAGGATACCATGCAGCTACTGTTGCTCCTGCATAAACAGCTCCGAGTCCACAAGCTCCGTTTCCGTCGAATAAGATTCTTTTGCCAACTAAATCGCGTCTTTCAACACGAATTTCAAGTGGAAAAGTGAAATTTTCTTTTACATATTTTACACCGAGTTGCAAAGCCTGCACATTGGGTGCAACTAATTTTTCTTTGCCTTTGAATTGTTCGGCTAATAGTTGTTCCAAAACCGCAAATTCAATATCCAATAAAGCAGATAATGCTCCGACATAAATGATATTTTTGAATAATTGGCGTTGACGAGGGTCAGTGTATTGCTCCATGCAAATACCCATCAATGGAATTCCGAGATAAGTAATGTCTTCACGAATATATTCTTTGTGCAGAGGTTTCGTGCTATCATACATAAAATATCCACCCGAACGCACACTTTCTACATCTTTCAACATACTTTGTGGATTGACCGAAACCATCAAATCAATTCCTTCACGACGACCTAAATAGCCTTTTTCGCTTACTCGCACTTCATACCAAGTCGGTAAGCCTTGAATGTTAGATGGAAAAATGTTTTTTGGTGTAACAGGAATGCCCATTCTAAATATAGCTTTGGCAAACATACTATTGGCACTGGCCGAACCAGTACCGTTTACGTTGGCAAAGCGTACTACAAAATCGTTAATTTTTGTCATGCTCCGAAGGAGATTTTTATTATTATATGCTTTAAGCTAAACGCTTTAAGCTTTGTATTTGAATATAGTTTTTGCTTAAAGCTTATGCCTAGTGCTGTCCGCAACCGTGATGTGCTTTTGTTGTATTATAGAAAAACTTCTGCATATCCCATGCCGAAGTTGGACAACGCTCAGCACATAAGCCACAATGCAAGCAAACATCTTCGTCTTTCACCATTACTCGTCCAGTTGCCGCCAAAGTATCAGACACAAGAAGGTCTTGATCTAAGCGTAAAGACGGAGCCATGAGGCGTGTACGAAGGTCTTCTTCGGTGCCATTTGTAGTAAATGTTATGCAGTCGGTTGGACAAACATCCATACAGGCATCACATTCGATACAACGGTTTTCAGTAAAAACTGTTTGAATATCGCAGTTAAGGCAGCGTTCGGCTTCTTTAAAACCCACTAATTTATCGAAACCAAGTTCAACTTCTTTTTTGCGATCTTTTAATGTGAGTGCTTTTTCAGCCTGTGGTACTACAAAACGGTCGTCGTTTGTCACGATGCTATCATAGCTCCATTCGTGGATTCCCATTTTTTGAGAAACCAAATTAGTGAATGGGTCAGGACGAACATCAAGCGATTTCCCTTGACAATACAAATCTATCGAAACTGCTGCTGAATGACCTTGAGCTACGGCAGTAATTACGTTTTTAGGTCCAAGAGCAGCATCTCCACCAAAGAAAACTTTCTCGTTGGTAGATTGGAAAGTAAGGCTATTGACAGAAGGCATTTCCCATTTATCAAATTCGATACCTAAATCTCGCTCAATCCAAGGGAAATAATTTTCTTGTCCAATGGCTACCAAAACATCGTCGGCTTCTATGAAAACGTGCGGTTCTCCCGTTGGAACGAGTGAACGTTTTCCCTTTTCATCATAAACAGCGTGAACTTTCTCGAAAGTCATACCTTTCAATTTGCCATTTTCTGAAACAAACGAAACTGGTACGTGATTATCAAGAATCGGAATATCTTCGTGCTGTGCATCTTCTTTTTCCCACGGTGAAGCTCTCATTTCGGAGAATGGACTACGAACCACTACTTTTACTTCTTCACCACCCAAACGACGAGAAGTACGGCAGCAGTCCATTGCGGTATTTCCTCCACCTAGAACGATAACTTTTTTACCAATTTGTTTCGTATGTTCAAAAGCTACACTTGCTAACCACTCGATACCAACGTGTATATTGGCTTGACCTTCAGCACGACCTGGAAGATTTGACAAGTCACGTCCACGAGGAGCTCCAGTACCAATAAACACTGCATCATAACCATCATCTAAAACACTTTTCAAACTCGAAACATAGGTTTTGAAGTGTTGGTGAATACCCAAATTGAGAATATTATTCACTTCCTCGTCTAAAACTGATTCGGGCAAACGGAAAGATGGAATTTGACTACGCATCATGCCACCGCCTTTAATTTGCTCATCAAAAACGTGGATTTCGTAGCCCAAAGGGGCTAAATCACGAGCAACTGTAAGTGAAGCAGGACCTCCACCAATCAACGCAATGCGTTTTCCATTTCCTTTTGTAGGAATTTTGGGGAGCAAATGCGTAATGTCACCTTTGTTATCTGCGGCAACCCGTTTTAAACGACAAATAGCAACAGGCTCTTCGTCAACACGACCACGACGACATGCTGGTTCGCAAGGCCTATCACAAGTACGACCTAAAACACCTGGAAAAACATTTGATTCCCAATTGACCATATAGGCTTCGGTGTATTTTTCGGCAGCAATGAGTCTAATGTATTCAGGCACAGGTGTATGAGCTGGGCAAGCATACTGACAATCTACGACCTTATGATAATATTCGGGGTCGTGTACATTTGTTGGTTCCAATGGTTGAATAGTTTTAAATTGAAATCGGTACGTAAAACTACTTAATTTTAAAAAGCATTACCAAATATTATTTTGTTAAATATTAAAAGTGGCAATGATTATATAGTTTTTTGTTAATTTAATACAAGTTTTACATCTGCTTCAACTCACTTACCAACTTAGCCAATACGCCTTTGGCATCACCAAAAAGCATACTTGTTTTCGGTTGGTAGAATAGAAGGTTATCGATTCCTGCATAACCTGCATTCATGCTTCGCTTGTTGACAATAATGTTGGTTGCGTTTTCAACATCAAGGATTGGCATTCCGAAAATCGGCGAAGATGGGTCGGTTTTAGCGGCTGGATTTACCACATCGTTTGCACCTACTACCAAAACCACGTCGGTATTAGCAAATTGTGGGTTGATATCTTCCATTTCCACGAGTTTATCATACGAAACATTACTTTCTGCTAAAAGTACATTCATGTGGCCAGGCATACGACCTGCAACAGGGTGAATGGCATAAACTACTTCTACGCCACGCTCTTCGAGTAGAAGTTCCAATTCGTGAATGACGTGCTGGGCTTGTGCAACCGCTAAACCGTAACCTGGTACGATTACCACTTTCTTAGCATAATTCATTAAAATAGCGGTATCTGAAATAGAAATATCTTTGATACTTCCATTGACCTCTGCTCCCGAACCTACGACTGTACCCCCACCAAATGCTCCAAAGATTACATTACTCAATGGACGATTCATGGCTTTACACATCGCCAAAGTCAAAATTGTTCCTGCCGAACCTACCAAGATTCCACCTGTGAGCATAACTTGATTTTGATATAAAAATCCACCAAAAGCGGCAGCTAAACCTGTGAATGAATTGAGCAATGAGATAACCACCGGCATATCTGCTCCGCCAATCGGAATTACGAATAACACGCCATAAACCAAAGCGAAAACAAATAATAAAACTACCAAAAAAAGATGCTCAGGTTGGGCATAGACAATATATGCTCCAAACAAAACGAGGGTAATCATCACAACCGTATTCAGAATATTATACTTAGGAATCCTGATTGGCTTTTTCATCGTTTCATTGAGTTTCAAGAAAGCGATAACGCTTCCGCTGAATGAAACAGAACCGATGATAAGACCAGCAATAATTGTTGCTAATGCACCAGTTTTGCCGAGATTATGCTCATATTCCATTAAACCAATGATAGCAGCACAAGCTCCGCCCATTCCATTGAAAAGCGAAACGAGCTCAGGCATTTTGGTCATTTGTACTTTGCTTGCTGTCAGCCAACCAGCAACCGTTCCTACTCCGATTGCAGCCAAAATCAAAATAATTTTGATTGGTTCACGAGTGGTATAGCCGTCGGAATGGTTGTATAATAAGATAGTGCCGACAATGGCCAGTGTCATACCAAATGCCGCATAAAGATTACCTTTACGAGCCGAATCTGGATGGCTTAGCATTTTTAAACCAAGCACAAAAGTTACCGAAGCAACTAAATAAATAATGTCAAGAATATATTTAATTTCCATTTTTAGTAAGGAACTCCATATTTTAGCCCTGCCTTTTCCCTGAGCGTAACCACAATGGAATTGCCGAAGGACTGGGAGAGTTGGGTTATTTTTTCTTTTTAAACATTTCTAACATTCTATCAGTGACAGCAAAGCCACCGACTACATTGAGTGTACCGAATACAACCGCCACGAAACCAAGTGCCAAAGACAAGATGTTTTCGGCAGGTGTATTGAGCATAACAATTATTGCCCCAACAATCACTACTCCGTGAATGGCATTTGCACCGCTCATCAATGGGGTATGAAGTACGGCAGGCACTTTTCCGATTACCTCAACGCCTACAAAAACAGACAATATAATGATGTATATCATCTGAATGTTTTCGCCGAGAAAATTAATTATTTGATTCATTTTATTTTTTGCTTTAAGCTTTAGGCTATATGCTATAGGCTTTTTTTAAAATTAATTTTACAAGTGGGATTTTGCTTGTTGACTAATGCGTATTGCTTATAGCTTTACAATGTTGCCTTCATGCACAATCAAAGAGCCTTTGGTTATTTCTTCCTCCATTTCCCACTTGAAGCCATCTTTGGTTGCCAAATGAAGCAAGAAAGTTGAAATATTTTTGGCATAAAGCTCACTGGCATTGAGTGGCAGCATCGACGGAATATTTGCTTCACCAACAATGGTTACACCGTATTTTTCGACGGTTTTAGCAAATTCACTGCAAGCACAGTTTCCGCCTTGTTCGACAGCCATGTCGACTATTACTGAACCAAATTTCATATTTTTTACTACTTCCTCTGGAATCAACATTGGTGCTTTTTTCCCAGGAATTAATGCCGTAGTAATAACTAAATCTGCTTCACAAATATGTTTTGAGATTACTTCTTGTTGTTTTTTCAAGAATTCTTCCGAAACACCTTTTACATAACCCCCTTCGATTTTGACAGACTCATCGCCTTTTACTTCGATGAATTTTCCACCCAAAGATTCAACCTGTTCTTTTGTTTCGGGACGAATATCGCTTACCTCAACTACTGCACCGAGACGTTTGGCGGTAGCAATTGCTTGTAATCCTGCAACACCCGCACCCATAATAACTACTTTTGCAGGTTTGATTGTGCCTGCAGCCGTCATTAATAAAGGGAAGATTTTGCCGAGATGGTAAGCACCAATAATGACCGATTTATAACCAGCTAAGTTTGCTTGAGAACTCAACGCATCCATTTTTTGTGCCCTTGAAATACGAGGAATAGCATCAACCGAAAATGCCGAAATACCTTGCTTTGCGGCTGCTTCGAGCATTGCTGGATTGATGGCGGCATACATAAAAGAAATGGCCACAGCTCCTTTTTTCATGTCAGCAATCTCTTCGGGAGTAAGAGGATTTACTTTAAGCACTACATCGGCTGCGGCAAGCAATGTAGATTTATCGTTCTGAATAGTTACTCCTACGGTCGTATAGGCTGTATCGTCAAAAAAAGATGTTTTTCCTGCGTCATGTTCGAGGTGGCATTCAAATCCTGCTTGGATTAATTGTTTGCAGACTTCTGGCGTGAGAGCTACTCGGCGTTCAAATGGTTTGGCTTCCCTAATACGGCTAATTTCACAGTGATTTTGGTAAAAAAATGTTTGATAAGGCAATGTAGAATTATTTCAATTATTTATCAAAATATTTATAAAATAATTTTCAGAGGAACGATGAAATCAAAATGACTCAGGCTCAAAATCAATCGGTAAAAACTCACCCATTTTCTCGATTCCCCAATGTCCTTCAAACAAAACTGCAAGTGGACTAATCAAATGCCCCGTTGATTCTATTTGAGCTCTAGGTTCTAAAAGTGTCAAAATTGAAACCTGAGGAGCATCTTTTTTGCCTAGATTGGCAAATTGAGGTTCTTCAAATTCTCGTTCATAGAAAATGTATAAATAGTTTTCAAAATTAAGTAAAGCATTATGCTCTTTTACTTCAAAAATACAATTTTCGTCCAAGTGCAATTTTCGCAAATACTGTACGTAAGGTGAGCGTTTTGGAGTAGGAACTTTGTGTAACCAAAAGTCTTTACTCAGTAGAATATCAGTCGAATCTATTTCTTTTTTTTGTTTAGATGCGTGCTGAATAATATTGCCCAAACTATCTTTTATTTCGGGAAAAAGAGGAACTAAGAAAAAACGTTTTTCTTCCCTAAGCATCGTATATACTTTGTAGCCCGCATTTGCCCAATCATAATTGATGGTCGATTTGAAAAAGTGCTGTGGAGAACCAAAATAAGCTTTTTCTCGGTTTTCGTGCCATTTCAACAACTTTTTATCGTTTTTTGTGGTCATTTCTTGGAAAAATGGAAATCCATAATATGAAACATAGTTTTGAGAAAAACTATACTTAAATTCCTCCAATTGGTATTTAATAGTATAACCTAAGGCTCGATTTTCTATCTCCAAAGGCTCTTCGGCCTTGATTGTCAACTCCGATTCATCATCGCTCAATGAAAACCAAAGTACTTTCGGATTCTTTAAAATACAAGATTCAGAAAAAGCCGTTCGACCCAAGAAATGTTCTTTGAAAAGCGGATAATATCTCTCAAAACCATTTTTAAGCCTTTTTATGGTAAAGCCTTGCAGAGCAATAACATCGGGCGAAAGCATAATTAGTAGAGGTTTTCGAAGTGTATCAGCCTTTATTTTGATAGAAATGGTTTCGTAACCAATAAAACTCACCACCAAATCAAGTACGCCCGCAGGCACATTGGTTAGTTTAAATCGGCCTTTATCGTCGGCTTGTTGACCTTTGGTTGAGTTGCTGATAAATACATTGGCAAACGAAAGCGGTTTTCGGTCATCTCCACTAATTACCCTGCCTTCAATGTTTCGTTGAGCAAAACTCAATAAAGGAAAACACAAATAAATGCTATATTTAAAAATACACTTGAATGACATTAGCAAAAAAAATATAATAAGGATACAAATTAATCACTAATAAATGATATTCTTATGAGTATGGTGCTAAAATTGTGTAGGAGTATTGGAACTACCTTTTTTGAAATCGATAAGTTTTTTTCTAAACTTTGGTCAGTAAACATTCAATCATGGCCGAGCAAATGAAAATACAAAACATTAAAAAAACGATGATATTACAGTTGATTGGCAGCCGCAAATCTGTATTCATTCTGTTATTTGTTTCAGAGGTTTATCAAATGTTTTTAATCCGCAGAAACACCCGTAAAAAACCTTACAAGAAACTGAAAGTGAGGCAATTATGAAGCATATTGATGATTGTCCGTCAGGAGCTTTGACGTATATTAAGCACACTGAAGAACCACAAAAAAAGTAAAAGAGCGTAGAACTTGTTAAATTCTACGCTCTTTTATTTTTTTTCTAAAAAAATCAATCTTTAATTCCTTCTGCTTTTTCTTCTGCCAATTTTCGTTTTTCTTCTCTTGCCGAAATAATAATACTTATTTCGTACAAAATATAAAGTGGGAAAGCTACCAAAATCTGACTTGTTACGTCAGGCGATGGTGTAATAATTGCCGCCACAACCAATATAACCACAATTGCATGTTTGCGATAAGTACGCATAAATTCTGGCCCAATTACGCCGATTTTTGTCAAAACAAAAATGGCTACTGGCAGCTGAAATGCCACTCCGCAAGCCAATGTAAGAGTTGCTAAAATTGAGATATAAGAGCCAATATCAAATTGATTTTTGATACTTGGGTCAATCTGAAAATTTACTAAAAAATTGATAGCCAACGGCGAAACAATGTAATAACCGAAAAATACACCTGAGAAAAACAAGAAAGTTACGTAGAAAACAGCTCCACGAGCCGACTTACTTTCCGTCGGTTTCAGACCTGGCTTTACGAATCTCCAAATTTCCCAAAATACATAAGGAAACGCAAAAACTAAACCGATGATTGCCGCCGAAGTAAGAGCCATTACGAATTGCCCCGAAACTTCACGGCTCATCAACTCAAATTTAAGTTCGCTTACACAAAGCCCCGGAGCTCCAACCATGTCTGCCAGTTTACACATCATTCTATAAGTCCAGAAATCAACTTTTGCTGGGCCTAAAATGACTTTATTGTAAATATCTCCGATAAAAACAAAAGCAATCACCATGAAAAATACAATCGCAAGTGCCGCTCGGATTAAATGCCAACGAAGTTCTTCGAGGTGGTCAAGAAAACCCATTTCTTTGCCTTCCGATTCTTTTTCGTCGTCGTCGTAATCAAAATAGGGTGTTTGGTCTATAGGCATTTTTTTACTTAATGTAGAATGTAAAATGGTTTGAAAGAAAACAACAAATCTTCTTTCAAACCCTTCGTTAATTACTTATTTGCAGCAGTAGTATCTGCTTTTACTTTACCTGATTTTTTATCCTCTGTGTATTTTTTGTTTAAGCCCACCAATACAGCCTTCGTGATGTCTAAATCTTCTTTGGCAAATAATACACCACCACCTTTCGAGTAACCGATTACCATGTCATATTTATCGCCAGCGTTGAAATCTTTCAAAAATGCTTGAATATTATTCAATACATCTTCGGTTTTCTTGCCATCTTCTTTCGCTAAATCTTGAGCGGCTTTATCACGATATGCCATGATTGTTTGCTCCTCTTGTTGCAATTGAGCCTGAGCAGTTTGTCCTTGCTCTTGTGTCATACCACCTTGTTGTACTTTTTGTTGGAAAAACGCTACTTTATTTTGGAAGTTTTTTGCTTTATTAGCAATGTCAGTTTCAAGACGGAAACGCTTATTTTCAGAAGACTTCACAATGTCTTTATAGTAATCGTATTGATTTAAAAGTGTGTCAGTATTTACATAAACAATACGACCGGCCACTTGTTTGCCTCCTGATGTTGCCGAAGAAGCAGATTTGTCACAACCCCAGATAATTACTGAAAGTAAAAGAACTACAATAGAAAGATTTTTCATGAGAAATTGAATTTGTAAACAAGCTAAGGAGTAAATGACAAATGAATCTTTGACTCAGAAAGCTATTAGTGATGTTTTTTAAATGGTTTTTGAAAAAATAAAGTTTGCAAATATAAAAAAATCCCCCCGATTCGGAGGGATTTTCAAGAGTTTTATTTGAAAAACTGCCTAAAATGGTAGCCAGCCGTAGCAGAGAGACCTGCAACCTGCGAACCAATAATGGCCATAATCAAAAAATATGTTGGAGTTACGGGCAGATTTTTCAAAAACTTGATGTTTTCTGAAAATAAACCTGCGATTTTATGCAGCATAATTCCATCATTATTCGAATTTAAATAAAAAGCATAGCCTAACCAAAGTGTGGCGATAGCTCCAGCTGCAGCGGCATACGCTCCAAAAGCCGTTTTTGATTTCCATGCACAGATAGCAAATGCAATGGGGGCTATCACCCACCATGGTAAAAAATATTGTGCAACCGCACTGACGATTAATATGATAATGTAAGTCATTTCTTTAAGTTCTGAGTTCTGAGTTTAGACGGGGCCGCCCGTGCGGTTCTGAATTCAGAATAGCGAGAAAACTCACTTAGAACTCAGAACCGCACGGCTGGCCTTGTCTAAATCCAGAACTATTTTTTAATTATTTTAACTGTTCCTAAAATTCGGCTGCTTTTTTCATCTTTCGACTTCATAAAAAGTAGCTCGTTGAGTTCGCCTTTTGCCCATTTATCAATCATATTGTCGTAGAATGGACTCGCTGGATTGCCCGACTGGCCACCTGGGTAAAGACCATAGGCTTTTGGCCAACCTTTGTCGAGTTGCACAACCATTCTCCATGATGGCCCGTTAAGTTCGGTTGTTGCATTCACTATTCCTGCACCACCACCATTCGGAATGTCTTGGCGGCCAAAACCAGGCAAACGCCCTAGATGATTGATATCCGTACTTTTTACTTTATTCCATGCCCAATTTTCTGGATTCATTGACCCGTGTTTCAGCGTCAAAGAATCGATGCTGGCTTTGAAACTATGTTTTACGACGTCCTGCAAAGTCTCCTGTTTGTTTTTGGTCGAAACATCATCAAACCATTTGGCAGTTGGTTCTTTCACCACCATATCCCACATTCGATTGCGTGAAGGATAAGTCATCGGAGATTTGAGATCTTTCATCGGAAACTCATCTTCAAAAACTATATAGCGAAGTTCTTTTATCCAACGCTCAAAGATGGTTGCACCTACTTCGTTAGCATCGTTTTTCATATTCCATTTTGCCAAAGTCTGATAGGCTGGATTTTTAGTTTCTGATGAATCAGCATTCAAAATCTTCATCAAAACTGGTAAAATCCGACGTGCTTCAACATTAAAATTGTCATTTTGAAGCATTCTTAAACTATCGACGGTAGCTTTTTGCATTTTTTCGAGGCGTTCGTTGATTCTAATCGCACGCTCGCTCGGAGCAAATCTCCAACCTAAATAATAAGGATAAGTCGGGTCGGTCGAAAACTGATTAGCCGAACTTACAAAACCTCTTGCTGGATTTTTCACTGTCGGATTTTGGTCAACAGGAATCCAACCTTGCCAATCGTGGGCAGGATTTGAGCCATCCATGATAAACTTGCCTTGTTCTTTCCATTTTAAAGGCAATTTACCATTTGGCGTAATCGAAATATCGTTTTGGTTACTTGCAAAAACAAAGTTTTGAGCAGGAGCAACATAATACGTCAGTGCCTTGCGATAGTCATCGTAGTTTTTTGCCCGATTTAGGTAATAAAAGGCCATTAAATCAGTACCTTCCTTTTCGAGAGCCACCCAACGCATGGCATGTCCGACGGGAACGTTTTGATTGATGTTTTTGTCAGAAGCTGTATTATAAACAATCGGACCATGATGCGTGCTGAAAACTGTATCTTTCAAAGATTCTGGGCGACCTTTCACCACAAATTCTTCTACTCGCATCGAAGTAGCTTTCCATGCACCATTGTACCAATATTCTTTTTTTGAATTGTCTTTAAACTTGATTTGATAAAAATCCATGACATCAGAGCCAACGTTTGTTACGCCCCAAGCAATATCTTTATTAAAACCAATTACAACTCCAGGAGCTCCAGGCAAACAAGCACCGTAAACATTCATGGTTGGTGTGCAGAGTTGCATCTGATACCAAATCGAAGGTAAAGTAAGCTGTAAGTGAGGGTCATTGGCCAAAATCGGCAAACCCGTTGCCGATTTTTCGCCACCAACAGCCCAATTATTGCTACCGATTTCGGGCGAATGTTGCGGCACACTGAACGCCACAGTTTCGCTTGTAGATAAGGTGGCGGTTGTCTGAGCTGGCACCGCTGGCACTTGCATAGGCGTAAAATTCCACTTTGTGCCAGTCGGAATTATTGGAGATTCATTGCTCGGATAATTTGGAAATAAATCTTTCACAACATCCATTCCATATTTTGAAAGAGCATTCGACATACGGAAATCATCGCTGCCACCGTTTAGCACGTTACGCATATTCATCATCATCAGAATGGTTTTGTAAGGCGACCATTCTTCGGGCTGATACCCAATGATTTTGTATTCGACAGGAAGGTTTTTGTATTTTAATTGATTGATGTACGCATTTACACCCGCTGCGTAAGCATTCAGTACTTCATCAAAGATTTTGTTGGTTTTGCCGTTTTCATAGACTTTTTTTGCAGCATCGGCCATACCCATTCGGCGGCTGTAACGGTCGAGTTCTAAGGCACGCTCACCTACAACTTCGCTCAATCGGCCAGAGGCAGCGAGCGTATAAAACTCCATTTGCCACAGTCGGTCACGAGCCATTAAATAGCCTTGTGTAAAATAAGCGTCGTGGTCGTTTTTGGCAAAAACGTGCGGTACTCGGTTATCATCAAAAATAATATCAACTTCTTCCGTTACGCCATCAAGTTGTAGATTTGTGGGAGGAAGAGCTAGTTTTGATTCTCCGTTTTGCCAAAAGCCCTCGAATGGACTAAAGAGTCGCCCAAGAGCGGGAACAGCTCCAAGTGGACGGTTCAAGGCATAAGTCAAACCAGCCGCAGCTAAGAGACTTATGATAAATTTTACGAATTTCATTGAATTGGTTAAGGATGTTTAGAAGTTTAACGATTGCGAAAGTAGAAAAAAAGCATGAATATTTTATTCTTTAATGAGTTTTTAGGATTTTTTTGTGAAAAAAGTCTGTTCTCCATCAAAAGATTTATAATAATGAGCCGATTCCTTTTCTTGATTTTTCTTATGTTTTTATCGAAAACCACCAACGCACAAGTAAAAAGCAAAGCTTTTGATAGCTTATTGAATGTAATGGTCACAAAATCAGTTCCGACGGTTGGCTGTGAAGATATTAAGAAAATGAAAAATGTAGTGTTGCTCGATACTCGTGAAAAGCGAGAATATGAAGTAAGCCATCTTAAAAATGCTCATTGGGTGGGTTTCGAGAACTTTGATTTGAAAAGCGTCACTGCCATTCCGAAAGACGCCAATATTGTGGTTTACTGCTCCATAGGGGTGAGAAGTGGCAAAATCGGCGAAAAATTAATGCAAGCAGGCTACTCAAACGTCCATAATTTTTACGGAAGTATTTTTGAATGGGTCAACCAAGGAAACCCAGTCTATGACATGGCAGGAAAACCCACCAACAAAATACACGGCTACAACTGGAAATGGGGTGTTTGGTGCAATAAAGGCGAAAAAGTCTATGAGTAAGTGATTATTTTATAATATTTTCGATACTTTATTTACTACCTAAAGCTATTTTTATTCAGGTAAAATTACTTTACGGCGTAAATATTGAGAATAAAGCTAAAAAATAAATTTTACTACTTTCAAGTCTTCTCTGAATTTTACAATCATAATATTCAATCACCCCTTCATCAAACGAATCAACAAAACTTCAATTAATAAAAAGGTCAAGGCAAGCATCACGCAATATTTCCAAAGTGGTGTCCCTATATTGCTTTCTTGAAAGGTTTTTACGAAATCTCCGTCAAGTAAGTTATCAAAAATTGTAATGTTCTTTTGTCCTGCAAAGAATGCTCTTAGTTCTTCTGGGGTATAGAAATCCATTTTCGACTCTTCGTTGTCGTGGTTGAGAGCCAACAATTTTTCGGTTTTCCCATCTAATTGCAATTCATAATAACCCGATTCAAGTATTTGATTATCAACTAATTGAGTTGATTTTGGCAATTCTAAAGTAAGCGTATTTCCTAAAACTCGTTGCACTGGAATTATCTCAATTTTGTTATTTACGGTCGAAACATTTTTGAGTTTATAAGTAGCATTTTTCTTGACATTTGGCAAATCTAAGTTGATACTTCCTTCACTAAAATTATAAGCGGTTCGCTCTTGTTTTGTACTCATCGCCGCAATTTTAAACATCGTTGGTACAAAGAATGCATGTTCGGCAAAGTTTCCATAAGGCTTATCGAGTGGTGAAGCACACACATAAACGCGTCCCTGCGAAGCCTGTGTAGAGGTAATGAAATTTTGCATATTCTTAAACGTCAATATCTTCTCCCCTACTCCACTCCAAGTCCATGCGGGCTGCATTGTTGGTGTATTTACAACCCCTTGCGAAGTTGTGCGTTCAAAAACATCAATGTAAAAAGGATTTTGTCGGTTCGGTTCGGCAATCGCTTGTTGACTTTGTGCCAAAATTGGCTGGTTATTTAGAATAATTCCTTGAATACCAAATCTGCTCAAAAACTGGCCGTATGATGCAATATCGGGTCTTGCCGAAGGGAAAATCAAGAGATTTCCACCGTTTCTCACAAATTCTTCAAGACTCGCACGGAAAGTACCTGACACGGCTTCTACACCTTCCAAAACTATCAAATTGGCATTTTTAAACTGTCCAACATCGACATTCGTGGCACTATATGCTCGGTAATTGAAAAGACTATCATTATCAAAGACTTTCCCAATATAATCTGCCGCACTACGTTCTTGATAGAGATGCAAAACTTGGATTGTTGGCGAAGCATTCAACACAAAATAGTAATCATTGTCGAATGTAATCGGTTGGTCATCGAACGAAATTTTTCCACGATGAAAACCTTTGTCTTTTACCGTGAAATTGAAAGTTGCTGTCGCCGAACCATTTGGAGCAATATCAACCGAAGCCGTTGAGGCTTGGGCGTTATCAATAAATAGTTTTATTGGCAATTTTTCCACTTCTTCACTTCCCGAATTAAACACTTTTACATAAAGAATATTATTCTGCATTTCACGGATAAATGGCGAAGCCAACCAAACCGAATCAGTGAAAACATTCTGGTTTTTCTTGCCTTGTACTGGAATCAAAAATAGCTTATTGAGCGAGTCGGAACCACTACCGTCAGTCTTGATTTTGCTTAAATCTCCCGATGTACTTTTCTGAAAATCAGAAAACCAAAAGAATTGATTATTGGCACTCGGATTATGCTTTTGTGCGAGGTTATTTTGGCGTTTATAAACACTTTCAAGAGTTCGTGGATTCGATGAAAAACCTACTGAAGTAAGGCGGTCTTTTACTTTCGTTCCATTAGTTACAGCTTGGTCTTCGCCAGAAAAATCATTTGTAATTAACTGAATATTAGGCGATTGACGAAACAATGTAAGCAATTCATCAATTTTTGTAATGGCTAAATCAAGATAACGTTTGTTTTCGGTGGTGTTTTGCATGCTCAACGAATTGTCGAGGTAAAGGCTATTTACACCCAAACCCGAACTGCGATTTGTTGAAGCATTTTTGGCGGGTAAAAAAGGTTGTGCAAATGCCAAAACTAGAAACAAAAGGAACAAAAGTCGTGAAGCCAAAATGAGCCATTGCTTGATGCGACGAAACGAAGACGTTTGAGTTTCAACTGCCTTCAAGAATGCCACATTGGTAAAAAATACTCGCTTGGTTCGACGAAAATTGAATAAATGAATAATCAAAGGCACCGAAAGTGCCAATAAACCCCAAAGAAAAGTCGGAAAAAGAAATTGCATATTTTGAAGTCTACCGTCAATATCGGGCGGCGTTCCGCACGACAGTCAACAGTTTTTAGAATTATTAATCAAATTTAAAAGAGCTGCTTTTTACAACGTAAAAGTCTGAAAATACTTTCAATAAATTGTTATACTGTCTTCAATCTTTTGAACGAAGCAGGTCTTCGTTCCACAAAGAAATGCCAATTATTATGCCAAAGCAAATCACATAGATTTATTAATTGGTCACAAAGCTCGTGGAATTCGTCACATTGGTTTTTGTTTTAAACATCAATGTTATATTTTTGAATCAATTTTCTACAAAAACCGCAATAAAAAATACTAAAATGACAACTCAACAATTTAAACAATCGCAGATTATTTCAGGAAGTATAATGATTTTATCGCTCATAACTTATATATATATGGATTGGAAACTTGCTTACAAAGGCTCATACTATATCCTTACAAAAGGCATTTTTCAATTATCTTTAGCTTCAATTTCGCATTTTAACATGATAAATCTCAAAGATAATCACCCAGAAAAATATAACCCGACTTTACACAAAATTTTAGTGGGTATTTGGGGTGTAATGGGCGTTCTTCAAATTATTGATTTTTTCTCATTTTTATTCTAAAAATCTTTACTAAATTCTTATACAGATTCCTCTACTATTTTGGTAGGGGTTTTTGTTTTTACAAACTCTTGTGGTAAATTTGGCGAAATCACACAAAACAACTACCTATTAATTTATGGATGAATTAAATTTACTTCGCAAAAAAACAGGCATGACCATTGCCAAAGCTTGGATGGTCATGGTTACTTGTGTAATCTTTTTTATACTCGGAGCAGGAATAATTGGTGGAGTTTTAGGATATCGGAATGCTGACCCCCAAGAATTTATGGAAAACGGTATTTTTATTCTAATGGCCTTGATTCTAATCCTTTCGAGTTTATGGGGTTTTTATATCAATAAAAAACAATTACCATTTTTCAATAAACCCTCGATTTTGGTTGTACTTGTTTGTATTATTATTTCTTTGGCTTGGAGTTATATCAGCCCAATCATTGTTGAATTTCTTCCTTTCAATGAAAAAGAATCAGATAATATCGAACGGGTTGGTATACACTTTTTGCTGGGCGTTTTGAGTTCAACACTATTTACTTTTCTCCAAATTGGCATTATTGGACACGGTTTGCTCAAAAACTACCTTTTCAAACAAGTTATTTTTACGGTTGCGGCTGTTAGTATAGTAATGATTATTCCGCAAGCAGTTATTGGGCTATTCTTTCAAACCGCCATTATGTTTTACATCTATTATCGTACGGCTTCCTTTCATTTACCATTAATAATGTCCATCAGCTTCATTATTGTTGAAGATATTTTTAAGGTTTATCTTGGCAATAACATCGTGACGAGAAATTATATAAAATTTGATTTCGTACAGAACGATACACTTTATTTTACAGGTTTGGCAGCTTGCATTGCTATCATCATTGGTGGTTTATACTTCATAAAAACCCAAACAAAAGTCATTGCTTGGCAACGCCCCGAAGAAGACGAAGATTTAGCATTTTTATAAGAAAAACTCTACAAAATATTTTCAAAACTCATGATTCATCAATCATGAGTTTTTTTTATTTCCCATCGTTTTAGTACTTCATCACACGGTTCAACGAGTTGGTCACATCGGTTTTTAGGGCTGTTTTTCTTGCTATACCTTTGAATCATCAAAACAGAAAAACGGTATTTATCTAAAAAAAGACATGAAAAAGTTTAAAATAATTAGAGTATCAGATTGGTGGTCAACGAGTTCGTTGATGAAAAAAGGAGGAGATGTAGCCAATCAAAAAAGTCAAGAAGGCTACGAAATCGTCAGCATTTCATTTGGTTTTAGTGTTTGGATGATTGCCACGGCTTATATCACTATCACAAAGCCTTGATAGTTCGTCACACATTTCGGGGAGTTCGTCACAGCAATTTTTATGAAAAAGGCTATTTCTCTAATTTTAAAATGTCAAAATCTATTTTACTATCATGAACTATTCAGCAGGAATCAAAGCATGTTTACCATTTGGTATTGTGATTTTCACTTTGCCATTAGTTTTTAACTTCATCTATAACCATACTTGGGAAGAAAACCTTGCCGATACTTTTAAACTCAGCGGAGTTATTACTGGCTTAATTATGACAATCGGTTATGGACTTTATCAAGCAAAAACTCAAAAAAAGGTTTAAAGGTAAACTAAGCTTAATTTTTTTTAACTTTTAATAATTTCAAAATAACCTAGCAATTCTTTTAAACAACATATATTATGAAATGGATTAAGGACAATTCGGAAACAAATTATGTGCTAAAACATAACGACGAGGTTATTCTAAAGATGCAATTTGAATACGATAATAAAGGAGTAAAAGCTACATGCCAAAGTAGTTCTAAAACATTCATTATTGAAACCGAGAGTTTTTGGAAAACAAATAACCTCATCAAGGAAAATGAAATCATCATTGCTAAAACCACAACTGATAAATGGTATAGTAGCCTTAGCACTTTAGAAATAAATGGACAAAAAATCAAGTTCAAATATCGCAATAACCCTTTGGCAGAAATAGTATTTTTTACCGAAACCGAACAAAACCATCTACTATCCTGTGGATTGAAAGCTGATAAAAAAGGAATGATTGAAACGGTACTGTATTTGGGAGAATCCCTCGTAAACAACCCCTTAAAACCTTATCTATTAGCCATTTGCTGGTATATTTTTAAGCCTATAGCCGAAGAAAATACAGTTGATACCCTTGTATTATTAGTTTCATAAATATCAAATTTCAAAAAATGGATACCTCTACTAAACAAGACAAATTACTTTTCTTTGGAATTACGTTTGGAGCATTGGCGGCCTTTACATTTATAATCAATTATGTAAATCCTATTATAGGCTTCGGCTTAGAATACATTTTTCTACTAGCAATACTAATGGCAGGAATCATCACAATTTTGAAATTTGATTTAGGCAGAATTTCTGAAAAATATAAAAACCCCAGTCTTTATCTAATTTCGGGAATCATCTGGAGTATTTTAGCGATTATGAAATGGCTAAAATACTTTAATAAGGATAATTTCGACTGGATTATTGCCTCAATCTTTACAGTAATTGCCATCATCAATTGGATAGGTTATTTCAAGAAATCTAATAAATAAGCTACTAAATCCACACC
>JAFEIL010000310.1 GCA_017495105.1 Emticicia sp. | reverse complement strand
CTTTTTCTGTTGATTTATAATAACGTTCTTCTGCTTTTAGAAGAGTTTCCGTTTGTTCAATGAATTTTTCAAATTCTTTATTTATGTTACAGAGTTTATCAATCGTTTTAAAATCTAAATCTCGGTATTTTGCTGAAAATAAAATCTTACTTTGATAAGGATTTGCATTGAGTTCGATAATACCGATACCGAAAGATTGATTTAATCTTTCCATCTCCTCAGTCAGATTATCGCTGAATTCAAAGGCAACTAAATATCCATAATTTGCCCAACTGGAGTTAGACACTGCTTGGAAAAACGCTTTTTTTAAATCACTATCATTGTTAATTTCTCTTTTTATTTCATAGGAGCTTAACTTGAATATATCTACTCTATTAATGCTTTTGAGAAAGTTTTGACTGGCTTTGGTTTGTAAATTTAGAAACTTGATTCCAATCATATCGGGGTGTGTCCAAATTTGATTACTATCCTTATTGTTAGACTGTTCATGGAAAATGGTTTTAGAATAAGTACCAGTGTTTTTAAGATAGCTACTTAATAATTTATGCAAAGACCTTTCTTCATAGGTTCTATCCTTCTCTAACTTAGTAACCTTAGTAGGATTTGAGTCAATTGTAGTGTCTAAAGTTTCAATATCTATTTTGGCTTCATTCTTTGTCAGATAATAAAAATAAGAACCTGATTCCTTTATTCTTTTGACTCTTGTATCTCCAAGCCGTATAAAATCTCCTAGCAAAGCAGAAATTGTTGCAAAAGGTGTTTTTGCATCTTTAAAGTCGTAGTATTTGTTATTGATTATATGTGCTGTTACATCACTATAATTAGTTAGGACATTTATATCCTCTAAACTTTTTAAGATTGCCTCTTTAATTGTCATTTGAAAATTTATTTGCTGGATTTTAATTTAATCCAAATATACGTAACACTATATCCGTTTACAAACGTTTATAAATGTTTTTATTTGTATATAAATGACTATCAACCGAATGGCGTGTGGGAGATGCTGCAACTTTGCATTGTCAATCGGAAACAGAGAGTGATTGGCTAATTTAATTTAATTTAATAATCATTTTTAAACGTACAAAACTATGAACACAGTAAAATTAATCGGAAACGTAGGTAATGAAGTAAATGTATTAACCTTTGATAATGGTAAAAAAGCATCTTTTAGCTTAGCCACTAACGAGACTTATACCAATAAGAAAAACGAAGAAGTAAAAAATACTACGTGGCACAATGTAGTGGCTTGGGGGAAAGTAGCTGAGGTTTGTGCCGATTTGGTAAGTAAGGGTAAATTAGTAAGCATTGAAGGCAAACTCAATTACAGAAACTACGTAAATAAAGAAAATAAAACAGTTTATGTGACTGAGATTATAGCTAATAAGGTTACTGAAGTAGAAGCTAAGCCACAAAAATGATAAAGATGTTATTCTGCTAAATCCCACAATTTAGTTTGTCTAAAAACCCAGATTCGAATGGATTTTATAGGAACGTCCAATTTGGGCGTTCCTTTGGGTTGGTGCAAAAAATAAGTCGTCTTGATTACTCTAGACGACTTTTTTGTTTTTTGGAGTACTGTTGGTTTAATTCATTTGCAAGATTTTAATCTCTGTACGACGGTTTTGAGCGTGTTGCTCTTCCGTACATTCTACGCCATCAACGCAGCTATTTACTGGAATTGATTCGCCATAGCCCGCATATTCTATTCGGCTACGGCTTATGCCACGTTTCAATAGATAGTTTGCAGAGGCTTTGGCACGGCCTTCCGAGATTTTTTGATTGAAATCAGATTCGGAACGGCTATCAGTATGAGATCTTAATTCAATACGCATTTTTGGATACTTACGCATGATAGTCACCAATTTATCTAACTCTGAACGAGCATCTGAACGAAGATCACATTTGCCATAATCAAAGTAAATATTATCAACCTGGACGATGTCGCCCGTACCAAACATGTATATATCGGCAGTTACGCCACCTTTTTTACAATTCAATTTACGTACACGCTTGCCTTTTGAGCCGAGGTTATCTTTTGAACCTTCAACTGTATAATCACAACCTTCCACTATTATAAATTCGTAGTTACCAGTTACATCAGTAAATGCGGTTTGTGTTGTATTATCACATTCGCTACGAAGTGTTACAAGTACACCATCAACGGCTTGTTTAGTGCCTTGGGTCATTACACGACCACGAATTGTACAAGTATTGCCTGTCAGCACAGAGGTATTAGTAGTACTTGTTTGTTCGCCTTGTTGAGTGCCAGTTTCACTTTTGCCACTTTGTTGGCTTTGTGTTGTGTTTTCGCCAGCATAGCCATTTTGTGCGTTTGCTGTATTTGTGCCATTTGCTTTGTCGTTTTTAGCAAGTGCAGTTGAATCAACTACTGGTTTCGGACGGCTCATCGGTATTTCTAAGCGAGAGGTTTCATTATCGCAATCTTTTGTAGAGAAGCTTACAGTATTGGCACCATAACCATCACGAGTGGCACGAAAAGCAAACTCAACATCTTGTTCAAGTCCTTCTATTTTCACGCTACCATCGGCATCGCTCATGATTTCTATCATATGACCTTCCTTGTCCTCATAAAAAACTGTAGCATTATCAAGTGGCATTTTTGTTTCGGCATCATATATGGCAATAATAAGATCACAACCCTCTTTGAGTTCGCACTCCCTATCGAATTTATAGATGTCGTCATCGACACCACCACGTTTACGATTTGAACTAAAGTAACCAGCCTTACGAAAGGCATCGGTTACGATTCCGAAATCATCTTTGCTTGAATTTATGGGAGACCCAAGGTTGATTACTTGACCTTTTGAAGTTGTTCCGTCCATCTGTACAAAGAAAATGTCTAAATCTCCTAAACCTGCATGACCATCCGATGAAAAGTATAAATTGCCTTTTTCGTCAGCAAAAGGAAACATCTCATTACCTTTTGAATTAACGGTTTTACCTAAATTAATAGGAGCAGACCAATTACCGCCGTCATAGCGAGATACATAAATGTCTGTTCCACCAAAACCGCCAGGCATATCAGAAGCGAAGAAGAGTAGTTTTTCATTAGCTGCCAAAGCAGGATGACCTGTTGAATATTCATCGCTATTGAATGGTAATTCTTTAATATTTTTCCAACCATCTTTGTTGGCATCACCCATGTATAGTTTCAATTTATTGATACCATCAGAGCTACGTTTTGCTTTACCATTATTAAAGTTATTTCTTGTAAAAATTACTTTTGAGGCATCTTTGAAGAATGCCGCTGGACCTTCGTGGTATTTTGAGTTGATTGAACCACCAAAACGCTCTGATTCCGTAACTGGACGGTCGCCGTAGCCTAAACCTGCCATGACGTTCATGCCACCGTAATTTCCGATTGTTCGGCTATCATTGGAAGTGGGAGTTGTGTATTCATCAGAACCAACAACGCTACTTCGGCTGTTGCGTTTACGAGGAGTTTTGATGTCGCTTGAGCCTGTTCCTAAACCAGCAGCTTGTCCGCCAATTGCCGAAACATCATCTAAAAAGAATAAGTCAAGGAAAGGTGTTTCGTTCCAGCCGAATACTCGACGAACTCCGACACTATTATGACGGTTTGAGACGAATACCAAGCCGTTTTTGTAGTAAGCTGGTGAGAAATCAGCTGAGTTTGTATTTATTGAAAGGTAGTCAACTTTATAGCAGTTGGCGTTTTTTGAAAGTACACTTACATCGTTATAGAGTTTAGAAAAACCCTTTCCACGAGGGTCGTCTTCGACTTTACGAGTATATTTTTCGTACATTTCTTGTGCCTCACGGTATTTGCCATTACTAGCAAGAACTTGGGCGTATTTGAGGGATACAGCGATGTTTTCGCCCGATAATTCGCCTGCTGTGTTGATGACCTCAGCATAAACACGCTCGGCGTTTTGAGAATCTTTAATTTTGCAATAGCTATCGCCGAGTTTTATTTTGGTAGCGAGCTTTTGTTGTTCAGTGAGACCTTTTTTCTTGAGAGCTGCCTCAAAGGCATCAATGGCTTTAGAGTAGGACAAGTTTTCATAGTGATGCTCACCAGTCTTTAATAAGGCGTCTTGTGCCTTTGCATTACCGCCGAGCAAGGCCGCTACAACCAACGCTCCAATTATTTTTTTCCTGACTATCATTTTGTTAGAATTTAAAATTCACTCACGAATTTATAAATTAAGTATTCGTATTGGGGACTTGATAAATGTGCTTAAACTCAGAAAATTGGCAACAAAATATCTTTTTTCAAGAATCAAGTTTTATTTCTTGAATAATAACTTATTGATTCTATGCAACCTTCGTACCAATGCATTGCATAACATAAAGTATGTGCAATAAAAATCTTAGAAATAGCGTGGAGTAAGAATTTTGTCCTTACCGAAGCCAAATTCATAACGAAGTAAAATTTCGTGTGTCGGAATTCCCAAGAAGCGATTTATACCTGTTTTCGATTCATCGTTAAGCTTATTAGATGTAAAATCATAAGCGTATCCGAGTTTGAATTGCGGAGTAAGTTGAAGCTCTATCATTCCGATGGCTGCATCGAACAAGCTCTTGCTATCTTGGCCCATTGCTTGGAATTGGGAGATACGTCCAGAAACACCAAACGAAATTTTGTCTTTAATCCAGAAGTTTACATTTCCATCAAGGCCAAGTGGAGCTCCTTGTGTATATCGAACCATCGTAGAAGGTTTGATTTTGAAAGAACCTGTGCCTATTACAAAACCCATCATAGCAAAGTAGTGGCGTTGGGTTTTTCCAGCTATGCTTTTACCATCAGTTGGGGTAAACTTGGAAATAGCGTTTTGCATGATTTGTGGACAAGAAATACCAATGTATCCTTTATCATTGCTCAAATAGATACCACCGCCTACGTTTGGAAGAATGTTGTTTTGGTCACTCGCACCTAAGAATATATAGTCATTTGGGTTTGATAGATTTTGTGCATCTGACAATGCCCAACGTACGTTAGTTGCTCCACCTTGTACGCCAAAAGATAAGGTTGAACGAGGGCCAACTTTGATACGATATGCATAAGTAAGGTAAATGCCAGTGTTTTTTTGGAGTCCAACTTCATCACGAGTTATTTGAAAGCCTAAGCCCATTTTCTCGTTTTTGATGGGTGAATCCATAGAAAACGTAAAAGTTTTGGGAGCTCCTTCAACGCCAACCCATTGGTAACGACCAAGAGTTGTAAGGCTTAATACATCACGGCTACCAGCATAAGCAGGGTTAATGGCGAGTGTATTAAACATGTACTGGGAAAACATCGCTTCTTGTTGAGCGAAGGTTTGGTAGCTTACTGATAATGCCCCAGTGAGCAAAAGTGCGGCTAATTTGTTTTTTAGGTTTGTAAAATTTTTCATTTTTTTTACCAAATTAAATAGTAAAGTTACGGTACTTTTAAAGGTTCATTTAATTTTAAATGTAACCGTTTATGCATTTTTAAATTCAATAGCAAAACAAAGTCACATTAATATTTTGAAATGTCAGTATTTTTTTTGCAAAGAGTCTAGAC
>JAFEIL010000363.1 GCA_017495105.1 Emticicia sp. | reverse complement strand
TACTTTATCTATGCTTTATCTATGGATAATTATGATTTAGTTATTTGTGTCGGCAGTGCCGACACGAATTCAACTTCCAACTTTATTTGTAATTTCATTTTTGCAAAACTTACTTGTAAAGTTAGCAATAAAAAACCAAAACTTCTTTCTTGCAAATAACGTCAAAATCAAATCTTAAATTCTTCTTCATTTGTCCGAAAACTTACTTTATCGGAACGGATAACACGCTTCATTTTGCTTTCAAAATACGCTGCTCTACTTTCGAGCCATGAAACGACTATTTTTTTCTTTGACTTGGCTCTTGATGAGCCTTTCGACTTTCGCTCAAATGTTTGAGGGAACTGTTGTGAGAGTGTTGGATGGCGATACTTATGATGTGGAGGTGAATGGCACAAAGCTCCGTTGTAGGTTGATGAATGTAGATGCTCCTGAAAAAGATCAGTTTTACGGTCAGAATTCAAAGAGCTATGCTGAAAATCTTTTGTACGGAAAGATGTGCGAAGTTCGCTTGGTGGCTACTGATTTCTATAAACGTCATGTGGTAGAAATTAAGGTGAACGGCGAATCGGTAGATAGTTTACTGATTGCAAAAGGCTTGGCTTGGCGGAATCCATATTTCTGTACTAAGTTAAATTTGGAAAGCGTGGAACTGCAAACGAAGCAAGCAGGTTTGGGGCTGTGGTTCTGTAAAAACCCTACTGCCCCTTGGATTTGGAGAAATTATAATCGAAAGCAAAAACGTATCGTTAGCCAATGTTTGTAAGCTATGGAATTGATTTTGAATAGAACTTATTTTCAGGACGGTACTAATGGTGTAATTTTTCTTGCCCAAGAAAAAATTTGTTGTACCATCGAATTGCCTTATCGAAACAACGAGAAGCGTGTTTCGTGCATACCCGAAGGGCGTTATGCTTTGAAAAAGCGATATAGCCAGAGGCTCAAATGGCATATTCTGCTTACTGAGGTGCAAGACCGTGATTTGATTTTGATTCACCCTGCCAATGATGCTTTGAAGGAATTGAAAGGTTGTATCGCTCCAGTTTTACAGCATACATCGGCTGGCAAGGGTATCAATTCTCGATTTGCGAATGAGCGATTGAAAAAACTCGTTTTTGATGCTCTTGAAAAAGGTGAGGAGGTTTTTCTGAAAATTGTGGCTTCGACTCCGCTCAGCCACCAGTGATGTAACTTTAATTTTTTATATATGATACAGGAAATGGTAAAACGGGTGAAGAAACCCACACCAAAGTTTTTTAGAGTCATGCGAAATATCGGCTTGACATTAGCAAGCATTAGCGGAGTAGTATTGGCAGCTCCAGTTATGTTGCCAGTAGGCATTGTAACGGTTGCAGGCTATCTTGCTGTAACTGGTGGCGTAATTGGTGCTATCAGCCAAATGACAGTTGAGGGAGGGGAATAGTTGAATTTATCAAATTAAGAAACGAAGTGGAAATGGGAAATCATACGATAGATAGTGGCACAAAAGTAGGGACTATTGGCGGAACTTTGGTAAGTTTTGTGGCAAGTCTTAATCCTGCTGATTTGGCGAAAACTGCTATTCTTTCGATGGTGGGTGCAGCGGTAAGTTTCTTGACCTCCCTCTTACTTAAACAGTTTATCAAATGGCTGAAAAACAAAGATTTTTGGTAGTTTTTACTGCCATGTTTGATGTAAAATAGGAAAAGCGACTTCGTTTGAGGTCGCTTTTTTAGTTTTTACTAAAAATTATATCTTTAAATTCAGCTAATGAAACTACTGTAATTTTTGGAAAGTCTAATGTTTTTAGAATATTGAAATCTTTGTCATTTGTAACCAAATAATCTACATTCGAGGCAATAGCTAAATCTGCAAATTTATTATCGTCGGCATCAGTTTCTATTAACTGCCATTTGTAATAAGGCTCTGAAAAAATTGTGTTTGGTGCAGAAGACAGAATAGATAAGACTAAATCTGCTGTTAAATCTGAATAGCGTTCGCACAATTTTTCTTCGTACTCAGTTAATATTTCATTGCTTAAAATCCACTCAAATATTTCACGCTCAAATGCTTCATAAAGCCAGTAATGAGTGCTTTTAGGTGGAATCGAAGCTAAAAGGCAGTTTGTATCAATAACTACTTGCATCAAGAGTCTTCGTTTAGCATTTTGTCAAAATCCTCTTGGGTATAGCCTTTTTCTTCTACAACTTGCTCCAATTCATTTTTAAGTTGGGAAGAATAGTGTTTTACTAAAATACGCTTTAAGGTTAAGACTTCTTCATCTTTCATAGGTCTATTAAAAAGCCTAAGAAGACTAACCTGTAGAGGATTAAGTCCATGAGTTTGTATTTGTGTAGCTGCCATAATAGTTTATTTTCTGATACAAACATAAATGATTTTTAGGTGAATATGAAATAATTTTACGCTTGAATTAAAAACTGTGAGCTACCGTAGCGGCAAGATTCTTTCTTACTTGAATAACTGATTCATTGGCTGAGGAATAAAGATTTTTGGTAGTTTTTGCTACCATGTTTGATGTAAAAACGTCACAAAGGGTGTCCAAATGGATGCCCTTTTGTGTTTTCTAATCCTCTTAAATTAATTGAAAAGATGTACAGTTTAGGAACAAAAACAGCACTCTATCATAGTTCATTTGAATTACCTTAATTATTCCTACAAATTGCCCTCGAAAACTTTTCATGAAAAGAGTGTTTCAATTTTTCTCAACACTTAAAAATGTATTGTGCAGTATGGCTGAACAGATTGGTTTAATCAAGTACAAAGGTAATTTGGGTGGACTCTCAGGTTATTCGCAAGGTGGAAAAACCTTGATTCGTCGAGCTGGTGGAGGCTCGAAAGAACAGTTTAATAATTCGGCAACAATGGAGCGTGTCCGTGAAAATGCGGCTGAATTTGGTAATGCCGCTTCATCTGGCAAATTGCTTCGAGATGCAATGCGAATTGTCATTTCGCAAGGTTCAGACAGGTATTTAACCTCTCGTGTGGCTCAAAAGATGGGCGAAGTAATCAAAAAAGATGGTGTCAATGCTCGTGGGCAACGTGGTGTTTTGGATGATGAAACTTCTTTGTTTGAAGGTTTTGATTTCAATCAAAATGCTGTTTTTGGAAGAGTGGTATATGTGAAACCAACGGTTGAAATTAACCGACAAACTGGTGATATTTCGGCAAAGATTCCAGCTCATAATGCCAAGATTGTGATTGCGTCGCCACGTGGAGCAACGCACTATCGTTTCTTTGGGTGTGCTTCAAACATTAATTTTGAGCAGATGGATTTCTCGACAATGGACGACGAAAGCGGCTTCATTGAAATTGGAAATACTGCCGTTACGGAAACAACTTTGGATGTAGGTTTGGGTGATGGTCAAAATCAGAACTTAAACCTAACATCGCCGATTTTTGTAGCAGTTGGTGTGAGTTTCTTCCAAGATGTAAACGGAGAAAAGTATCCTTTGAAAAATGGTGCTTATAATGCCGTTAGGGTTGTGAAAGTGGACACTGGGGTTTAACCTCACCGCTGCGGCGGACCGTCCCAACCCCTCTCCGATTGGAGAGGGGCTTTTTTTAAACGAGTTAAAAAAAGATTTTATGAAGACATTTAAGAATGCCTCTGGCGGAGGATTTGAGATAGTTGCTGATGGTAAAACACGGAAAAGTACAAGTGTTATCAATTTGATAGGATTGATAATCAGCAGTTTACGAGAAGAATTGGCGGTATCGATTGATATTGGCAAAGACATTCTTGCTACCAAAGGAATTAACTTGGTTGAAACTGGAACTGGGAATAGTTACAAGATTCAGGTCTTGGAGGGAGCTAAACTGTTGAAAGAATTTGTTGGTACTGATGCTCGTATTGACGCTTTGAGGTATTTTGCTAGCACATTACAAAAACCTACTATGAAAAATATTTTGAATAGTGGTGATTACCATATCAAAATGAATGTAGAGGCTGAAAATGGACAAACAGATGGAGCTTCAGGAAGTGGTAGCACTAATTCTGGTAATTCAACTACTGGCGGAGGTACTGTAACACCTACTCCGATTGTTACACATCCAACAAATGCTGAGGTTCAACAAATGATTCAAAA
The DNA here is from genome assembly GCA_017495105.1 of Emticicia sp. Lineage (GTDB taxonomy): Bacteria > Bacteroidota > Bacteroidia > Cytophagales > Spirosomataceae > Emticicia. Next base: position 1,462 of record JAFEIL010000363.1, on the reverse strand, counting down.
CAAAACCGATGAAATGGTTTTGAATCCTGAGAAAGAATCTATGATAGGCAATGCCAAAGTAGTAAATTCTACCAGTTATCAGATTCAAAAATCTGATACTTTTTTGGTGATTGGTACACCAACTGAAAATGTCAGTAATGCCTTGTTTTTACCAAATCTCAATGAAAATCAACAAATTGATTTGACTTTGGTGATTGAGAACGTTCAAGGGACAACTATTTCATTATCGAATGGTAGCGATTTTTATGAAGGTGAAAATCCAACTCAAACGAGTACAAAAAACCTTGTAAAAGGGACTTACCGTATCTTTTCACTCTTTTATGCTGCCTCAACTCGCCATTATGTTTTTGACTTGAAAGGTGCAAAAGGAGATAAAGGTACGAAGGGTGATAAGGGTGAAAAAGGAGATGTTGGTGATTCGGTAAAAATCATTCGACAAAATTACACTATTCAACCAGGTGATAAGCGAATTGTAGCTTATCATGCTGAAAATGTTTTGGTAATTACTGTTCCTCAAAATGTGCAACAAGCACAGTTTGAAGTTTATAATGGTTCAGCGAATCCATTATCGGTTGTCTTGGAGGGGCAATCTGACCCTTTGGCAGTTATACCTGCCAACCAAAGGCGGGTAGCTGATTTGGATATTCCAAATGGACGGATGGAGTTTATTACTATATAAAGTTTGCTCAACTATTACTGAAGCCAAGTCAAATTTCTTGACTTGGCTTTTTGATTTTTCGGAGTATCTCGCCCGAGCCACGCTAACGTAGCCCGAACCCGAGCGAGATAGGACCACCAACCAAAACAACTGGGCGGCCAAGCAAGGCACGAAGCAGGAACACCCGCCAGCCCGCCGAGCAGACGACCACCACGCCCGAAAAGGACACGAGCCAAGAAACCAAGGCGGGACAAGGAAGCAAAAGACCAGCCACTGCAAAGAGAAAAGCTGAGGCGGTGACACGCTGGGCAGCAACCCACTGAACACCTGGCACCAAAGCAGCCGCAGCAACAAAAGGACGAGTGGCCGCAGAACCAGCCCAAGCAACAACTGGGCAACCAAGCCCCGACAAACGGAACGAAAGAGCGAAGGAACAACCGAAGAACATGATGAGAAAAGGAGAAAGGGCGGAACCGCCGCCAACGGGAAGCCAAGCAACACGCAAGGAACGGAAAATGACAAGCAGCCCAAAAGTGGTGGCGGGGTTTATCCCCTCGGTTGCAAGGGCAGGATGCGGTTTAAGGTGCGTTTGCCTTTGCTTAGCTAAATAGCAGACTGGCGTAGCGAACCCTTGCAACCGCCACCACAACGGCTAAATTGCAAGTGACTTGTGTGTAAATATGTGCGTATGGAGAAGCATTGGAGAAACGTAACCTATTAAACCGCTTCTGTGTGTTTTGCTTCGTGGGATGGAAGAAAAAAGGGGCTATTTCGCCCCGTTCTTTTGTACACATGCTTTATATC
>JAFEIL010000175.1 GCA_017495105.1 Emticicia sp. | reverse complement strand
AAATATTTATTGAGTATCGCCATAAACTCGAATTTGAGGGTGGCACCGAAATAGATATTGTTGAAGATACCAGCATTCCGACGGCAGCAAAAATTGAGTTTGCTGAAAATTACGACCGCCCCAAACATACCGTAAAATACAAGCCAAAATATCCTGCGGTTGAGCATCTAATCATGCACGAATTGGTGCATTTGGCTTTTGTAATTGATGCCCGAAAAGCACAACTCAATCAACTTTTTATTGCCAATCAGCAACATAAGGCGGTTTTTATCAAAAAAATAGAGCCAATTCTTCAAAAATTTCAGAAAATGGGTGTTTCAGAAGATGGAATTGCCAATTATTGCAACGGACTTTTTAATGGGCTGAATCTTCAAATTTATAATACGCCCATTGATTTATTCATCGAAGATTTTCTTTATCAGACCTATCCTGCCCTACGACCTGCTCAATTTTTATCGCTCAATGCCTTGATTCAAGAAGGTTTAAAGGCTACAACCGATAAAAAAACGCTTGAACTTTCGCCCAAAGATGTACTTTCAAAAAGTAAGATTTATACCATCGTCATTGCCCTGCAATACAAGGCTTTGTTTGGCATTGATTTTATCAAAGATTTTCAGGCAAGCACCGCCGAACTGAAACAAGCACAAAGTTTTTATGAGGAATATCTGCAATACAAAACCGACAAAGAACCAGCAGAAGAATATGAGTTGATAATGAACTGGGCGGAAGATTTGAAACTCGACAAAAATTTTGAATTGGTTGATGAAATACAATACCGCAGTAAACGCCTTGACATTGATAATCTGCTCGATTCCATCGAAAAAGACCCCTACGATTTAGACGCCAACGACCCTTATAAGACAAGGGAAATGGAGAAATTTCAGCAATCACAGGCAAATATTGGGCTAAACTCGGCCGTGATGATGTACATGGCGGAGGCATTGAAATATTTTGCCGAAATGCCACAGGAAGCAATAAAAAAGATTGCTTTTGATATTGCTATGCAAGGAATACAGGGTTTTAGCACCGAAAAACAAGATTATCGCATCAATGATATTCCTAATAAATTGTTTTCGGGCTACCAGATTTTGGCTTATTACTATGTGTCGTGGGCTTTGGCAATGCCCGAACAAGTAGATAAACTCGGCTTGGAGTATGACGAGGAATTTGCGGCGGCGAAAATGATGGTAACTCTTTGATTTTATGGAGAATAAACAAGTAAAATCGAAAAAGAGGGTTACTGACCACGGTGAAGTTTTTACTGCCCAAAGGGAAGTTAACGCCATGCTTGACCTCGTGAAGCAAGAAACCGAACGCATTGATTCTCGGTTTTTAGAGCCTGCTTGTGGCACTGGAAACTTTTTGGTAGAGATTTTAAAAAGGAAATTGACGGTTGTTGAAAACCGCTATGCAAAAAATCAATTGGACTATGAACGCTATGCAATCATTGCCCTAACGAGTGTTTATGGTGTTGATATTTTGCAAGATAATGTACAAACCTGCCGAGTTAGATTATTGGAGATTTTTACAAATTTCTATCTAAATAACTATAAAAATGAGGCTAAACCCGAATTTCTGAAAGTAGCTACCTTTGTTCTAAGCAGGAATATTCTGTGGGGGGATGCCCTAAGTTTGAAAACACCCGACCAAAAAGCTGAACCGATTATATTCTCCGAATGGAGTCCAGTAAACGGGAGTATGATAAAAAGGCGTGATTTTATGCTTGCATTTTTGTTGAGTGCTGATAAAAAAGAAGGCTTGCAAATGGCAATGTTTAGCGACCAAAACGATGCGGCTTACATACCCGAACCAATCAAAGAATTTCCACTCACTCATTTTTTAAAACTTGGCGAAGATGACACCACAGACGAGCTATAACCCCGATGTTCTTTCTTGTCTTGCTAATTTGAGCAATGATGAAGTTTTTACACCACCAAATTTGGCAAATCAAATGCTTGATTTGCTTCCAGCCGAACTTTGGAGGAATAAAAATACCAAATTCCTTGACCCAGTAAGCAAATCGGGTGTGTTTCTTAGGGAAATAGCTAAACGTTTGATGATTGGTTTAGAAACACAAATACCTGACCAGCAGGCTCGTATTAATCATATTTATCAAAATCAAATATTTGGTGTTGCCATTACCGAATTGACTTCGTTGCTCTCTCGCCGTAGCCTTTATTGTTCAAAAACTGCCAATGGTAAATATTCTATTTGTGAAACATTTGATAATGAGCAAGGAAATATAATTTTCAATAATCTAAAACATACTTGGCATAATGGCAGATGTAAATTTTGCGGGGCAAACCAAGAAAACTATGACCGTGAAGATGCCCTCGAAACTTATGCTTACCAATTTATACATTCCGAAAACCCAGAAAAAATATTCAAGAATATGAAGTTTGATGTTATTATTGGAAATCCGCCTTATCAGTTGAGTGATGGAGGGTTTGGAACAAGTGCGACAGCTATTTATGATAAATTTGTTGAGCAAGCTAAAAAATTAAATCCAAGATACTTGACAATGATTATTCCTGCCAGATGGTATTCGGGTGGTAAAGGGATGGATGATTTTAGAGACGAAATGCTAAAAGATAGCCGAATAAGACAGATTGTAGATTTTCCAGAAGCAATAGACTGTTTTCCTGGAGTTCAGATAAAAGGTGGTGTTTGCTATTTTGTTTGGGATAGAGATAATAAAGGCGATTGTAAAGTAATTACTTCAAGAAAAGGCTCATTTGTATCTGAAATGACACGACCACTTTTAGAAAAGGGGTGTGAAACTTTTATTCGATATAATGAAGCTATTTCAATTTTGAAGAAAGTGCAATCCTTTAAAGAAGCTTCTTTAAAGGAAAAAATTAGTGCAAGAAAACCTTTTGGTCTTGAAACAACATTTAAAGGAAAACCAAAGAGTTTTGCTGAAAGTATTACTCTATATCAAAATGGTGGTATTGGATTCATTAAGCAAACTGATATAAAGACTAATACAAACATTGTGAAATTTTTCAAAGTTTTGATTCCTCCATTAGGTAGTGGAAGTGATTCATTTCCACACCAAATACTTGGAAAACCCTTTGTTGTTCAACCTAATAGTGCTTGTACTGAAACATACTTGGTTGCTGGCATCTTCAATAATGAGAAAGAAGCTACAAATCTTGCACAATATTTAACTACAAGTTTTTTAAGATTTTTGGTTTTACTAAATAAACCAACCCAACATGCTACGAGTAAAGTTTACACTTTTGTTCCAACACAAGATTTCAACGAATCATGGACAGATGAAAAATTATATAAAAAGTATGGTATAACTGAGGAAGAGCAAGCATTTATTGATACCCTAATTCGCCCAATGGAACTACAAAATGAGCAATAATTTCTTTCCACTTCGACCAGAGGCAAATCCCACAATTTACGCCTACGAATTACCCGATGTAGCAACCCACAAAGGTTTGCTTAAAGTAGGTTATACAATCAGAGATTCTAAAGAACGAATAGCCGAGCAATTAAAAACGGCTCGTTTGAATTATAAAATAGTGTTTTCGGAGTCTGCAATGAAAAACGATGGCAGTGCTTTTACCGACCACGATATACATAGATATTTGCGTAAGAAAGGCATTAAAAACGTTGATGGAGAGTGGTTCGCTTGTAATGTTGATGTTTTAAGAGCAGCATTGATTGCTATTAAAACAGGAATTATTAACGAAGATAACCGAACACTTGATTTTGGAATGCGACCTGAGCAAACCGAAGCCGTTGATAAAACCATTGCTTATTTTAAAAGTTACCGAAAAGAAAATCCAAACCAAACACCACATTTTCTATGGAACGCAAAAATGCGTTTCGGTAAAACATTTGCTTCTTATCAGTTAGCAAAAAAGATGGGTTGGCGTAGAATACTTGTGTTAACATTCAAGCCAGCCGTACAAAGTGCATGGGATGAAGATTTGGCTACACATATTGATTTTGAGGGTTGGCAGTTTATCAGCAGAAATGGTTTAAATTTTGAAAATGCAGACAAGCAAAAGCCATTTGTATGTTTCGGCTCTTTTCAAGATTATCTTGGTAAAAATGAAGCAGGTGGAAAAAAACCAAGAAATGAATGGGTGCATACAACTAATTGGGATTGTGTGATTTTTGATGAATATCATTATGGAGCGTGGCGAGAAAGTGCCAAAGAATTATTTGAAGCAGAAGGAGAGAAAGAGTTGAAATTTGCCGAAGGTGTAGGTATAGATTATTTTGAAGAAGGTAATATGCCAATTACAACAAACGCTTATTTATATTTATCGGGTACACCTTTTAGAGCCATAGCTTCAGGCGAGTTTATTGAGGAACAAATATTTAATTGGACGTACTCAGACGAACAAAAAGCCAAAGAAAACTGGTCAGATAACCCTAATCCTTATGCTTCATTGCCAAGAATGGTTATGCTTACTTATCAGCTGCCAGACTCTATCAGAGAAATTGCAATGAAAGGAGAGTTTAATGAGTTTGACTTAAATATTTTCTTTTCAGCCAATGGCATAGGTGCAACCGCTAAGTTTGATTATGAAAGTGAAGTGCAAAAATGGCTTGATTTGATTCGTGGTTCTTTTTCTGAGACAACTATTGATAATCTAAAATTAGGTGCAAAAAAGCCTCCATTTCCATTTTCTCATGCTCCATTATTAAATGTTTTATCTCATACATTTTGGTTTTTACCGAGTGTAGCTTCATGTTTTGCCATGAAAAACTTGTTGGAGCAGAAGCAAAATAAATTTTATCAAGACTACGAAGTAATTGTTGCAGCGGGTATGAGTGCAGGTATTGGAGTGGAAGCTTTACCGCCAATATTGAAAGCAATGGGAAATCCATTAGAAACAAAAACAATTACTTTATCGTGTGGTAAACTAACTACTGGTGTTTCAGTAAAACCGTGGACAGGTATTTTTATGTTACGCAATTCATCAAGTCCCGAAACTTATTTTCAAGCAGCATTTCGTGTTCAAACACCTTGGACAATTAAAAATACCGATAGTAAATCACCAAATAAGGAGGAAATTATAAAACAAGAATGTTATGTTTTTGACTTTGCCCCTGACCGTGCATTAAAGCAAATTGCCGATTATAGTTGCAGATTGAATGTAGGAGAATCGAATCCAGAAAAAAAGGTTGCAGAATTTATACACTTTTTACCTGTATTGGCTTATGATGGAAGCTCGATGAAACAAGTCGATGCAGCAGGTATTTTGGATATGGCAATGAGTGGTACAACTGCAACCCTTTTGGCAAGACGTTGGGAAAGTGCATTATTGGTAAACGTTGATAATAATACATTGCAGCGTTTAATGAATAATCCAGATGCAATGAATGCTTTAATGAATATTGAAGGTTTCAGAAATTTGAATCAAGATATAGAAACCATCATTAATAAATCTGAGTCAGTCAAAAAAACTAAAAAAGAAGCAAACAAAAGAGAATTATCAAGAGACGAGAAAAAAGAACTTACAGACGAAGAAAAAGAGTATAAAACAATAAGAAAGCAAATTCATGTATAATGTAGCGAAAGTGAGCCACTAAATGTAGGCAAAGAGAGCCATGTGT
>JAFEIL010000412.1 GCA_017495105.1 Emticicia sp. | reverse complement strand
GTGTAGTGAAGATTTTAATTATTCATTTAAAACCGCATAGATTAAGTAAAAATGTTAATATTTAATACAATTTCGGAAACACAACAATACCTTAAAGCACAGCAAAGAGCAGGAAAAACCATTGGTTTTGTACCAACTATGGGAGCTTTACACGCAGGACATATTTCATTGATTGAGCGAGCAAAAACCGAAAATGACCTAGCAGTTTGCAGTATTTTCGTAAATCCTACACAGTTTAATAATCCTGATGATTTGAAGAAATACCCACGAACACTTGAGCGTGACTGCGAAATGCTACTTCCTATGGGTTGTGATGTTCTTTTTGCTCCTTCGGCTGAAGAAATGTATCCGAGTCTGCCACAATTAAAAATGGATTTTGGCACATTGGAAACAGTCATGGAAGGCAAATTCCGACCTGGGCATTTTAATGGTGTAGGAATTGTGGTGAGCAAACTTTTCAATATCGTAAAGCCAGATAGAGCTTATTTCGGCCTAAAAGATTTGCAACAAGTGGCAGTTATCAGACGAATGGTACAGGAATTAAGTTTTGATTTAGAAATTATTCCCTGTCTGACTTTGCGAGAAACCGATGGTTTGGCAATGTCGTCACGCAATACTCGTCTTTCATCCGAAGCACGAGCTTTGGCTCCTCAGATTTATAAAGCTCTAAATTTAGCAAAAGAAAAATTACAAAATGGAGTAAGTGTAATTGAGATGCAAGCGGCTGTTAATGAGTATTTTGCAAATAATCCTGATTTTGAACGGGCGGATTTCCGCATGGAGTATTTCGAGGCTGCTGATTTTGATACTTTATTGCCAATCGAAGCCAAAATTACTGATGGAAAGACCGCTTTATGCATTGCGGCATTCTTAGGCGGCGTCCGTTTAATAGATAATATCGTATTTTAGATAATTTAGATTCAAGTATTAAATGCATCTTTGTAAACCGTATATGTAACGCTTAAAAAAATTATTAATAATCGGCCTCTAACGAAAAAGTGATTTGCCAAAATTAAATAAGTAATGAGACAATATTAATCGATAAATTGAAATGATGCAACTTATTGATACATAGTATTTTATCTCTTGTCTAGAATCTCGTATCTTTTGTCTCAGTACTTATTTTCAAAGTCCAAAAAATCTACATCTTCATCAAAGCCACATAAGTTTCGATTCCATTCCAAATATTTTGAATTCTAATGTTTTCGTTTTCAGCGTGTTGGTTATTATCGTGATTGGCAATCGGCACGGTGATAGTTGGCGTTGCCAGATATTTCTCAAACAAAAACAATGGTAAACTTCCACCCAAACTTGGCATCAAAACTACCTCTTCGTTAGTGCTTGATTGCACTGCTTTTATCACATTTTGGGCAATCGGCAAATCCATTTTTGTACGTTGTGCATTATATCCTTTTTGTGTTTGCACACGAGCAATCAGTGGATATTTCATGCGTTCTTCGTCGGTAATACTCTCATTCTTAGTCACATAGTAGCCTTGTGCTTTGATGTGGTCAATCACTTTTTGTGCTTGTCGTTGGGCATCATTACCCAAAACCAAACGCAAATCTAACGCGACCGTTGCCGAAACAGGAATCACGTTTGCGGCCATTTTGCCTACATTCGCACTCGAAATACCATTGATATTGAGCGATGGTAAATTTATCAATTCAACCAACGATTTTCCGCCACCTTCGGCACGCACAAAGCCCAATTCATTTCGCATTTGCTCATCAACGGGCGGAACTTTTGCAATGGCTTTTTTCTCGGTTTCGGTAAAAGGTATAACATCATCATAGAATCCTTTTATCAAAACTCGGCCATTATCATCTTTCATCGAAGCTAATAATTTTGCTAAAAGCATCGCAGGATTCGGAGCCCAATTGCCGTAATGTCCGCTGTGCAATGGTCTTTTTGAAGCATATACTTTTACTTCCATATTCACATCGCCACGCACACCGAAAACCACTTGTTTTTTGCCCGACTGATGCACTGGTCCATCGCAAATCACCCAAAGATCAGATTTGAGTTTATCTTTATGTTTTACAAGAATTTCCGATAAATGCGTTGAACCTGCTTCTTCTTCGCCCTCAAAGAAAAACTTGATATTTACACTCGGCGGAATGTTCAATTTAGTCAAAACTTCATAGGCAGTCAGAATCGAAAACACCCCTGATTTATCATCAGAGGCACTTCGTCCGTAAATCCGCCATTCGGGATTGATTTTTTCGTTGGCTTTGGGTGCAGGAATTATCTTCCCGCCTTTTTCGAGCGAAGCATCTAAAAAGACAGATTTGAAAGGCTCGATTCCTTCAGCCCATTGGTTTGGATTGACTGGCTGACCATCATAATGAGCATAGAAAATGATAGTTTTGGTGGCATTTGGCACATTTACTTCACCAAAAACTGCTGGTGGAACTCCCTTCGTGGTAGCATCCAATAATTGGGTTTTGATACCACGAGCCTCCATCATCTTTACGATATAAGCAGCCGTTTTCTGAATTCCGACAGTATCGTAAACCACATTCGGAATCGAAAGAAGCCCCATAAATTCACCTAAAAGAGCATTTTCGTTGGCTTTTCGATAGTTTCGGGCTTGTTCGATTAAAGGACTTTGGGCTGAAGCAAAGCCTGTAATAAATAAAATAGGTAAAAGGTAACGTTTCATTTTTTATTTTTTGAAGATTGATGTTTTTGACAAACTTACTCCATTCTGACTTTTTCCCAAGCAACCTCACGATATTTTTTAAATAAAAATAGGGCCAAAGCCAATTGAATTACCATAAAAACGCCAATCACATAAGGTACTTGCATCATTAAATAGTGAATAAATCCGATGATTCCTGTAATAAAAAAATAAGTCATATTTCTTATAAAACTTCCACCACCGTTTTTCTTGATTTCAGTGGAAAATGGCAGTTCGTTGCTCATTCCGATTGATAAGAGTAAATCAAGATTGATGATGGTTAGCATTCCAAAAAGCAAATCATCAAGTAGATTTACGCCCCAAATAACTGATAAAACTAAGCTCAACAAAAGGGTAATTGGCAAAAGAAATTTCACCATAATTGCACGCAGAGAACCACTCAAAATTTCTCCAGGTTTTCCGATTGGGGCGAGTTCGTATAGCCACGCCGCTTTAAAATCTTCTGATTGTGAAATTTGACTTCTGATTGTGAGTAAAACCGTTCCACACAAATAAATCACTACAATTCCCATTCCCGTTGATTCTCTAAGATGCTCGATTTGCTGTACAAAACTCCCATCACCTCGCCCAGTACCAATCATAAAAATAGGATAAATAAGCAAATAGGCTAATGAAGGATAGATTCTGAGCTTAAATTTGCGGTCACGAGACGTGATTTTCCAAACAAATTCAAAAGCACCTCGCTCCATTGAAGTGCCTGTAAAAATACCCGACAAGGTTACTATCAAGCTTTTTTTGGCAACTTTATTTGGTATTTTCTCTTGGCGTTTGGCAATATCCATTCCTGCGATTTTTTGGTTAAAAACACCTGAAAAAACATTATTTACCAAGAAAACTACCATAAAAGGCACAGTTAAAGTCAGAAAAAGAAACAGAAATTTAGTTGCGTCAAACTCGTGTTTGATAATTACATTCATGCTATTTCCCATCCAGATTGGCGGAACGAGAAAATACCACCATTGCACTTTTGTATCTACGCCATTCATCAAAGTATCAAAGTTGACCAATCGTCCAACTAAACGATAACCGCCCATGAAAGTAAATGTCAATATGATTTGAAAAGTATTGATAACATTTCGGAGGCGTTCTTCGCTCGTAAATTGCATCAAAACCAAATAAAAAATATTGGTTAGAAAAACTATCAAAATCAAACATAATAAACTAATAATCAGGAAAGAAATAGCTGCCAAAACTCCGTATTTGAACATCGTAACGACCATAAACGGAATAGCTAAAGCCAACATCATCGAAAGCAAATACATTAGAATATGCGTAATACGGGCAATGAGCAAGGTACGGTCATCAATTGGGCGAGGCAGCAAAACGGCATTATCATTGGAATCAAGAATAACTGCTGAAAAATCAGTGATGAGGGTCATGGCGAGCATGAACATCATCATCGCAAAAATCAAAGAGTAAATGGCGATAATTGATGCCGAAAAGTAAATAAACGCCGAAAAAGCACAAGCCATTAGAAAATATAAACCCAGCGTAAGAAAAAATGTGCCGTTCGACTCACTTTGTTTTTTATTCCATTGATTGAACCTTGCCCGGCGATTATCCATTTTGAGTTTTACCTCAACAATGGCCACAAGTTGCTCAAAATTTACGCCCAAACGTAGAAAAATTGGGCGGAGAAGAAACAATATTTTTATGTAAAAATTTATCATTGTCTTTTTGACAGGTTACAAACCTGTCCTACGAGTTTAGCGATTCATTACTTGGATAAATTCTTCTGCTAATTGTACGTGTTCGTTATTACCAGTCAGTTGGTTGAAAATCTGTTCGAGCGAACCTGTTTCTCGTTGTGATTTCAACTCATCGAAAGTGCCGTTGGCAATGATTGTACCTTTATTGATAAGTACTATTCGATCAGAGATTTTCTCGACTACATCCATGATATGAGAGCTATAAAAAATGGTTTTGCCAGCATTTTTTAGTTGAGAAAGTATTTCTTTGACCAAAATCACGGCATTGGCATCTAGTCCAGAAAGTGGTTCATCTAAAAATATCACTTCAGGATTGTGCAAAATGCCTGAAATAAGCAATACTTTTTGTTTCATACCTTTCGAGAAAGTCGTCATACGGTCGTCTCGCTGGTCGCAAAGTGTAAAAAGTCTGAGCAATTCGGTGGCTTTTTCTTCGATTTGGTCGGTTTCTAATTGATACAAACTCCCCAAAAACCTCAAATATTCCATAGGTGAAAGGGTGTCGTATAAAGAAGCATTTTCGGGAACATATCCAATTAATCTCTTGACTTCCAACGGATTAGTTTTTACATCAAATCCCATCACTTCCACGCTGCCCGCATAGTCAGGAATCATTCCAATTAGGATTTTAATTGTCGTAGATTTTCCAGCACCGTTAGGACCAATGTAGCCAATAATTTCGCCCGAGTCGACTTCTAAATTAACATCTTTCAAGACCAATGCACTTCCATACGCTTTCTGTAAATTACTGATTTTGATTGCCTTCATTGTTGGATTAAATAAGGTTTTGAAATAAGGATGAAATGTAAAAAATGAGTATTAAATTTCCAATTTTAATGTCGATAATCGATTAATTTGAGCCTAAATATGTACATAAATGTCTAAAATGCACACCATTCTCTCCATTTAAAAAAAATTTTTAGCGAATGGCTTCAACAAGCCTTTCAGGTCTATAAAATCTTAAGGTTGGCCCTTGAGCAATAAAATTCTACAAAAAGTCCTTGACTCGTATCATATTTTTTGGTAAGTTAGATAAAAGAAAGTTCTTTGAAAGTAAGATACGGGATAATCGAGGGGAGAAATGAGAATTTTACTTTCATATAACTCTACTCTAACATCTTTAATATCAACAGTTTATTTAATTATTCACTTTAAATTAGTATGTTATGAAG
>JAFEIL010000028.1 GCA_017495105.1 Emticicia sp. | reverse complement strand
ATTTTTTGCCTTTTTACACTATTTTTTATACTATTTCTGAAACTGGTTAGTTACAAAAAGTATATCTGTCAAATAAATTAAAAAAGTCGAATCAGTATCATAACTGATTCGACTTTTTAGCAAATTATACTTCATTAATCAAGACACACTTTCAAACATTTTTTCGTCTTGCTCAATAAAAGGTTGATTTCGTAAACGCTTACCAGTTGCTTTAAAAATAGCATTGGCAACCGAACCACCGGTAGGAGGGAGGGCTGGCTCGCCCAAACCAGTTGGATCAATACCATTATTGACAAAGCTTACTTCTATCGCAGGAATTTCGTTCATTTTTATCAATCTAAAAGCATTGAAATTCTTTTGGTCTGGCGTACCATCTTTGAAAGTTAAATTTCCGTACATAGCGTGTCCGATACCATCGACGATTCCGCCAGTTACTTGGTTTCTTGCTCCGCTTTGGTTTACAACTATGCCACAATCAACCGCTGCGTAAATTTTCTGCAAAACTGGTTTTCCTTTTTTTATCACCACTTCTGCGACTTGTGCTACATAAGATGCGTGCGAGAAATAAACACTAAAGCCAAGACTTACGCCTTTTTTCTTCTTTCCCCAACCCGATTTTTCAGCAGCCAATTCAATGACAGCCTTCATACGGTCGATATTATATTTTATCTCACCTGCCGGTGAAGTTTTGGCTTTTTCCAATAATTCAAGTCTGAATTGTACTGCATCTTTACCTGCCGCAGTTGCTACCTCATCAATGAAGGACTGCTCGGCAAAAGCCAAGAAATTAGTTATTGGAGCTCTCCAAGGGCCAGTTGTAATCGGAGATTTATGTTCGGCAGAATCAATCAATAGGTTTGGAACTGCTCCTGCCGGAAAATTATCTTGACGAGTCGAATTTCCTGCATTTAGACCTGCTCCACGGAGTGTATAGCCAATCATATTGCCTTGTTTGTCAAGAGCCGCACGGAAACGATAACGAACTGCTGGTCGATAACTTCCGCCGCCCATATCGTCTTCGCGAGTCCACATTACTTTTACAGGTGCTTTGATAATGCTCGAAAGTTCGGCAGCCTCCAACACGTAATCAGTACCTAAACGGCGACCAAAACCTCCACCCATCTTTGTTAATTCTACTGTCACTTTTTCAGCAGGAAAATTGAGCAATTTTGCTGTTTGATTTTGTGCATTTTGTGGTGTTTGTGTTGGCCCAACCAATTCAACGCCATCTTCACGTACGTGGGCGAAGAAGTTCATCGGCTCCATTGGGTTATGAGGTAAAAATGGACATTGATATTCTGCCTCAACGATTTTCGCAGCGTCTTTGAAAGCCATTTCTACATCGCCATCTTTGCGACGAACTTCGGTTTTTCCATCCAATAATTCCTTGAAAATTCTATTATGGTCGTCACTACTTTCGAGGTTAGCGGCCTTCTCCCACTCAATTTTGACTAAATCACGGGCTTTTTTTACTTCCCAAGTCGATTTTCCAACGATTGCTACTTTATCTTTAAACGAAACAACCTCAATACCACTTGCTGAAGCTTTTGCTGCCAATGCATCGAATGATTTGAGTTTCATTCCAAATGCTGGTGGACGCTGAATCATCGCAAATTTCATTCCTTCACGATAGAAATCAAGTCCAAAAAGCGGTTTTCCAGTTAAAAGGGCTTCATTATCAACCCCTTTTATGGTCGAGCCAATGAGTTTGAAATCCTTTTTATCTTTCAATTTTACATCAGTCGGCGGGGTAAGTTTAGCTGCTTCCGTTGCCAATTCACCATAACCTAACTTTTTTCCTGATGCTGTATGAATCACGAAACTTTTCTCGGTTGAACATTCAGCTGCCGAAACTCCCCACTGTTTGGCGGCAGCTTCTACCAACATTTGTCGAGCTGTTGCACCTGCTTTACGGAGGCGTTGCCAAGAATGAGGAATCGAACCACTACCACCAGCTACTTGGCGTTCAAATTTCTTGGTGTCAAGCGGAGCCTGTACTACTTTTACGTTTGCCCAGTCAACATCTAATTCCTCAGCCACGATTATTGGGAAGGCAGTTTTGATACCTTGTCCGATTTCAGGATTTGGTGAAAAAATCGTCACGATTCCATTGGTTTGGATAGATAAAAAGGCATTGAAGGCAGTATTTCCTGCTTCACTTGTTATGCCATTTACAACTGTGGCTGCAGAAGCTTCTTGTCCAAACCAATTGAAACCCAATATTAAGCCACCAGCACTTAATGCGGTTGACTTTAAAAAATCTCGTCGGCTATTATTTTTTGTCATTATAGTATCTGTTTTTAATGCTGTATGCTTTAAGCGATATGCTTTAGGCTTTTATAAAGCAAATTTTAATGTATTATTACAGAAATTAAGTTTTAGCAACAAGCGTGTTGCCTACTGTTTAAAGTATTTCTACATTTTCGTTGCCGCTAACTGAACTGCTTCTTTAATTCGGTGATAAGTGCCGCATCGACAAATATTTCCTGACATTGCCGCTTCTATTTCTTCCAAACTTGGTTTTGCATTCTTTTTCAAGAAAGCCGCCGCTGTCATCATTTGGCCAGTCTGACAGTATCCACATTGTGGAACGTCAATAGCATCCCATGCTTTTTGTACCGGATGATCGCCTTTTTCAGAAAGTCCTTCAATTGTCGTGATTGTTGCATCAGCAACCGCCGAAACTGGTAACACACATGAGCGTGTTGCTTCGCCATTGATATGTACTGTGCAAGCTCCGCATTGAGCCATTCCACAACCATACTTTGTTCCAACAAGACCGAGATTATCGCGCAAAACCCACAACAAAGGAGTTTCGGGCGATGCTTCGGTTTTGAGAGTTTGACCGTTGATTTTGAGGTTGTAATTTGCCATTATCGAAATGTTTATTAAATATCTGAATCTATAACTAAAATTATATAAAATGTTCTTGAAAATGTGCAAAAAGTATTGGTTTTTGAATAAAAATTCGACCAAAATGTAGTTTTTAGCGATTTCAAGGCTTCAAAACTAACTTTCCAGTTTTTACCTTTTCAATTTCTGCTCGATTTGTTAATTCGGGGCGTGAACTACCTTTCACAAACATTTCGGCTTGGTCATCATAATGTTTACTTAAAAAATGTCCTGATTGACCAGTTGGAAGTACGCTTCGACCATGTTCGGTATCGGCAAAATCAACAATTCTGCGTAAGGCAGGGCCATACGTAACCTTATAGGTTCCGCTCGAATCTACCGAAAAATCAAGGTTATTAATGGTTTCTCGGCCACCAGGTGCTGGAAGTGGTCCAACATTAAAATATTTTCCCACAACTGGCAAAATTCCAAGCGGATGATTGTGCGTAAGCGTATGTACTTTTTCCCATTTCCAAGAAGTCATATTATTTCCAAGTTGTTTTTCGAGACTTTCCAATGCTTCATTCATCGAATTTGTTAAGATTTCGGAGCGAGTTTCTTTCTTTTTTGTCGAAATATTATCCCACCACGGCGATGTATCATTTCGCATCAATGAGGCCATATTTCGCTTGAAATTTGAATTGTGTTCAAAAGCTTGAAATACTTCATTGCCTAACTCATCTTTGATAGTATTTACAAAAAAATGATAGAGAAAACGGTAATAAATCGTTGGCTCAATATCTTCTAAATCGTGCGAACCATCCCATTTTGCCAATTTTTCTAAGCCATTTTTTGCCGAAGGACTCAGCCTATTTTTATCAATTACTGGCAAAATATCTTTCAAAAGCCTAGAAAATGACGAAGAAGTAACATCATTAATGACGCTTCTAACACTTTCTTGAGTCCAATCTTTTCTATCATTAAACAAAAGTTCTTCAATTCGGTTTGCACGATTCCCTGGAACGTAGTAGCCTGCTACCAAACCATTACCCATATCAGCTGGCTGGTTGTTGGCCGTGTAAAGAACGCCACGTTTAGGATTTAAAATTTGCGGATTCAGCGAGAAATCAAACCAACCCTGTGGGTCGTCATTGCCCGTTGAGCCATCTAAAATTAGCATTGGATTTACGTGAGCTGGACGCTTCGGAAGTTTTCCTGCTGCCCACCACGCAATGTTTCCTTCCGTATCGCCCCACATAATATTTAAACCTGGTGAAGTAAGCTTACTGGCTGCTTTACCTGCTTCGGTGGCGTTTTTGGCGTGAGCCATTTCGTAGAATGCCTCTAAATGATAACTCGGAAATTGATTGAAAACCCACCACAAAGCAATTGGGTCTTTTTGGCCAGCCATTTTATCAAAACTATCATTCATCAAGATGCCATGACGAGAAGTTTTGACCGAAATTTTTACATCAGCTTCATCTTTTACTTTGATTCTTTCTTCACGGACTTTCAAATCTTCCCAATGGTCTTTGTACCAAACTTGGTTGGCATTGGCAGGATTAGCCTTTTCACGGAAAAAATCAACATCATCATTTTCAAACATCGTCAAACCCCACCCACCGTATTGCGAATGCCCCAATGCCCCAACGGGTGTTCCTGCCAGAAAATTTCCGTAAAATTTAAAATTTGGACATTCTAAATGAGCTTCATACCAAACTGAAGGCTGAGAAAAAGCAATGTGCGTATCGTTCGATAAAATTGGCTTGCCCGATTTGGTTTTTGAGCCAGCAATTACCCAACCATTTGAGCCGTGATAAGGCGGAAAAAGGGCATTGGTTTCTATATTGGTCAACTGATTTGCCATTTGAGCCAAAGCTGTAGACGAAGCAATATTCTCTTGGGCATTTGTCGGAATTTTAGGCTCATTGTTTGGCCAACCTGACATCACATCTTTTAGGTATTCTGGGCCAAATTTGCTCCGAATCATAGTAGAAATGGCTTCTGAACGAAATGCTTCGGCAAAAGTGAAACCCATATAGCCCATGATTATTTGCATGTCAGCCATTTCGAAAGGTGTTTTTTTGATGCCCACAATCGAAAATTCAACAGGCGTTTTGCCGTTTTCGATGTATTCGTTTACTCCCTTTATATATGATTGTGCTGCTTTTACGAATGGTGCATTTGGATTTTTCATTAGCACCGAATCCATCGTCCATTGGGCATGTTTACGGAAACTGAGTGTTCGGAAAAATTTATCGGATGGAAGTGCTTTTTCGCCAAAAAGTTCGGATAGTCGTCCATCGGCCAAACATCGGAGCAATTCCATTTGAAAAAGGCGATCTTGGGCATGAACATAGCCAAATGCTTGAAACAAATCGTCTTCGTTTTGGGCATAAATATGAGGAATGCCATAGTCATCATAAAGTACTTCGACTGATGCTTTTAGTCCTTTGAGTTGAAGTTCACCATTGAGTGTAGGTTTAGTGCTTTGTAACCAAAAATAGATGCCGATGCCTGCTACAACAAGTAAAATGAGCAATCCAAGTAATATTTTCTTGAAAATTTTCATTGAATAATAGTTTTTAGGTTGATTGAGTTGAAACGTAAAAATAGGAAGAAATTATTGAAGTTTTAAAGAAAAAAATGTGGCACAACTCGTTATTATAATAACTAGGTGTGCCACAGTATAAATTCTGATTATTATTGGCTAAAATTGAATGTATTGTAAGCCCTCAGTTAGCCCCATCTTGCAATAATATTATTGACTTACGAC
>JAFEIL010000140.1 GCA_017495105.1 Emticicia sp. | reverse complement strand
CAAAAAGTAGCATAAAATAAAAGCTGCCCCAAAATTACTTTTGAGACAGCCTCTTCTTCTTTACATTTTTCTTGGGTAGTCAAAACTAAAATATTTCAAAAGACTTTTTTTTGCGAAATAACTTGGAAGTATAAATTGTTAGATATACTTTCGCAAACTATTGATAATCAATCAATTAGAATTCCCTATAAACTAACCCCTAAAAAGAAGAAAAATGGAATTTCGTACTGAAATTGAAGTGGCTCCAGCTCGCTTCAAAATCAGCACTGACTCTAAAATTATGACCGTTGGTTCGTGTTTCTCTGAGGTCATAGGAGGTCAGCTTACTGATAATAAAATACAATGTCTCTGTAATCCTTATGGGACTGTATTTAACCCTTCTTCAATTTTTAAATTAATAAGTCATAGTTTGCAAAACCAACCAGTTTTCAAACATTTGTTTCTTGAAAATAACGGTATTTGGCAGCATTACGATTTTCATTCTAAGTTTTATGGGAATTCAAAGGAAGAACTCGAACGCGAACTCAATACAACTCATAAAAATGTAAATCAGTTTTTACGTAAAGCTAATTTTTTAGTTATCACATTAGGAAGTTCTATCGTCCATCAACTTAGAGAAAACAGACAAGTAGTATCCAATTGTCATAAAACGCCTGCGACAAGTTTCAAAAAAGAGATGCTGAGCGTACAAGAAATTTTACTACGTTTCCGTCTAATGTACGATGCCTTAAAAATGCAAAATAATAAAATCAAGATTTTGTTGACGGTCAGTCCTGTGCGTCATACTCGCGAGACTTTGCAGCTAAATTCGGTGAGCAAAAGTATTTTACGCACTGCTTGCTATCATTTGGAACAAGATTTCGAAGACGTACATTATTTTCCGAGCTACGAAATCATGATGGACGATTTGCGTGATTATCGTTTCTACGCCACTGATATGATTCACCCAAACGAGCAAGCCGAACAATATATTTTCGAGAAATTTGCACAAACCTATTACACCGATGAGCTCACTAGCTTTTTGAAAGAATGGAATAAAATAAAAATGTCAATTAATCATCGCCCAATTCAGACAGATACTCCAGCTCATCAAAAATTCTTAGTTGATTTACTTGAAAAATTGGATGTTTTAAGTAAAAAAATAGATGTTAGTAATGAAATAGAGATAGTACGTGCACAACTCGTTGCGGCTTAAATTGATAAAATATATTTTGTACTCAAAAAATCAGTGCGAACATTCGCACTGATTTTTTCGTTTTAAATGAATAACTTCTTAATTTCCCATCATTTTGTAACAATTAAAAATATGTTCGGTAAAACCTTTCTAAAAGCCCATTGGAGCAATCTCCTTATGGCAAACTACGAAGTTTCACCCGAAATTTTGAAAAAATATTTACCCTACAAAACCGAACTTGACCTTTGGAATGGTAAATGTTACGCTAGTATTGTAGGCTTTCAGTTTCTTGAAACCCAAGTTTTGGGTATAAAATTTCCTTTTCACACAAATTTCGATGAAGTAAATCTACGTTTTTATGTACGCTATAATGACAATGGAGAATGGAAACGAGGAGTAGTTTTTATCAAAGAAATCGTTCCGAAGGCTATGATTACTTTCGTAGCAAACACTCTTTACAATGAAAACTATGCCACTCACCCTTGTAAGCACGAGATAAAAACTACTGATAGTCAAATATTTGTAAAGTATTTTTGGAAATCAAAATCGGGTTGGAATCATATCCAAGTCAATGCCAATTTGGCGACAATACCCATTGAAGTAGGAAGTGAAGAAGAGTTTATTACTGAACATTATTGGGGTTATGCGGGCTATTCACCCATTAAAACCAATGAATATCAAGTTCAGCACCCAAGATGGAATGTCCACCGTGTGCAAAACTCACAAATCTTGTGTAATTTTGAGGAACTTTATGGGCAAGATTTCGCTTTTTTAAAAGATACATCACCTACATCGGTGCTGTTGGCCGAAGGCTCAGAAGTATCAGTTTTTAAAGGAAAAGTAATAATTTAGACTCGTTAAGCAAGTTTCTGACTTGCTCGATGTACAACAATAATAATGGGAGAACTAAGCATCACTAAAGAAAAAGTACTACAAGCTCTCAGTACGGTTGAGGAGCCAGATTTAAAAAAAGATCTCGTTACACTCAACATGATTCGAGACATCGAAGTTGGCGTCAATCAAGTTACATTCACTGTAGTACTTACTACACCTGCTTGTCCGCTGAAAGAACTCATCAAGAAAAACTGTACCGAAGCGATACATAAACATCTAAATTCTGATGTAAAAGTAACTATAAATATGACGGCTGATGTAACGTCAGTTCGTAATAATGCTCCAGTTTTGGCGGGTGTAAAAAATATTATTGCAATTTCTTCGGGGAAAGGTGGTGTTGGGAAATCGACAGTTACGGTTAATTTGGCAATGGCACTAAAAAATGCAGGAGCAAAAGTAGGTATTATTGACGCCGATATTTCTGGCCCTTCGATTCCAATAATGTTTGGTGCAGAAAATATGCAACCACTCATTACGCAAAAAGATGGCAAAAACATGATTACACCAATCATGCAATATGGCATCAAAATGATTTCGATTGGATTCCTTACACCTGCTGATAGTGCCGTGGTGTGGCGTGGGCCAATGGCAAGCCAAGCATTACGTCAGTTCTTTGGTGATGTTGATTGGGGCGATTTAGATTATATTTTAATTGATCTTCCACCAGGAACAAGCGATATTCACTTAACTTTGGTACAAACCGTACCGTTGACGGGTGCTGTGGTAGTTACAACACCACAAAAAGTAGCTTTGGCCGATGTAATGAAAGGCGTTTCGATGTTTCGTCAGCAACAAATTAACGTGCCAATTTTAGGAATCGTTGAAAATATGGCTTACTTCACTCCTGCAGAATTACCCGACAATAAATATTATTTATTTGGGAAAGACGGCGGCAAAAACATGGCCGAAAAATTCAATGTTCCACTTTTGGGACAAATTCCAATTGTACAAAGTATCCGTGAAGGTGGAGACGATGGTCGCCCAGTAATGATGGATGAAACCCCAATCGTAAGCGAAGCATTCAAAAATGCAGCCGAAGCATTGGCTCGTCAAGTAGCAATCAGAAATGCTTCAGGTGAAAAAACTGTGAGAGTCGAAGTAAGATAATTTAGTCCACAGTCAACATTTAACGGTCAGCAACAGAATTAGTTATTATTGGATGGTTAATCATTGCTCGCAATGAAAAATCTTGCATCGCAACTGTAAACCATTCTTAAAATCGTTTTAATCCTGTAGGTTTTTATTATTTTTACAAAAGATACTTCCTGAAAATAAGATAATGGAGAATTTAATAGAAAAAGTAGAAGCAGCTTTAAATAGCGTACGACCATATTTACAGACCGACGGCGGCAACGTAAGAGTTGTAGAAATAACCGAAGATTTTACGGCAAAACTCGAACTGCTCGGTGCTTGTGGAAGCTGTCCAATGTCAACAATGACCTTCAAGGCAGGTTTGGAAGAAGCAATTCTGAAGGCTGTTCCCGAAATCAAGAAAGTCGAAGCCTTAAATCTGACACCAGCATTTTAAGGTAAAATTGTATTGTTTATAGAAATTACATTTAAAAATATCAGCCTCTTGTTTTTGCAAGTGGCTTTTTTATTAACTTGCAGTTGGAAACTTGATAAGCGAGTCGAGAAATTATACATCCCAATAATCTCATATCTCGAATCCCTTACCTACTATCTAAGTTTTAATACTATTTACAGACCAAAACCTGTGAACAAAATATAATAATGGCAAACAAAATCAGAGTCGGTATTTTTTTCGGTGGACAAGCACGAGAAAGAGAAATTTCGTATTTAGGCGGTAAAACTGCCTTTGAGCATATTGACAAGGCTATCTTTGAGCCTATACCAATATTTGTTGATAGCTTAGGGCATTTTATTCAGATTAATCCTGAATTGCTCTACGAAGAATCAATCCGTGATTTTTTTCCTTCAAAAAACCTCAATCGTGGTTTTAGAGTTTATATTGAATCTCTGGGCGAACTTAATGAAACCCAACTTTATAAACTTATCTATAAGGTAGGGAAGCAAATTCAGCCAACTGATTTTTCGCAAATCATGGATTTTGCCTTTACCATCATGCACGGCCCACAAGCCGAAGATGGAGCGATACAGGGTTTACTCGAATGGTACGGTATTCCATATATGGGGCCAGGTTTGATGGGTTCATCGGTTGGTATAGACAAACCTCTGCAAAACAAACTCATGTCACTCGTGACTGGTCAGAAAAAGAAAATGGTCACGTTTACTCGCGAAGAATGGCAGGTTGCCGACCGCTCAAAAATGTTTACAGACCTTATAAACAATATTGGTTTTCCTTTTGTAGTAAAAGCTCCGCATCAAGGTTCGTCGATTGGTGTGGCAATCGTACGTAAAAGAAGTCTTGAAGAATTTACAAAGGCAGTTCAACAATGTTTTTTTGAGGTTACTTTCTTAAAACGTGACTGGGAAAAAATGACTGACCGCCAAAAGCGTCATTTAATGGAAAAAACATCAAATCTTGATGAAGGAATCGGATTTCCACTTTATGTAAATGGAAAAATTCTGCATCATCCAATCGAATTGATGGAGGAATTGGACGCTCAATTATTTACACTTGATTCAGTAACGGCTACTTCAGCCAATGCCGAAGACCATGTAATGATTGAAGAATTTGTAGTTGGACAAGAATTTTCTTGTGGTGTCATTCAGAATGATGATGGAACAGCTATTGCCCTACCTCCTACTGAAATTTACGGTGAAATTCTTACTTTTGATTTCAAATCGAAGTATAAATCAAACGTTACGAAAAAACGTATTCCAGTCGAGACAAGTCTCGAAAATCTTCATAAAATTCACGAAAGTTTGCTTAAAACTTTCAATAGCCTTGGCTTTAGTGTAGTCACTCGTATCGATGGATTTTTAACACCTGATAGCCGTGTTTTACTGCATGACCCTAATACTTTGCCAGGAATGTCGCCCGCCTCGTTGATTTTTAAACAAATGGCAGAAATTGGACTAACTGTTACACAATCAATAACTTATTTTGTTCGTCAGTCAGTTCGTGAACGTATCCGTAGTGGAAAAAACACAGTTTCTTTACGTATTTTACTTGAAAAAATAGATAATTTGATTGAAGAACGTGTAGCCGCAAGCAGAAAGAAAGTTGCTATTATTTTTGGAGAAACTGACGAAGAATATAAAATTGCTCAGAAAAAACTCGGAGAATACTCTTCATCAACCGCCTACGAGCCAACAATGATTTGTGCCGCTCGCAACGGTCAGATGTACAAAATACCTGTAAATTTAATGTTTAAGGCTGACATTCAAGATTTTGGGCAAAATATTGGGAAGCCAAAACACCCTTTCATTGCAGAAATTATGCGAAAGGCCGAGAAAATTACAGAAAAATATGCTGGAGGTTTTGATTGGCAAGTAAAGAAATTTTCGGAAACAGATTTGGTAGAAAATTCACAATTTATCTTCCAGTGCGAAAATGAAACTTTGATTGAATTATAGAAAATAAGCCGTCCCAAAAGTAATTTTGGGACGGCTTATTTTC
>JAFEIL010000042.1 GCA_017495105.1 Emticicia sp. | reverse complement strand
CCATAAATCTACTCAATTAATTCATTTCTGATAAAAGTAAAAGTTTTACTGAATCCTTAAAATTATATGAAAGACACACTTAAGAAATTAAAACCGACTAAGTTATTTAAAGATTTTTTTGAAAGCGAAAAGTCTGGTGGGTTGACTCTCATTGTTTGCACTGCAATTTCGCTACTTATTGCTAACTCAAAATTGGCGAGTAGTTACGAACACTTTTGGCATATCAATTTTGCAGGTCACGGCATATCCCACTGGATAAATGATGGCCTAATGACAATATTCTTTTTGTTGATTGGCTTAGAACTTGAACGTGAAATCTATCTAGGCGAATTATCGAATATAAAAGATGCAATGTTGCCAATTTTTGCGGCAATTGGAGGAATGCTTCTACCTGCTGGTTTATTTTTATTGCTTACTTATGGTACAGAAGGGCAAACAGGAATTGGAATTCCGATGGCTACTGATATTGCTTTTGCACTCGGAGTCTTATCATTATTAGGCAATAAAGTGCCAACTTCGCTCAAGGTTTTCCTAACAGCACTTGCAGTAATTGATGATTTAGGAGCAATTTTAGTAATTGCTATTTTTTATACAAAAACTATTCTTTGGATGAATCTTTTCATTGCATTGGGAATTTTTGTTGTGCTTTTAATTTTCAATCGACTCAAAGTACGGAATCTGATTCCTTATTTATTGGGCGGCTTTGCCATGTGGTATTTTATGTTGAATTCGGGGGTTCATGCAACAATCACGGGCGTTTTATTGGCCTTTGCAATTCCTTTTGGCAATGGCGATGAAAAATCTACGTCGTATATTTTGCAGCATTTTTTGCATCGACCTGTGGCATTTATTATACTTCCGCTCTTTGCATTGGCCAATACTGCTATTTCTATCGATGGAAATATTGTAGAAACCTTAACTCATAGCTATAGCTTGGGTATTGCATTTGGATTAATCATAGGAAAGCCTTTGGGAATATTTCTGATAAGTTTTATGGTAGTTTCGCTGGGAATTTGCAAACTACCTTTTGATTTAGATTGGAAGGTAATCATCGGAGCGGGATTTTTGGGCGGAATTGGCTTCACAATGTCGATATTTATCACTTTATTGGCTTTTGAAAATGCAACAGTCATCAATAATGCAAAGTTTATGATTCTTACTGCTTCGTTGGTTGCAGGTATATTAGGATATTTCTTTTTAAAATATACGCTGAAAAAAGAAGTAGTGGAAATTGAATGAGTAAAAAGTGCAAAAAGAATTTGAACTAAGGTAGGAATAATTTAAAACACTGATTGTCTTTATTTTCGCACAAAGTAAAATTAAACCAAGATTTAGTTTAGGTGAGAATTGCCTTATTTGAAGTTTGCAAAATTCTATACTACCCATATTATATTGCTATCCATCCGCTTTTTATAATGTTTAGAATTAGTATAAAGAAACATTCGTCAATCGTCATTTACCTACATTCTAGCCGCAATTAGCAGACTTAAATCTTTATATCTAAGATGGAAACGTTGTGCAATTGACAAGTTTGTTAAGCTACCTTTGAAACAATAAACCCCTTTTGTGAACCATTGTTTGGCGAAAATCATGTCTTCTATGCCGCCCACATTACCTGTTTTTAGTAGAAATGGCGTAAAAACATTACTTAGTGCAATACTTGCTGTATGTGCAACCCTTGATGCAATATTGGGTACACAATAGTGCGTAATGCCATATTTCTGAAAAGTTGGATGTTTATGTGTTGTCATTTCAGAAGTTTCAAAGCAGCCACCTTGGTCAATCGACACATCAATAATTATCGAATTGGTGTTCATTTTTGAAACCATTTCTTCGGTCACAACAATCGGTGCAACGCCATCTTCAGCACGCATCGCACCAATCACTACATCAGCACGAGCTAGTGCATCTCCTAAAGTGTCAGAGTCGATGATTGAAGTATATATGTGTTGCCCGACTGCATATTTTAAGCGTTGAAGTCGATAGATGTGTTGGTCAAAAACCTTAATTTCTGCACCCAATCCGAGGGCTGTACGAGCAGCATATTCGCCAACTGTTCCAGCTCCGATTATCACAATTTTGGTTGGTGGAACCCCCGTTATTCCACCTAATATCATTCCTCGACCGTTGTGTACACTGCTCAGATATTCGGCCGCAATAAGCATAACTGTGCTTCCTGCAATTTCGCTCATGGTTCTGATAATCGGATAATTACCTACTTTATCTTGAATTAGCTCAAAACCGATTCCTGTTACTCGTTTTTCGTTGAGTTGTTCAAAATATGAGCGAGAAAGGTTCGGAACGTTGAGCGTTGAAATAACTGTTTGACCAGCTTTTAGATAATGCATTTCAGCTTCGAGTAGGGGCTCTATTTTTACAATCAAATCGGCTTCAAAAACCTCTTGCGGACTGTAAACTATTCTTGCACCGGCTTCACTATAATCATTGTCTGAGAATTTTGCTCCTTCGCCAGCACCTTTTTCTACAATTATCTCGTGTCCGTTTCTAACCAATAATCTGACCGATTCAGGTGTAATTGCAATACGGTTTTCCTGTAAAGATACTTCACGAGGTAGTCCAATAAAAAGGCTTTTTTTCCCTTTTTTTATCATTTCCGGTGATTCTTGTGGGTAAAGAATCGACTGCTGTGCTAATTCTGAAATAGATTGTCCTGTCATTGTTTGCTTACTTGGGGACTTGTTACTGAAAAACTGTTTACTGTACACTGCCAACAAAAAACTTGTATTCTAACTAAATTCTATATTTCTTTCTAAATTGTCTGTTAGACTAATTTTTATTTTAAAACAATTATCAGGTAAAAGAGATTCAACTTTTTCGGCCCATTCAATCATACAGATATTTCCCGAATCAAAGTATTCTTCTATACCAAAATCGAGGGCTTCGGTTTCGTTTTTTAGTCGATAAAAATCAAAATGATAGATGGTTTCCCTCGCTGATGATAAATATTGATTGACTATTGAAAAAGTTGGGCTTTGGATGTGTCCAAGTACCCCCAATTCTTTACAAATTGCTTTTATCAAGGTTGTTTTTCCCGCCCCCATTTCTCCTTCAAAAATCCAAATATTTCGACCATAGGCGGCTTTAATTACTTGATTAGATATTTGAGCTAAATCTTCCCTATTATAAAACATTCGAATAATTTCTTTATAATTTCCTGTAAAAATCGTATAAATACTTAAAATAATTTTAATCTTTTTTTAGAAAATGCTTTTTTATAAAAAAAACAAATTTTCTTAGGCAATATATGCAGAAATCTGTTGATTTTTAAAGAACTTTGTTAGAGGAAATAAAAAAACCGATAAGGGTAGTACCTAATAGTTAATAGCGATTAGTATTTAGCTTAATTGAGAAATTCAAAGTCGTTTATTCGCTAAAAATAAAACTGCAGTGACCAATACTTTAGCCAAAACCCAATAGATTTTATTAGTAGAATGTTCCAAGACAGAAAGCAAATCATTCTTAGTTTTTTCTTTTTAGTTTGTATCATTTATGCACTGAGGTTGTTTTACCTTCAAGTGATAGATGATACCTACCACACTATTGGCTCTACCGGAGCTTTAAAGAAAGAGGTTCAGATTCCACTCCGAGGGCAAATCTATGACCGAAACGGTAAACTTTTGGTGGCAAACGTAGATGTTTATGATATGTATGTTACGCCCTACAAAGTAAAACAAATGGATACGACTACTTTTTGTCGTTTGTTCAATATCACTCGCTCGTATTTCGATAGTACAATGACGATTGCGAAAAGTTATTCACGTAATCGTTCAACCTTATTTCTTAGACAACTATCGAAGGAGGATTATGCTCGTGTGGCTGATGCGATGGTGAGCTTTCCTGGTTTTACGTTTGAATTATCGTTTTTCCGTACGTATCCTGCACGTACAATGGCCAACGCTCTGGGTTATATAGGAGAGATTAGTAAAAAGTCATACGAAGCACAAGAAGTTGAATATTACAGAAGTGGCGATTATATCGGTATCACTGGCCTTGAAAAACAGTACGAAATGGAACTACGTGGTAGGCGAGGAGTGAAGTTTACCATGATGAACGTGCACGGAGAAAACAAAGGTTCATATTCAGATGGCGAATATGACACATTGGCAGTAATCGGAAAAAACCTGTTTACAACGGTAGATGTAGAAGTACAACAACTGTCTGATAGCCTTTTTCAAGGAAAAACAGGTTGTGTCGTAGCTATTGAGCCACGAACTGGCGAAATTTTGGCGATGGGGTCGTATCCGTATTATGACCCAAATATGCTTTCGGGTAAACAATTTAGTAAATACTTCAAAGAACTTTACCGAAATCCTGATAAACCGCTCAATGACCGTGTAGCTACTGGTTTTTTTCGACCAGGTTCGACATTCAAGTTAGTACAATCATTAGTTGGTTTACAATTGGGTTCTATCACTCCCGAAACTTTCTTTGTCTGTGGAAATGCTCCCGTAAAATGTCACGGTCATCCTTCGGGCGATTTACATAATGCTGTTCGTTTTTCTTGTAATCCGTATTTTTATCAAGTTTTCAAGAAAACGATGTCGGCAACTCCTGAAACTAATCCATTTAAGGCCGCCCCGATTATGCTTTCGAAATGGCATGAAATGGTCGAAAAATTTGGTTATGGATTAAAACTTGGCATTGACTTACCGTCAGAATCATCAGGTTTGTTGCCCAATGTAAAATATTATGACAAACGTTATGGCTCGCAACAGTGGAAATTTTCAAATATTTATTCATTAAGTATCGGTGAAGGAGAGATTTCTGTGAATATGCTTAAAATGGCCAATTTAGCGGCTACAATCGCCAATAGAGGTTATTGGGTTACTCCGCATTTGGTTCGTGGAATTGGTCAAAATGGTAAAGGTGTATTAGCAGAGCATCGACAAGTACACCGAACTGATATCGAAACTCGACATTTTGAGGCAATCATTGGAGGTATGCAAGATGCCGTTGAACACGGTACTGTTGGTGGTGGAGCGGGTATTGTTGAAGGTATTGCTATTTGCGGCAAAACGGGTACTTCGCAAAACAAAAAAGGAAAAGATAATTCAATTTTTATTGCTTTTGCTCCGCGTTATAACCCCAAAATTGCGATTGCCGTAATGGTTCAAAATGCAGGATTTGGTGGTTCGGTTGCTGCACCTATCGCAACTTTGATGATTGAGAAATATTTAAAACGCAAGATTGAGCGTACAGCTATCAAAGAGCGTATGTTGAACCTAAGTATCAGAACCGTTGAGGCAATGGCGGCTGGCGGTGCTGCAAAACCCATACCAGTACTAATTCCTGAATCAACAAGTAAGACGGCTCCTGTCATTCCTTCAAAACCCAAGAAAGAGGCAGAAAAGTCTATTAAAACAACATTTGTTAAACCAAGGGTAGAAAAACTTAATAAAACCAAATAGTATGGCACGTGATATTGATATTCGAGAAGGAATTGACTGGACAACAGTTTGGCTTTATGCAGCACTCGTGTTTTTTGGTTGGTTAAATATTTATGCAGCAGTATATAACCCTGAAAGCCCAATTGCTATTTTTTCTACTTCGCATAATGCAGGAAAACAGCTACTTTTTATTTCATCTACATTCGTATTGATACTCATTATTC
>JAFEIL010000305.1 GCA_017495105.1 Emticicia sp. | reverse complement strand
TCAATGGGTTGTGTAGTGATAAAATCAAGCACAAAACCAAAAGTAGAACCTTTTCCAAGTTCGCTTTCGACGATGATAGTTCCGCCTTGTCGTTCGACTAATTGTTTTACTATCGCAAGCCCTAAGCCTGTTCCTCCATAAGAGCTACTAGTTTCTTTATGAGCTTGTTCAAAATTATTAAAAATATGTTCGAGTTTATTATCGGGAATGCCAATTCCAGTATCAGTTATTTTAAACTCTATACTCACCTTATCCTGATTTTGATAAAGCATTCGCACCGCCATTATTATTTTTCCTTTACTGGTAAATTTAATGGCATTACTAACTAAATTCAAGATAATTTGTCGTAAACGCATTGAATCTCCTTTCAAAATAGCTGGAATGTTTTTATCAAATATTTTAATGAATTCTACGTTTTTCTCCTTTACTTTTGCTTCAAATAATTGAAAAATAGTATCAATCGAAACTGATAAAGCAAATGGGATTTGCTCAAAAGTCATTTTGCCCGAATCTACCTTAGCGAGGTCAAGAATATCGTTTATCAAAATCACTAAAGCATCGCCTGAAATCTTTATGGCATTGAGGTATTCTTTTTGGCTATTATCTAATTTAGTTTTTAAAATAACATTCGTAAAACCAATAATGGCATTCATTGGTGTACGAATTTCGTGACTCATATTCGATAAAAATTGTTGTTTTGCTTTTACAGCATCTTCAGCAATTTGGGTTTTTATTTCGGCTTCATTTTTTGCTTTTATGAGTTCATTTTTTGTTTTTAAATGTATTGTAACCTCTTCGGCAATCACAACTACGCCCGAAATCGTGGCATTTGATTCGTAATATGGTTGATAAACAAAATTAAAATAAACATTTTCTATTTTTCCGTTTCGTAACAGCGAAACAGGTGTCTCATATTCTTGATGAAGAACACCAGTTTTATAAACATTATTAATTAGTGTTGGAAAAATACTATCTTTTAATTCTGGTAAAACGTCGAATAATGGTCTGCCTTCTATTTGCTTTCCCTTGCCCCACATTTCTATTATACTATTATTGGCAAGCGTAATAATTAAATCCTCACCCTGCATAATTGCAAAAGCAAAAGGTGATTGCATTAACAATAAATTATAGCGAAAATTGCTGTCTTCTATCGCTTTTATGGCCTTTTTTTTGTATTCTAATCGTACTTCTAATGCTCTCTTTTGCTTTACTTCGAGTTCTATTGCCAGTCTTTTTACTTCAGTAATATCAGCAATCGTCAGCACTATTAATTCTTCATTTTTACTTTCTTGCACAATTCTATGTGCATTGAGTAGCAACGTTTTTTGCCCAATATTTGGAAAAGTCTGTTCAACTTCAAAATCGTGAAAATGAATATTTTTTGGTACAATTTCTTCTAAAAGTTCACGCAAACGAGGAATATTCCAGTCACTATTACCCAATTTGAACAAAGAAATATCAATAATTTCGTCTTCCTTTAAATGAAACATTTTGCAGAAAGACTTATTGGCCGATTTAATTTTGATGTTTTTGTCAAGAATCAATACAGGCTCATAGACAGTGGAAATGATGCCCTCATAATAGGCATAAAGTTCTTCAATCTGCTGAATTCGGGCATGAAGTTCTTGGTTGCTAGTTGTCAGTTCTTCGTTGGTTGATTCAATTTCTTCTTTCGAGGTTTCGAGTTCTTCATTTAGGCTCTGTAATTCTTCATTACTCGAAATTATTTCTTCATTGGCACTTTGTAGTTCCTCGTTGGCAGCTTCTTGATCTTGTGTAATCGAAGCCATATCGGTACGAGCCTCCGCCAATTCTTCTTCTAGTTTTTTGATTCTTCGGTCTTTGGCAATCGAATTATTCTTTATACCGAATTGCGGATATTCAGGCAAATCAATTTGTTGCCCAGTAAATACAATAATCAAAAGTGGTTCTTCACCTTCAATCTTTAGTGGAGCAACCTCAATATTTACAATTTGGACAATGTTTTTTTCTATATCACGACTCATTTCAATACCCATTTTTCTTACGACTTGCTTGGTTTTGATGGCGTGATGAATGGCATTTCGCAACTCGAAAGTAATTTCTAGATGTGCCATTTTTAGAATATTAAAACTGGCTTTACCTGATGAATTTTGTAAATAAAGTGCAGTTTGTCCTTTAAATTGAAGGATTTCTAACTCATAATTGATAATCACGCTTGCTGGTACATATTGGGCGAGTAGTACGCTATCAAAAGCATTGCCAAGATTTCTATTGGCCAAAATGAGTGTTTTTTTCGGAGTTATTGCAGTGGTGATAATTGGTACAGCCACTTTCGTAATACGAGTGATTATTTCAGGATTTCGCTGTGTACCTGAGTTTTTTTTACGTGAATAAAACTTGAGTTTTTTATTTGTTACGCTAAAAAGGTGTGTTGACGAACCAATGGTTTCGGACTTGCCAAGCATCAAATATCCACCTTCATTTAAGGCATAGTGGAATGTGCTTATGGCTTTTTTCTGAGCGGAAGTGTCTAAATAAATCAAGAAATTTCGACAACTGATAAAATCCATGTGAGAAAATGGCGGGTCGTTCAAAATATTGTGATTAGCAAAAATACATACATCACGCAGCGATTTTGAGATACGATATTTATCTTTTGTTTTTGTAAAAAAAAGTTGGAGCTGTTTAGGTGAAATATTTTTTAGTTGATTGATAGAATATTCACCGTTACGAGCAAAGCTGATTGCGTCGGCACTGAGATCGGAAGCAAAAATTTGAAACGGAATATTGTTGGTTTTATTTTGCTGTATTTCAAGCAATAACATGGCAATCGAGTAAACCTCTTCGCCTGTGGCACAAGCCGCAACCCATATCCTCAAAGTTTCGCCTTCTGCTTTGGTTTTGAGCATGCGAGGTAGAATCGTCTTTTTTAGCAATAAAAAGGCTTCACTATCTCTAAAAAACTCCGTTACGTTTATCAGCAAATCTTGATAAAGTAGATCAACCTCGTTGGTATCTTTTACTAGCAATTCTGCATATTGGTCGATTGTTTTAAATTTAAGAACCAACATACGGCGGAGCATTCTCCGCTTTATGGTGTTCATTTTATAATGACTAAAATTAACGTTTTTTCTATTGTGCAAAAGTTCGAGAATGAGTTTTAAATCAGGGTTATTATTCTCTATTTCGTCTTCTGGGGCATGTTTTAACGCATTTCGTTTAATTAAAGGGTGCTTGCTCATCAATGTTAATTCGGTTGCAATATCTTTGGGCGATAAAATAAAATCAACAACTCCTTCGGCAATTGCTGAGTGTGGCATACTTGTAAACTTTGCCGAATCGTCCTGAGCAAAAGTGATTCCACCTGCTTCTTTTATTTCTTTCAAACCACGTGTACCATCGTTTGCATTGCCCGAAAGTATAATTCCTATAACGTTTTCTTTATGAGTTTCAGCCAATGAAGAAAATAATACATCAATCGAAATGGCTGCTCCATTTTTTGAGCGAGGTACTAATTTTATGTGTCCATCAGTTACTTCAATGCCTTTATTATACGGAATTACATATACGTTATTGGGTTGCATTTTTTCCATATCGTCAATATCTTGCACGGTCATATCAGTCACTTTCGATAAAAGCGAGGTAAGCATGCTTTTGTGATCTGGACTAAGATGCACCACCACAATATACGCCATTCCTGTATTTGGAGAAAGGTTTTGTAAAAGCAGTGAAATTGCTTCTAAGCCCCCTGACGATGCACCGATAGCAACTACCGTAAAAGGATTTGCACGTGTATTTTGAGGTTTTTCTAAACCATTAATAATAGTTTGTGGTTGTTCCTGCTCCGTGAAATTGGATTGAGGTAAAGTTTCCTTTTTAGGAAGAGCTTTTTTTTTCTTAAGCGGAGAGGGTGTTTTCATCTGTACCTATCGGTTTGTAACGAAGGTAGTGTTAAATAAATGGGTAATTGGATATTAAAGATTAAAAATTTAATCGTATTACGAAACTCATAAATCTTTCACACTAAAATTCTTTAGATTTTCATTAAAAACATATATTATTGGTGCTCCAGTTCTGATATTTACCTTTAAAATATTTTCTGGACTAATA
Organism: Emticicia sp.; assembly: GCA_017495105.1. Classification (GTDB taxonomy): domain Bacteria; phylum Bacteroidota; class Bacteroidia; order Cytophagales; family Spirosomataceae; genus Emticicia. Next base: position 1,547 of record JAFEIL010000305.1, on the reverse strand, counting down.
TCTTCTAAGTACATTTTTAAAGCCCGTAAACTATTTCCATGAGCCACAATCAGTATGTTTTTGTTGTTTTTTAATTTTGGCTCTATTTCTTGTTGATAGTAAGGAACGGTTCGGTTATAGGTATCGTGCAAACTTTCGCCATCGGGTGGCCTCTCTTCGTAGCTTCTTCGCCATAGTTCTACTTGAGCATCACCGTATTTTAGGGCGGTTTCGGTTTTGTTCAGTCCTTGTAAACTTCCGTACATTCGTTCGTTTAAAGCAGCATTTTTAATAATTGGAATATCGGTTTGTTTTATTTCTTCTAGAATGATTCTTAAAGTTTCCCAAGCTCGAACTAGCATAGAAGTATAGGCAATATCAAAGTAAAAATTGATTAGCTTTTTTCCTGCCAAAAGAGCTTCTTCTTCGCCCAAATTTGTGAGCGGTACATCAAGGCTTCCCGTAAAACGATTTTCTAAATTAAAAGTCGATTGTCCATGACGGACGAGTAAAAGTTTTGCCATTTTGCTGGATTTATTATAATTTTTATAACGCAATTAATGGTGGTTTCGGCAAGCAATGTGTGAATCATGTAAATATTCTTTAAAATTCTGTAACACATTTTTTTTTAAAAGAATGCACCTTTGTTTTGTGAGTTGGGAAATATGCTTTTTCGCCTTAATTGTTTGATATTTAGCCACTTATCCCAAGATAAACACAACATAACTTAAAAAAAATGGACTTAAAACAAAAAATAGACGTATTAGATACCACAGGTTTGAAAGACTTTAACGAGCATTATTTTAAGCCACAAAAGCCAGTTGTCATTAAAGGACTTGCCGATAATAAAATAGCAGGCAAGCGATGGACGATAAATTATTTTAAAGAAACAATGGGCGATTTGGAGATTGATGTTTTTGATAATGCCAACAAAAAAAGTGCTTCTTCGGCTTTTACAAGACCCGATCTGAAAATGAAATTTAGCGATTATCTTGAAGTTATTGACAAAGATGAAAAGACCGATTTAAGGATTTTTCTATTTGATTGTTTCAAAAGTAATCCTGCACTAAAAGAAGAATTTCCTTGCCCCGAAATCTTTAAAGGCGTACTTGATAGCGTCGGGTATATGTTTTTTGGCGGAAAAGATACAACCGTTAGGATTCACTATGATATTGATATGTCGAATGTGCTTTTGACGCATTTTGGCGGTAGAAAAAAGGTAGTATTGATAGCTCCCGAATACAACGATTTACTCTATCGTTTGCCCTACAATACGTATTCATTAATAAATCTTGATGTAATCAATCACAAAAAATATCCAGCCTTAGCATTCGTAAAAGGATATGAATGTGTGCTTGAACACGGAGATTCGATATTTATGCCTAGCGGGTATTGGCATTACATGACTTATCTCGAAGGTAGTTTTTCGATAAGCTACCGAAAGTTGGCACCAACGGTTCAATCAAAAATGAATGGCCTTATAAACATTGCCTTAAAAATGCCTTATGATAAACTTATGAATAAAGTTTTGGGTAGCAAATGGTTGCCTATGAAGGAGCAAATAGCTC
>JAFEIL010000427.1 GCA_017495105.1 Emticicia sp. | reverse complement strand
TGACACCTGTTTATATGATAGCGATATTGGATTTTCAATATGATGAAAACGAAGAACGTCAGAAGTTTTTACGTTCGGTAGATTTGAAGGATCAAGATGGAGAAGTATTTTATGATAAACTTAATTTTAAGTTTATCCAAATGCCCTTATTTGACAAAAGTGAAAATGAATTGGATAGTCATTTTGACAAATGGATTTATTTTTTGAAGAAACTAGAAAGTTTTAATGAAATACCAACAATTTTGGATGAACCAATATTTGAGAAAGCATTTAGCGTAGCCGAGGTAGCTAAGATGACTCCGCAACAATATGAACAGTATCAAGAGAGCTTATTGACTTACATTGAAGTGAAGGAAGTTGTAAAAACTGCGGAGGATGATGGTAGAAAAAAAGAAAAAATTGAGATTGCCAAAGAATTGAAATTAGATGGAATTAGCATTGAGAAAATTGTTAAATACACAGGATTGACAAAAGATGAAATTGAAGGACTATAGTTCTCCTTTTCTTCCAAAGACCAACACCATATTGATTTTTGAGTAATTTTAGAGCAACTGTTACTGCAGTTTATTTTTGTTCAATCAAGGTCATATAGCCTGATAATATGTTAAAACCACGAGTTGATTTACTTCCATCAAATCCTAAAACTTTGCTCATGAGCATCTCCTTATATGTATTCACTCACGAATTGACATCGACCAATTAAAGGAATTTTTGTTCTTTGGTCTTGTTTTATTTGGATGCTGTTCAATCTAGCGACGACCCGCTTTATTACCATGTTTTTGTTAATGGTGTTGTTAAATTATGCCTATTTGCTTAGATAAAGCCATCAAGGTTTCGTGCCGAAAATCTGTTGGAAATTGACTGATTTGAAAAAAACGGTTAGAGAACTAAATAGAACTATTTTTTTACATCAATTTTCATTCCTTTCATGTATTGAGAATCTGGAACATATTTTGAAAATGAATGAGCCGAAATATATCCAATCAAAACCATACTGACAATAGTAATCAAATTATACTTCAATATTTGTTTGGTTTTTTTCTTGTTTTTTAAGATTACAAGTACAATAACAACCAAATAGGGTACATAAAGACAAATAATTGATGAAATTGTTAAATAATCCATATTCATCAATTTTCCAATTTTTAATAAAAAATCAACCGACCATTTGAATAATTTATTTGTTATTGGCGTGTAATGCTCATAATAATGCCACAACAAATATACCCAAACCAGCATAGAAAAATATCCAAGATATTTATGAATTAAGAAACAGATTAATATTGGAATAAGAATAAACCAAACAATAATATTTATCATTTCATAACTTAATCCAGTAAACTGAGCTAATAATCTTAGAACAATTACAGTAAACGCAAAAATTTGATGATTGAAATCAAATATATCGAATGTGATTTTCATGTAGAAATTTGGATAAAAGAGAACTCCTTTCAACTTAAAGTTCTCAGTTGTTAGGCTGATTTTTAAATCAGTCTTTGTGTTTACCGTTCTCAGAACGGTGTTGGATAGATAGAATTTGCTTAAATTTTATAGTTTTAATAATATCTATGACACTTATCCCACATATTCGCTGATAATTTTGAAACCCGCAATGGATATTGAATGGCAGTATTTTTTGCTTTTATATACTCTTTTGTTTGCCGATGCCCTTGCCTTCCTATTCTCTGATGACGTTGTAACAACGGCTGACACTTCGACTAATAGTTGCATTACGGATTAAAACGGGGGAATGCAGAAATCAAGAAATGCATAAACCATCTTCGGCACAAGACCAAAAAAATCCCTATCTAATCAGCAAAACTGAACCTAATTTTTCAAATGTAGAGCCTGATGTAAATTTACTGCTAACTTTATACGAATATGTACCGGGAGGGCATGGAGAAGATTGGCCTAAGAACATTCCATCCCATCCAGTATTAAGATCAAAACTTTCAAAAACGATATTTCCCCATTGATTATAAACAGTCATATTAAAATCTGTAACTTTCAATCCATTACCTATAAAAACATCGTTTGTTCCATCATTATTAGGTGTAAAAGCTGTGGGAAGAAAAATATTTGGTGATGGAAATATTGTAATGATATTAGAATAAACTGTTATAGGGTGATTATTAAACATAAGAGTGTTTAATTTAAAATTTGTTGGTTGTATTGCTCTTATTCTTATTTTGGCCTTATCCTTTAAATCTAATTCTTCTTTGATATCTTGAACCTCGTTTATATTCACCGATAACTCTTTTGTCCGTTTAGAAGTCAAACGATTGATTGAACCATCATCATTTACTAAATCAATGTAATACTCTACGGGTTCTGCATTAGCTAATTCTGAGAATGCTGTCCACTTAATTGTATTTGCACCATCAGAAGAAAGAAATACACTACAGAATGGTTGTGACATCTCAGATTCTACACCAACATCATTGATGTAGCTCACTTTGTAGCAATAGGCTTCTTTATTCGCATCAACATTATTATCGGTAAACGTATTTGCTCCCCGACCTATTTCCTTGTAAATATTTGAGTTATTATCTGCTCTGTAATAAATGAATTTACTTGCATTTATCTCATCGGTCTTGATAACACTGATCTGTATGCTTTTTTGGTCGGTTGTCATTACAGACACAAATCCTACAGAAATAGCTTGTGCGAAGCTATTATTTATCGATAAAATGATACAAAAAACTGTTAACACCAAATATTTGAATTGTTGAATCATGCTAATGTTCTATTAAAATATTAAAAATAATAGAGGTTTAATCAAAGGTATCATTAGAAATTTTAAGAAAATATTTACTAAAATTTTAAAAGAAACCCTACGGAATATGGTTTATTCCGTAGGGCTAATAGTTTATCTCGCTAAAGTTATGTAACTAACCCTTTGCTCTTTTTCATTACTTAGTTTTAGAACATAGAAATAGGTTCCATCTGGTAAGCCTTCACCGCCTAATCTTAGTCCTTGATTACTTATTCCATCCCAACCTGAAGTACCAATTACTCCATTTGTATCTTTATAAATCAACTGACCCCAACGGTTAAACACTTCAAACAACTCTATTTTTGCTCCTAATGGTATAGATATTATAAAATTATCGTTTTTACCATCTCCATTAGGTGAGAAACCTGCTGGTATGAATAATTCACTAATATTACTTGGAAACGCTATCACTGTTGATGAGTTATCATTCGCATTAATTACATTTCCTGTATTTGATACATCAGTTACAATCTTTCCATTTCCGATAGCCTTTGCATCAGCATTGGTTGAGTATGCACCTAGGTAATCTCCATTGCAAACACTAACTGTATAGAATACAGAATCTATTTGACCAACAGTCAATTGACTAGTTGAATCTGCTATTAATAAATTCACATTGTCTTTACCGTTATAATTTGGATTCACTTTTAGCGTGCTATTCTTTCCTGTAAATGGACTTCCTAGTACTTGGAATGATGCACTCTTACTGTATGCTTTTGCTAAACTATCTGTAACCTGTACATTGGTTAATTTACTATCGCCAATATTCTTTATAAGGGCCAAATAAGTCACTTTGTAACAGTTTTTGTTAATCTTCGTTGTATCATGAACCGAAAGTGCAATACCTATTGCTGGTCGGTCTGGCGAAATATCAAGTTTAAATTTGATTGGCGTTGGTTCATCATTATTACTTGGGTCACCATCTCCGTCTGGGTCGGCACTTACTCCGTTAGTTGAAAGATCTATTTTACCCGATGAACTCACTTCTGCTACATTAAAGAAGTCTGAAACAGTCGCTTTGGCCAAATCAACTTTTACATTAAATCTTAATGCTAATTTTTGTCCTTTTTTGATACTGCTCAACGAATCAATAAGCAAATTGGTATTTAAGCCACGTCCAGTATATTTAGGATTTACTACCAATCCTGCATCTGCAACTATTTTGATGGTATCGTTCAAGATTTTTGCACCATTACCAAATGCACGATTAAGGTCATCTTTTACTTGTATTTTACTTATATCAGTTGAACCTAAATTAGTTACATAGATAACAAATGGCACATTGTAAACCGCATTACTTACTAAAACTGCAGGTTCGCAAACTTTACTCAATCCTATCAACTGACCTGAAGTGATATTGTTGATAGTGTATTCACTTGAGTTGTTTGATAAAACTTTGTCAGTTTCATTTATCTTAAACAATTCTGCTTTATTAATGATTTTGCCAGCAGCTACGACCTTAGTATTATAAGTAAATGTTGTGCTATCACCTGCTTTTAGTGAATCAATTTTTACACTTATGATACCACTATTATAGGAAACATTACCACTAGCACTTACATAAGTGAGTCCGTTTGGCAAAATATCTCGAATCACTATTCCTGTTGCTTTGTTCTGACCAACGTTTTTCACAACTACTTTATAAGTTGCTATTTCATTGACTGGAACTATTGCAGATGAAGATACTTTTTTCACCGCAATATCAACAAGTCCGCCATTTGGATTCAGTCCGCCACCATTACATTCGGTAGCATTCACTTTAATCGTAGCAAAATCGCTGTAACAACCCACTGCACTTCGCTCAAATACGTAATAAGTTCCAGATGAAACTGTACTTGGTGAAGTAATTAGCGGCGAATTTGGTGAAGACGTTACATGGAATTCAAACGTTCCTCCATTAGTTGATGGCTCACCTAAAACTGCAGTATTGATATCAGTAGTATTAAATGGACAAATATTAGTGATTGTTCCGATTACTTTTGGTGTAGCTACTTTTTTTCCAACCGTTACAACCACTTCATTCGATTTATCACTTTCGCATTTACCACCAAATGATTTACAAACTGCTGAATATAGTGTATTCTCAATGGCTGGTGATACTTTGATAACTCCACCGGTTTGTCCATCTGACCAAACAATTATACCTATACAGCCCGATGCGGTGAGTGTTGTTTCGCCACCATTACATATTACATTACTTTTGCAAGAAATATAAGGACGGTTTGGCTTACCAATCGGAATGGCAACTTGTTCAGAGCTTTCACTTTCACAATCACCTATTTTACATTTTGCACTATACATCGTTGTACCGTTTGGTGTAACAACGATTGAATTACCCGTACTACCATTTGACCATATAATTGTGCCTTCACAACCCGAACCGCTCAGAGTACCTGTTTCACCTAAACATACAAAGGTGGCACTACAAGCAATGGTTGGTGGAGCAATGCTACCTACTTTAATTTGTACTGAATTTGATAATGAACTTATACAGTTAGTTGATACTTTACAAACCGCAGTATAGTTAGAAGTTGAAATTGGTTTAACAGTAATAGTTGTCCCTATTTGACCATTTGACCAAACTATCGTTCCCCCAATACAGCCTGTTGCTGTTAAGACTACATTTTCTGACTTACAAATAGTTGTTTTTGAACAACTTATGACTGGTGCTAGGATAGTACAATTTCCACAATCTTTTGTTATTATCAAAATATTTGATGGCTTACTTTCTACGCAAACATTACTACAAGTTGCAGTATATGTTCCAGCAGAATTGACAACGATGGTAGCTGTTGTTGCACCAGTACTCCATTTGATATTCTCACTGCAATTCGAGGCTGTCAAAGTTATAGATGATACTACAC
>JAFEIL010000481.1 GCA_017495105.1 Emticicia sp. | reverse complement strand
GTTGATGTGTTTGCCTTGTTGCCCTAATGATTTCAAATCATTAATAAACTGGATTACAGGAACACAATGTTCGTATTTTAAAGTGAAATAAGGCGGAGTTATCCTATCTGTAAATCTAATAATTGGTTTCTTAAAGTTATTTTTGTTCTTGTTATTATATTTAGCCTTAGAATGTTTTTGGTAACTTACACCCTTTGCTATTGCGTTTAGACGAACATCGTTTTGAAATTTCAATTCACCCAACATTCGTGAATGCTTTACGGCTTCACGCCTAACATTCTTTTTATGTTTGGATGAAGCCCTCAATGAGTGCAAATATTGGCGATATTTTTTTGTCTTTTTCAATTTCAAATTATCAATTGCTAGGTTTCATTTTAAAACTTATTTTTACTCCAACCCCATTGCCTTAAATGCAGCATCTACAGGATCTGAATAAATTACTAAACTGAATTTTGAAATTAAGTCAACTGGGACTTTGCCTAATTGAGCCATATCAACTGCTGGTATCAATACTTTCTTTGCTCCGCTATCTGCTGCTACTTGCAGGAACTCACCTAAATTATCAGAACCAATAATTGCACCGCCAATACTCATTGAACCAATGATGACTAATTGAGGCAATAAAGGTCTTTCTGCAATACTTGATACTATGGATAAGAAAATAGCTAACTCTAAGCCTCTGATGTTGCCAATGCCATTTAAATCGGTTGATTTTAAGTGAAATTCAAAATCATTATACTTCGCTGATTGTGTTATCCTGCTAAGGTTTGAACGAACATAGTTAACAGCTTCTTTCATTTCTTCTTTAATGGCTGTACCACCTCCAAAACCTGTGTCACTGATTTTACCATTGCCTGGCATTTTTTGAATGTCTAAGCGGAATAAACCTTTGTGACCAGAATCTACATTGCTTGCAATGGCATAAACAGTTCCAGCAGGTAAATCACCTTCAGGAATTAATGACTTACCACCGCTTTCAGGAACACCCACAAAATGTTCTTCATTGTCTTCTAAATCTATGTAACTGAAATGAACATCATAAAACTCCATTCCTCCAATTTTCTTTAGTTGCTCCTTTACTCTTCTTCTGCCTACTAATGCATATTCAAGGCATTTACGAATATCCTCTTTTGTGAATTTACCATCAGGGAATAATAGCTTTACTAAGCCACTTACGGTTCGTTTTACCGCAATGGAATCTCTTTGGTTTAAATCCTTACCTAATCGAAAATACTTTACTATAACATCAGAAAAATTGTGCTTCCTTAACTCTCTCAAACATTCAGCATAGTAATCTGAAATGAAGCCATAGGCATCGGTAAAAAACTCAGGTCTCATTTTTGGTATTTCCCAACCTGGCAGGTAATGATGAAAACGGTCGAAGAAAGCTGAATCAATCATATCTTTTGGAAATGGTGAAAGCAAATGACTTGTCTTTACCAAGTTTTCTATTGAACCATTGATGTTGCCCACAAATACCATTGATGCATCTGCATTTACACTTTCTTTACCTCTGCTAAAAGAACCATTGGCCATAAATCCTTTCATTATTTGAATGCCATCTTTATCCTTCATGTTTATTCCTGACACTTCATCAAATGCAACAACATCCCACATTCCAACCAAACCCACTGTTCTTGTGCTCATGTTGTAAAACAAATTGGCTACTGTGGTTTGTCCTCCAGAAATAAGAATTGAGTAGGGTGAAATTTCATCATACACATAGGATTTTCCTGTACCTCTTGGACCTAATTCACAGATATTAAAATTCTTTTCTACAAAGGGAATCATCCTTGCTACTAAATGCCATTTGGTTTTCTCGTCAAGGTTTACGGATTCCATCCCAACACTTCTACAAATAATATCTATCCATTCATCAAGTGTAAAATCCTGTCTGTGGTTTAAGAAATCTGTTATGTCAGTTTCAGGCATTTGAATTGGTTTTAATTCAACTACCTTAAATGGAGAATCTTTTGAGTTTTCATCAAACCAATATTCTAAGGTGAGTATACACCAAATGCCACCTGCCAATAGTTTCTCATACTTGCGTACATAACTATCATCAATTATTACATTTTTTAAATTGATGCTGGATAGCAAACCTTCATAACGGTCTGCTTTTTCATTGAGCTTTGCAGTTACTCTGTCAATAATTTTAAAGCGTCCTTTTTCCTTAATCTTTGCTTTGATTTTCTCAGCTTCATCAGGTCTTACATAGTTTTCTGCCAGTATTTTTTTTACTTTCAAAATACCTTCTGTAATAGTGGCTTCATCATCAGTAGCACAATGCATACCGAGTAAATACTCTAATACATATACAGGCACATTTGCACCTTCTTTTATTTGCTTCGTTAAGTCTTTTCTGACTACTTTGCCAGGGAAAGATTGATTTAATTTGGTATCTAATGTATCCATATTCGTATTATTTAAAAGTCATCAAACTCACTGGAGAAAGCTATCAGCATCCGGTAAGTGATGGTTTTGTATATTTTAAAATGACTTGTTCCTTCAATGTTCTCTTCTAATTTTAAGAACACATCTTGACCATTTAGTTTTGATGCTTCAGAAGTAAACACAAATGTTTTTCTTTGTTCTCTTGCTGCTGCATCGGTGTCTCTGCTATCGAACTTGATATTTGAAACATCAGAGATAAGCAAGTTATCTGCTGTATAAAATGCAGCTTTTATGTCTCTTAGTAAAACCTTATCTCCAATTGGATTTTTCTGATAAAAACTCACTCCAAAAGTGTTGCTTGTAATGTTGTAGGAAGGACTTGAAACATCAACTTCTACTTGTTCTATATCACTTTTCCTTGCTTTATTAATCTCTAAAACTGGAATTACTATTTCCTGCAAGCTGCTGCCACCATGCACATATCGGCTACCTGCACCTTGTATTCGCATACGGTTAATTGACTTTGGTATTAATGCTTCTGTATCATCAGAAAAGCCTAATGCTGCACCTGACCATTTTTTAACAGAATCATTAGAGGTGAGATTTTTGCCTAAAATAAATCTGCGGCTTGTTTTATAAACATCACCAGATGTTACAAAATCAGTAAAGTCGGATGCTTCTAAACGATTGTGTTGATATAGATAACCGTGGTCGGCAGTTATTATCATGTTGTAGCCATTCATGTTGTTAACCTGCTTCATGATTTTAACTAAGTTGTCAAACTCCGATTCGGTTGCCTCAAACACTTTGCTTTCAGATGTTTTATCATCACCTGTTTTATCAATGATGTTGCTGTATATGTAAATTACATTGTAAGGTTTTATAAATTCCCTACCATCGGTTTTAGCATTCATTTTCAAAAAATCAACTGCACTAATAGCCACCATTTTTGAATCTACTGACTGCAATACTTTTGTTCGGTTTGGTGTGCCTTGTGTACTTTGTCCTTCGGCAAAAACTATCTCTGTTTTATCATTAAATGTTAAGGCTTTATTTGGCAATAAGGAAGCCATGCCTAATTGAGTATAAGAGGGCAATGAGCCTAATACTGGAGTTAATGATGCCGTGTATCTGTCTTCTTGTAAAATTCTTTCTCTTAGTTCTGTGGCTGATTCAAATCTTAAACCATCGGAGATAATTACAAATACCCGATTGTCTTTTTTAAGGTAGGGTTCTACCCATGTTTGAAAAAACTGTTTTTGAGCTGTTACTTTATCAATTTTCCATTCCGGCATCTTATCTACTTCTGTTTGCCAATTGTCATTAAGCTGCAACAAGTAAGAATTTTCATAAGCCTTTTCAATAATGGCGGTTAAGTCTTTTAAGATATTTTGATGTTCTGCCAATTCGCAACTGTAAATGTATTTGCGATACAGCCTGTCTATAACATACAGCGATTTGGCGTATTTCTCAAAGCCATCCAATGGGTTTTTAATACTCAGGTTTGTTTTACGAATTTCATCTAAAAGACTTGCACCAAAACTTAAAGCATCATAAATGAAAGTGAATTGGGTAAAGAAAAATTTAGTTCGCCTTTTATTAATCCATTCCTGAATAATAGTATTTGAAAGTGTCTCTTGCTGAATGTGATTTTTTAAAGCGAAAATTATTTGCTTATCAATTACAGCATAAGTATCTGCTTCTAATAAATTAGTTGCTTCTTCCTGTTGTAGCAAGCTTTCAACATTTAGTTCTTGTTCTAATTTTTTGCTCCAATCTTCAAATGATTGCCTTGCTTTAATATTCTCCTTCCAACGGTTTACAAATAAATAGGCATCCCTATTTAATTGGGGTTTGCCTTTTACAAGACTACGTTGCAAGTTGTCGTTTATTAAAACAAGTAAAAAATCCTTTATGGTTTTATCCTGTGATGTGTAGGCATATTTTTTCTCAATTTCCTCCCACAAAAAAGCATCTATATTAAAATTCTCAATGGCTTTGTAGGTGGTCTGTTTTCCTTTTAAGGCTTCGACAAAAAGGGCATATAAAATCTTTTCCCATTCAACTTCACATTGGCAAGCAACAGCCAACATTTTCAGCTTTATTTTACCCTCTCTTTCATCAGGTTCTAATAAAGCTTTTAGTTCACTGGTTCTTTTATCCAAAGAAAAGAACGGAAGGTGTTGTTGAATGAAGGTCTTGTATTCCTGTGTTAGCCCTAATTCTTGTAGAATAATAGATGAGGCATCGGTGTAAAACTCTACATGAGATAAATTGAGGTCGAGCAGCCAATTGTCTTTTGGTTCAGGTTTTGGTTTTGGTTGATAAATGAGGAATTTCTGTTTTGGTTGTTCTACCAAAACTGTGTGCTTGATACCAAACTCGTTGTTTGCAATAACCAGTTTTTCAATACCAGCAAACTGCATACTTTCAAACAGGGATTTCATATCGGCTTTATCATCATACCAAAACACAAGGCGGTGCTGTTGGAAATATTTCTCCAATGCCTTTTGTACTTTATCGTTTACTTCAAATATATCTGGCATTATTCTTCGTCTTTTTCTAATCCTTTAATGGGTACTAATACTTCTTTGAACTTTTGGTAGTTTACTTTTACACCATCATCCAAATCAATGGCTATTTTTTTGGTTGCTACTGCATACAAAGTTTGAGCATATTCTTTACAATCTTTAATCATAACTGAAAAGCGGTCTGCTTCTTTGGTAGCGGCTGTTTTATCTCTTACAGGCAAATCTTCTCTGAGGCTTTCGGCTATTTTATTTTGCTGAGCAGCTTCCATTTTATGGATGTATGATTGCAGATAATCTGTAAGCATTTTACTGCACAAATCTGGAGTGTAGCGATGCACGTATATAAGGGCTTTGAAATGCCCCTTTGGACTGCTGAACATCCAGTATATAGGACGCTTTTTATACCGCTTAATGTGGTCGTTGTAAAAGTCTTTTACAAAGTATTTGCGGATGTCTTTACCAATGGTGTCTTCAATATATTTGAGGTTTTCTTCAAAATGCTCTTCACCAAAAGCTGCTTTCAAAAACACCTTGAACCTACCTACTATATCATCAGTAAACCATTCACCTTCCAATACTGGAATGATGTTGTCTTCATCAGGCATGAAGGTTGGAGAAGGTATTTGCTTAAAAAAATCTTGTATGGTTTCGCCTTGGTTGGCTAAAATAAGCCCTGGTTTATTTAGGCTGTAGCGACCGAATAAGTTTCCAACTGTGAAAGAGAATATTGAAATTATTATCGAAGAAT
>JAFEIL010000158.1 GCA_017495105.1 Emticicia sp. | reverse complement strand
ACTATGTTTTGTTTATTATTATTTTTGATAACTGTACCGTACATTTCGAGGTCATTTTCTTCCCAAAAAAGTTCTTTTTCTTTTCTAATGACGTTCAGAAGTTCGTGCTTTAAGTTTGGGGTATCAGAGCCACTTTCGTAGATTACTTTATCATCAATATCATAAATTATAATTTCTTCTTGATTGAGGGCGGTGATGTTGTTTTTATCAAGAAGTTTCAATAAATCGGGACTAATTTCTTTTTTATTGAATATAATAGTAGTGGCCATAAGAGCCTCTTGACGAAGACGAGTTTTGTATTCTTTTTGGCGGTAAACCTCGCTCTCGAAATAAATTACAGCCGAAAAGACAAGCAATAAAATAGAAAAGATGCTTAAAAAAAGCACCGCCATACGTATACGAATCGTCATTTGTTTTTTAGCATATAGCCCATACCTACAATCGTATGAATGAGCTTAGTAGAAAAACCTTTATCAATTTTATTACGCAGATAATTGACGTAAACTTCAATAAAATTTGTACCTGTATCGAAATTTATATCCCAAACTTTTTCGGCAATATCCACCTTCGATACAACCCTACCTTTGTTAATCATCAAATATTCAAGCAAACTAAATTCTTTGGCTGTTAACTCCACAACTCGGCCATTTCGGCGAGCCACTTTTTCTTTCAAATCAAGTTCCAAATCGGCTTCTTGAAGGCATTCGGAAGGTTGCTCTATTTCAGAGGTTCTTTTCAACAAAGCTTTTACACGAACCAAAAGCTCCATAAAATCAAATGGCTTTACCATATAATCATCAGTACCAACCTCAAAACCCGATAATTTATCAGCTACCGTTCCCAAAGCTGTGAGTATCAAAATTGGAACCTTCGTGTTTTTCTTGCGAATATAATCACAAACCTCTAAACCACTCATATCCGGCAAACCGATATCTAAAATGATGAGATCAAATACACCATCATCAAAGAAACGCTTGGCATCCCTTCCAGTTTCGACAACTACTACTTCAAAGTTTTGTGTTTGTAAGCCTTTCTTGATAAAAGACGCCACTTTTAACTCATCTTCTACGATAAGTATTTTTTTATATTCTATCATATTTTTGTTGATATTGATCTATTTTCATTATGCTTTCTTGACGGTTTTCATCTGAATTATATCAACCAAAAATGCAAATGCCATCGAAAAATAAATATATCCTTTCGGAATTTCAAAATGAAGCCCTTCAGCCAGTAAAGATACACCAATCATCATTAAAAAACTTAAAGCAAGTATCTTAAAAGATGGATGAAGTCTAATAAATTCACTGATTGGCTTCGATGCAATTAACATAATTAACACCGTTACAACAACTGCCGTGTACATTATCCAAAGCTGCTGCACCATCCCAACGGCGGTAATAATTGAATCAATTGAAAATACTAAATCTAAGATAATGACTTCTGATAATAACTTAGAGAAACTAATTTTTTCTTCTTGTTTAGGCTTATCAGCTGCTGCTTCAGTTTTGTGATAAATCTCCTTTGTACTTTTGTAGACTAAGAAAAGCCCACCAGCAATTAAAATAAGACCTTTACCAGAAAAATCTTTTCCAGCAAGTGTAAAAAGTGTTTGATCAAGTTTAAGTATCCACGAAATAATTCCCAACAAAAGAAGACGCATGACCATAGCCAGGCCAATTCCCCAATAACGAAGTTTTTTTTGCTGGCTTTCGGGCAATTTATCTGCCAAAATTGAAATAAATATAATATTGTCAATTCCCAAAATTATTTCTAATGCAATCAACGATAGCATTGGAACTATGACATCTAACATTTTTGTAAGGTTTAATTATTTGTAAAATAAGAAAAAAGCAGTCGAATATCAACTGCTCTTTTGCTACTCTAAACTAAAAACTGAACTTTTCCTAAAGTATTTGCTTTATTATTACGTTACAAACGTACGGCAACAAAATTAGAACCAAGTTAAGGTAGTATTAGAAAAGACTTAGAATTTCTGAGTCCCTAAGCAATCTTCTTAAAATAGGATATGTCGACAGCTATTTCTTCAAAATGCCTTCCAAAACCTTAATATTACCATCAACTTTCGGTGGAGTGATGCCCAAAATTGCTGCAACAAATGGATAAACATGAATATTATCAAAAGCAGGGATTTTAATATTAGCTTTGATATTTGGACCTTTTGCATAGAAAATTGCTCCCATTTCAGGCGTTATCGAAGGGTCGAATCCATGTACTCCCCAAACGGAACGAGTTTCGGGCTTTTTGGCCAAAGCTTCTTTTGAATAAATACTGTATCCAGGCTCAACTACAAAAAACAAATCTCCGATACGTGGATGCTCATTAAAATGTAGCTTTGCAGGAATTTCAGCTTTCTTATAAACCTTAAAGTGTGACTCTCTCGCCTTAATTACATTATATATTGAATCTTCTTTGGCTTTATTTTTTACGAAAACATTTGCGTGTGTGTTATTATTCACAAAGATAAAATCGTCTTTCGATAAGCCTGCCAAAATATCTTCTTGATAAATAAAATACTCAGGTCGATTTTGCATTTCATACATTCCGTGGTCGGCCACTAAAATTACATTTACAGGCAAATCATTTTTTTTCAAACCTTCAACCAACATTCCGACCAAACTATCGGCTTCCATAACTGCCTCTTTGGTTTTCTGACCGTTAGGGCCATATTCATGGCCTTGCGTATCAACCATCGAAAAGTAAATCGTAATCAGATGCGGGCGTTCGGCTTCGGGTAATTTCAACCAATCGAAAACTGCGTTCACTCGATTTTTATGCGGTATAGTATCATCAAATTTATGGTAATAATTTGGAAACTGTCCACCAATCGGAGTTTCTGAACCTACCCAAAAATAGGATGCCGATTTCATGCCATTTTGCTGAACTAATTGCCAAAGTGGCAAACCACCATAATAATAAGGGTCTTCGACTTTTTCACGCTGACGAATCGAGTAAAATGTATCTCGGCCTTTATCATAAAACGTATTATCAACCAAGCCATGATTGCCGGGGTAAAGACCCGTAACAAGCGTATAATGATTCGGAAAGGTCTTACTCGGAAACGACGGAAGCATCATTTTGGCCGCCGCTCCTTGCTTGATAAACTCCTTAAAATTGGGCGTATTGTATTTTTCCACATAATCATGGCGAAAACCATCGAATGAAACCATGACGACGTAGGGAACGCCGACTAAAGGAGTTTTTTCTTTTGTTTGTGCAAAAACTGAGGTACTTAAAGTCAGTAGAAAGAAAAAACTGAAAGTTTTTTTTGAAAAGGGATACATACTTTGTTGTTTTTTAGATGAAAATGTAGGGTAAATTTAGATGAATTTTGACAATTTTTACTATCACGATTTGACAGTTTTAAAGAAATAGCCTTAGTAAAAAAAAGAAGCTGTATAATTGAATTAAACAATGAAAAAATTGTATTTAATTTGAGTATAATTTTTGACCAAAACCTCATGAAAAAACTTCTTCTACTTGGTATTCTTTGCTTAGTGTTTATTTCAATTCAAGCCCAAAAACAAAAAATAATCCTTGATTGCGATTTAGGCGATGACATTGACGATGCTTACGCCGTAGCTTTGATGTTGGCCAGCACTGATAAATTTGAAATTTTAGGCATAACAACCTGTTACGGACGAACCAACGACCGTGCAGAATTGGCCTGCAAAATGCTTTACGAAACTGGTTTAGAGCAGATTCCAGTAGCTATGGGACGAAATACCTCAAACATAGATGAGCGTGCAAATTGGTATGCCGAGCAGTATTACTGGTCAAAAGGGTTCAATAAAGTCAAACCGATTAAACAATCTGGAGCAGATTTTATTATCGAACAATTACGCAAATATCCCAATGAAGTGATTTTATTTTCGGTTGGGCCAGTGACCAACATGAAAGATATTATTGAGAAAGACCCACAAGCCTTGAAATTAGCCAAGAAAGTAATAGCCATGTTTGGTTCGTTTTATATTGGGTATAACGGTAGCCCAACTATCAACCCCGAATGGAATGTTAAAGTAGATATTGAAGCTTCCAAAAAATTTGTCAATTCAGGAGCAAATATTGTTTATGCTGGGCTTGACATAACCGCTTTTGTGAAGTGGGATAAAATGATGCAAGAAAGATTACTTTATCGCCAAAGCCCACTTACAAATACTCTTTGTGGCTTGAAAACACTTTGGTCAAACACGGCAACCCCTACCCTTTTCGATGCCGTAGCCATCGGAATGGCACTTTACCCCGATTTATTCAAAACCGAAAAAGTTTTCATTGAAGTTGACGACAAAGGCTATACTCGCATTGATAAAACCAAAACGCCCAATGCCGAAATTGGCGTGAGTATCAATACCGAGGAGTTTTTGAAGCGAATCATGGATGTTTATTTAAAACAAAATTTAGGAAGATGAAAGAAAAAATATTCGTTATCGGGAGTTCAAATACCGATATGGTCGTAAAATCAGAAAAATTACCAGCCGCAGGTGAAACTATTCTTGGAGGTACATTTCTGATGAATGCGGGCGGAAAAGGAGCAAATCAGGCCGTAGCTGCTGCAAAACTGGGGGCAGATGTAACTTTTGTTAGTAAAGTTGGAGATGATATTTTCGGAAAACAAGCCATTCAAGGATTTCAGAAAGAAGGCATTAATACTAATTTTGTTTTTACTGATATAAAAAATCCTTCGGGTGTGGCTTTGATTTTGGTTGATGCCAAAGGCGAAAACAGTATTGCGGTGGCTTCGGGAGCAAATGGAAATTTACAAATATCGGAAGTAGCGAAAGCAATTGAACAAATAACGACGAATGATACAGTTTTGCTTCAACTCGAAATACCGATTCCGACCGTAGAATTTGCCATCAAAAAATGTCATGAAAATGGTGCGAAAGTAATTTTAAATCCTGCTCCAGCACAAATGCTCGACGAGACTGTTTTTCAGTATCTCGATATCATCACACCTAACGAAACCGAAGCAGAATTACTCACAGGAATAAAAGTTACAGACCTCGAAACTGCCGAACAGGCAGCACACAAATTCCACGAAAAAGGTGTAAAAAATGTCATTATTACACTTGGCTCAAAAGGAGCCTATTTACACAATTCGACGACCAATCGTTTAATTGCTGCTCCTGCAGTTCAAGCTGTTGACACCACTGCCGCAGGTGATGTATTCAACGGTGCTTTAGCGGTTGCACTTTCTGAAGGTAATAATTTAGAACAAGCCATTGATTTTGCCTGCAAAGCAGCCGCTATTTCAGTTACTCGTATGGGAGCTCAAGCCTCTGCTCCTTTGCGGAGTGAGGTGGATTTTTAACAAAAATAAATTAATTGCCGTCTGGGCGATACCGTCTATCTTATCCTGAAATAGATTTACATAAAACATGAAAAAATATCTTAAACTATTTTTTATATTCTTGATAAATTCAAAAGCCTTTTCACAGACTTATGAAAAAGTATCCATCACTAATGATACTACAGTTTATTTAGGTGTTTGTGAACAAGGCTCACCTCCATCGTTTCCTGGAGGTGATAAAAAAATGGCATTTTATATGAAAAAATATATGTGTCCTGCTTATAAAGCGAATAAATTAAACGGCTCAGTTTTGTTTAGTTTTGTTGTGGAAAAAGATGGGACTTTATCTAAAATAAAAGTAGAGGAAAATGGG
>JAFEIL010000070.1 GCA_017495105.1 Emticicia sp. | reverse complement strand
TGGGCAATTGCCAATTTCTCAGTAGCCGAAAAAGATACTCCGCTGGTTTGTTCACCATCACGGAGTGTTGTATCCATTATTTCAATGTGTCGCATATTATGCTTTAAGCTTTAGGCTATAAGCAATAGGCATTTGACTAAAAGCATCGTTTTAAAATGCATAAAGCATATTGCCTATAGCTTAAAGCTTTTTTAGTATAAACTCTTATCAGCAAAATCCGCAATTTCGGCTTTCATTGACTGGAGATAATCAATATCATCGTAGCCATTAATCATGTTGTTCTTTTTGTAGCCGTTGATTGCAAAACTTTCCAATTCGCCAGTTGCTAAAATAGTAACCGTTTGAGCAGGAAGATTAATTTCAAGTTCAGCTTTTGGATCTGCTTCAATAGCCGTGAAAATTTTGTGTAAAAAATCTTCACTTACTTGTACTGGCAAAATACCAATATTTAAAGCGTTTCCTTTGAAAATATCAGCAAAGAAACTAGAAACTACGCAACGGAAACCGTAATCATAAATCGCCCAAGCAGCGTGTTCACGAGAAGAACCGCTACCGAAGTTTCTACCTCCAACTAATATTTTACCTGAGTAGATAGGGTTATTTAAAACGAAGTCTACTTTCGGAGAATCATCATTATTATAACGCCAGTCTCTGAATAAGTTTTTGTCGAAATCTACTCTGCTTGTTGCTTTCAAGAAACGTGCAGGAATGATTTGGTCAGTATCCACATTTTCGATTGGCATCGGAACTGCGGTGCTTTTGAGTACTATAAATTTATCGTATGCCATTTTTATTTTGCTTTACGCTATAGGCTGTATGCTATAGGCTAAATTTTGTCTAAATTATTTGCTATTTAGCTTTTGTGCTAAATGATACAGTTTTTGCTTTACTAAATTCACTTGTGCGTCCAGTAATTTGTACTTTTCTAAATCAATAAATTTTAAATTATGAGATAATTGCAAAAGGTATTCGACCTCATGTGCAGAACCAAGAGATATTTAAATAAAACGATGGAATTCGGCATCTGAATTTCTACCACATCCTTCACTAATATTGGTAGGAATAGAAACTGTTGCTCTATTTAATTGACTTGTAATTCCATATTGTTCGACTTTAGGAAAGTTTATTGTTTGCGAATAAACTTCTAAAACCAAAGAATGCGATAACTGCCAAACTTCGTATTTTCTAAAATCCCTCATCTTTTACTGCTGTAGGCTTTAGGCTGTATGCTATAAGCGATATGCTTTACTTCGTATTTTCTAAAATCTCTTGTCTTTTACTGCTGTAGACTATAAGCGATATGCTTTTGTTTTTTTATTTTGTTTCTAAAAAACGCGAAAGCGTAAAGCATAAAGCCTAAAGCGTAAAGCCTAAAGCATCGTACGAGGGTCAGTAACTTTTCCTGTAACTGCCGCTGCTGCTGCTACCAATGGAGATGCCAAAAGTGTTCTTGCACCTGGTCCTTGACGACCTTCAAAATTTCGGTTTGATGTTGAAACTGCATATTTTCCCGCAGGAATTTTATCATCATTCATTGCCAAACACGCCGAACAACCTGGTTGACGCAAAGCAAAACCTGCTTCGGTCAAAATATCTAAGATACCTTCTTCCTTGATTTGAGATTCTACGATATGCGAACCTGGTACTAACCAAGCAGTTACGTTATCAGCTTTTTTTCGACCTTTTACGATTGAAGCAAAAGCACGAAAATCTTCTATACGACCATTTGTACAACTTCCCAAGAAAACATAATCAATTGGTTTGCCGATGATTTGCTCGTTTTCGGCAAAGCCCATATAGTTCAATGATTTTGCATAAGAAGTAGCACCATCAAGTACATTTGCCGCTTGAGGAATATTTTGTGAAATACCTGTACCCAAGCCTGGGTTTGTGCCATAAGTAATTTGTGGTTCAATTTCAGCCGCATCATAGCTATATTCAATATCGAAAACTGTTCCTTCGTCAGTTTTGAGGGTTTTCCAGTAAGCCAAAGCTCTTTCCCAAGCCTCACCTTTTGGTGTTTGCTCTCTGCCTTTTAAATAAGCGAAAGTAGTTTCATCAGGTGCAATCATGCCACCTCTTGCACCCATTTCGATTGACATATTACAAACCGTCATACGTCCTTCCATGCTCATGTTTTCAAAAACATCACCAGCATATTCACAGAAATAGCCTGTTGCACCTGCCGCCGAAAGTTTTGAAATAATGAAAAGAGTAACGTCTTTTGGAGTAACAGCTTTGCCCAATTTACCATTGATTGTTACACGCATTTTTTTTGGTTTTGGCTGCATGATACATTGCGAAGAAAGTACCATTTCTACTTCAGAAGTACCAATTCCGAAGGCAATTGCTCCAAAAGCACCGTGCGTAGAAGTATGCGAATCGCCACAAACGATGGTCATTCCCGGGAGAGTAATACCATTTTCTGGTCCAACTACGTGAACAATTCCATTTTTTGCGTGACCTAATCCCCAGTGAGAAATGCCGTACTTAGCCGAGTTTGTTTCCAAAGCTTTCAGTTGATTGGCTGAAAGTGGGTCTTGAACTGGTAAATGTTGGTTAATTGTTGGTGTATTATGGTCGGCTGTTGCGAAAGTACGATTAGGGAAAAGCACGCCTAAATCACGGCTTTCAAGACCTAAAAAGGCAACTGGACTCGTTACTTCGTGAATGAAGTGGCGGTCAATAAGAAAAACATCGGGGCCATCTTCGATTTTACGAACGACGTGGGCATCCCATACTTTGTCAAATAATGATTTTGGTGCTGACATATTTTTTTAATTGTTTTAATGCGTTTTGTTTTTTGTTCGCCGCCGTAGAGACAGGGCATTGCCCTGTCTCTACCAATGAACGGTCTCTATTCGGGTTTCATTTCCTCTCCAAAAAATTTATCATCTTTCCAATTCAAGGGATTATTGATAATGTATTGACTGATAGTGTTAAAGGCCTCATCATCATGAATAATATTATCCCAAAAACGTGTTTGCCATTCAAAATTCAATGTCGGAAATGCGGCATGAATGTGTTTGGTGCAAATTGATTTGTATGAACCAATAATTGACGAAACCGTATTTTTTCCTTGATTCCGAAATCGTTTTTGACAGATGGTTTTTTCCGAATTTGGTTTATTGGTGGATGCGTCGTTGGTAGAGACAGGGCAATGCCCTGTCTCTACGGGGTCGATGGGGTCAATTATGTCGATAGGTTCGATATTTTCATCAAAACTATTTTTATTCAAAATCAAAACACCATGAATATGATTAGGCATTACCACAAATTCACCCAATTCAACAAATGGAAAATGTTTTGGAATTTCGTACCAAAAACCTTGGATAATCGCACCAACGGTCGATAATTTCATTTTGCCTTTTTCACATTCTCCAAAAAAATATTGACGGTTTTTCGTACAAATCGTTATGAAATATGCACCATTTGTGCCATAATCCCAAGTTGGGATGTCTTGCAGAAGGAATGCGATATTTGTTTTGAAATTTGTCCGCCATTGAAGTTTGTTGGATAGGCGATGCAAAATTGGGTATAATAACCTAATTATGATTAACGAAATACGACCAAAAAATAGCGTTTTTGGTTTAATTAATTTTATTGGGCGTAAAACCGTATTTTTCTTTAAAGGCTTTGATAAAGTGAGAAACGCTTTCGTAGCCGATTTCGAGGCTTATTTCGGAAACGTTTTTTTGAGAATTTTGTAGATGAAAAAAGGCATATTCGAGGCGTTTGTTTTTTATCCAAATGGCAGGAGAAGTATTAAATTGAAGTTCAAAATCACGTTTAAAAGCCGAGAGACTACGCCCAGAAATACGTGCTAATTCATTAATAGACAGCGGTTTGAGATAATAATTTTCAAGAAAAAAAGACAAGTCAACCTTTTGCCCTTGATAAATATTAAAAAGCGTGATCCGAAATTGATTGCTCCGGTCGAGGTCAAGCAAGTGCAACATCAATTCATCAAATTTTAGTTTCAGAAATTGATTCAAAAGATTAGTTCTAGTACTGAAAAACGGAATGAGTGAATCAACGAAAATATCAAAACCACTATTACTTTCCAAACTCAATATCTGCTCAAACGAACTTTGGGTATAATCTTCAAAAAGAGAGAGGTTTTGAGCCACAAATTCTTTCAATAATTTTTCGGGAAAGAAAAAAACAAGGCTGCGATAATTGACATCAATGGACTCATTCATAGAATAGCAACCTCGCTGAAAAAACAAAATTTGGCCTTTTTTTACGTGAACATCCTGCGTGGGAGAAACGAATCTTTTTTCGCCTTCTAGAACATAAATAATGGCGTGTTCCTCAAAAAATATCTCATTTCTTGAAGGATAAATATTGTTTCGATACGCAACAAAAGTCATGTCTTGAATCTTCAGAGACTCAAATTCATTGGAATTTATCGAAGAAGGAACACGAAGCATGACTGAAAATCTTTATTTCGACCAAATATACAGGATAAAAATAAAACCTCTGCAATTGATATGGTTTCCAAAGAATCGCAGAGGTTTTATCTATTAGATAAAATCAATAAACCTTCTCATAATACTCAGCCGCCATACGATCAGAGTCGAAGAACGTATTTACATCATTCATGCTCTGTAAAACCATTTTTTGCCATTCTTCGGGTCGGTCATAGTACGTTGGCAAAATTTTATTTTCGAGCATATCAAGCATATTATGAATGTCAACTCTATCTCGTTCCCAATCTGGAGATTGTGGAGCAACAGGCACTACGAATGAGTTTTGTTCGTTCGCAAATTCACAAACCCAACCATCAAAAGTAGAGAAATTGAGCGAAGCATTCATGGCTGCAGTCATTCCACTTGTTCCCGAAGCCTCGCGAGTTACTATTGGCGTATTGAGCCACACATCAGAACCATCCTTTATAAGTTTCGATAAGTTCAATTCATGCCCAGTCAGCACTGCCATATTTGGGTAAAGGTGACTCAAATAATATAACTGATTGAAGTTATTGATTGCTCCACCATCAAATGGATAGGGTTTTCCCGCCCAAATAAACTGAATCGGATATTTGGTATTTTTCATCAATTTATCGAAGCGTTCACGGTCACGAGTGAGCAAATCGGGGCGTTTGTAAGCCGCAAATCTTCTTGCCCAAATAATAGTTAGAACTTCGGGTTTAAAAAGTTTTCCTGATTGGTCAGCTACGGTTTTGAAAAGTACTTCTTTCAATTCTTTTTTGCGAGAAGCAATAGTTTTTACATCACCTTTTTTGCGAGCTTTTTCTAAAATATTATCTACCCAGTAAAGGTTATTTTGGGCGTTGGTTACGTGCGTAATTTCACAAATTCCTTTATAATCGCCCCACATTTTTCGAGAAACTTCTCCATGAAGTTTTGAAACAGCATTAGCTTTTCGGCTCAAACGTAAAGCAACTAACGAGTGATTAAACACATTGTCAGTAATACCACTGATTTTACGAACTTCGTTCATCGGTACGCCCGCAAAGAAATTCATGTTTTCGAGCATATTGATATCATGTTTTTCGTTGCCAGCCTCTTCAGGAGTATGCGTCGTGAAAACCAAACGTTTTTTCAAATCAGCGGCTTTTCCAAACTTTTTGTATAGATGAAAAGCACCCGAAAGTGCATGAGCTTCATTGAAATGATAAACTTCGGGTTCGTAATTGATTTTATCCAAAAAAGTCGTTCCGCCAATACCCAAAACCATACATTGTGCGACTTTTATCGAAGCATCGGCATCGTACAGATGATATGAAATCGACCTTGCCCAAGTATCATTTCCATCGGTGTCGGTAGTCAGAAAAAACATCGGAACAGTACCAAAAGTTGTCGGAGGCAAGAAATATGCAGCTACCCAAACTGCTCGGTTTTGAATATTCATTTGGAAACGAACGCCAGTATCTTGCAAAAAACTGTACATTTTCTCACGAAATTGTACGTCCATGCTATTATCGGTCTTGCGAACTTGGTCATAATAACCAAATTTCCAAAGCATACCGATTCCGACAAGATTTTGTTTGGTTTGAT
Source organism: Emticicia sp. (assembly GCA_017495105.1). Classification (GTDB taxonomy): domain Bacteria; phylum Bacteroidota; class Bacteroidia; order Cytophagales; family Spirosomataceae; genus Emticicia. The sequence continues at coordinate 53,390 of JAFEIL010000070.1, read as the reverse complement.
AGGCACTTCGCATGTGCGAGCCAGCCAAAAATCCAAGTCCACCCGAATAGGTTTTCAGAGCTTGGTCGATGGCAAATTCCATCGAAAAATAAACGGCTGATTTCTTAAATTTTGGGGCAAAAGAATACGGATGAGCAAATTGCTCAGGAAGATTTTTCATTGTATCATAGGTTATTTTCTATGACAAATGTAGAGAAAAAAGTGGAATTACGAATTACGAATGAAATGAACCTAAAATTTGGGCTTCGGCTCCGCTCAGCCACCAATTTTAGGTAGGGTGGTAGCTGAGCTTAGTCGAAGCTACCATCTCACCTGCCCATCACCCAACACAACCCATTTTTCGGTAACGAGTTTTTCGAGAGCAAAAGGCCCACGAGCATGAAGTTTTTGGGTAGAAATGCCAATTTCAGCACCTAAACCAAACTGTCCGCCATCGGTAAAACGAGTGGAGGCATTATGATAAACGGCTGCCGCATCAACTTCTGACAAAAATCTTTCAGCAAAACCTTGATTTTGGGTTAAAATAGCTTCAGAATGTCGAGATGAAAATGCTTGAATATGCGAAAGGGCTTCTTCAAGATTATAAACAGTTTTGATAGAAATTTTATAGTCGAGCCATTCTTTTCCAAAATCTTCTTCTTTGGCTTTTTGCAGTTTCTCATAACCAATTGTCTCCAAAACAGCGAAAGAAGCTTCATCGGCATAAACTTCTACATTCCATTTTTTGAAATCCTCTATCAACATTGGCAAGAATTTTTCAATAATAGCTTCATCAATAATAGCACAGTCGAGCGAATTACAAACCGATGGGCGAGAAACTCTTGCATTAACAATTATTTCCTTAGCTTTGGCTAAATCGGCACTTGTTTCAACGTAAGTATGCACCACACCCGCACCAGTTTCGATGGTTGGAATCAATGAATTTTGACGCACATATTGAATAAGCGAATCAGAACCACGAGGAATTATAATATCTACATAGCGGGTGGCTTTAAGTAATTCATCAGTAAATTTTCGGTCGCTTGGTAAAAGCAAAACTGCTTCATCAGCAACGCCAAATTTTACTAAAATTTGATGAATCAAGCCAACTAAACAACTATTCGAGAAAATAGCTTCTTTTCCACCTTTCAGTACGCAAGCGTTCCCCGATCGGAGGCATAACGAGGCCACATCAATCGTTACATTAGGTCGAGATTCGTAAATAACTCCGACAACTCCAATCGGAACAGCTATTTTCTTGATATTCAGTCCATTTTCAAGGTTTCTTTCGGTCAATATTTCTCCTGTTGGATCGGGTAAAAGGGCAACTTCTCTCAACGAATCTGCCAAACCTTGAATACGACTTTCAGTCAATAACAAACGGTCGTATTTAGGGTCAGCTTTGTCCATCAAGTCTAAATCTTTCTGATTTTCTAACATAATCAGTACCTTTGATTGCTCAATGATATTGGCTAATTGATTTAATAAATCGCTCCGTTGTGCATCGGACAAACGACGAATGGCCGCCGAAGCTTGCTGGGTTTTCTGTAAAAGAGGAAGTATTGAATTCATGATTTTTTTATAAGTCAACTGTTCACGGACAACAGTCGATAGCAATCTGTGAAACGGAACACCGTCGTCTATTTACCGTTGACTTGAATAACTTTAATTAATCCCGAGCAAAAACATTGCCTTGATTCTATTTTTTCGTAAAATTACATTTTTAACAAAACAATCGCACATTAAAGTAGCTGATTAAAACCAAACAACGACAATTTTCACCAAAATCCTCCTTATCAATAGTTTAATGTTCTTCATAAACCAACTATTGACTGTGGACTAATTAACTCAACCTGATTAATATGTTTAGCGAAAAAGACCTTAGCCAAATCGAAGCCCGTGGGGCAAAAGTGGAAACAATTCTTGAGCAAATCGAGAATTTTAAAGTGGGATTTCCATACTTGAATGTCGTTAGAGCGGCAACCATCGACGATGGAATGATTCAACTTGGCGACGAAAAAGCCAAAGAACTATCAAAAGATTTCGACGACCAAATTTTTGGCAAAAAACTACTAAAGTTTGTACCTGCTTCGGGTGCGGCTTCACGCATGTTTAAATCGCTTTTTGCAGCTTTGGAAGAAAATAAATTCGACAAATCGGTTAATGAGGTTTTAGAACACCTACAAGATTTTGCATTCTATAAAAGTTTGATAAAATCAGTCGGTAGCGAGTCGGCCGACCACAAAACCATTCTCAAACATCTCCTCACGGCCGAAGGCCTTGATTATGGTGCTTTACCTAAAGGCTTGTTGGAGTTTCATAAATATGGCGATTTAACTCGCACACCAGCCGAAGAACACCTGGTTGAAGGTGCAAAATACGCCAGTTCAGGTGGTAAGGTGAACCTTCATTTTACGGTTTCACCTGAGCATAGAAGCAAGTTTACAGCCTTGATTGATGCAGTTTTGGCTGATTACGAAGCAAAATATGGTGTAAAATATGACATCAGCTTCTCAGAGCAAAAGCCTTCAACAGATACGATTGCTGTAAATCTTGATAATTCGCCTTTCCGCACGGCGGGTGGAGATTTGCTTTTCCGCCCAGCAGGTCACGGTGCTTTGCTCGAAAACCTCAATGACCAAGTTGCAGATGTGGTATTTATTAAAAATATCGACAACGTTGTGCCAGATAGCCTAAAAGAGCAAACAATCATCTACAAAAAAGCTTTAGCGAGTTTGGTTTTAAGCTACCAACAAGCGGTTTTTGCTTATCTGAAAATGATGGATGGTGCAGACTTGAAAGAAGAAGATGTAGAAGAAATTGAAGACTTTATTGAGTTTGACCTTTGTGTAGAATTTCCCGAAAGTTATGATGATTTATCTTTTGAAGAACGCAAAACTTATTGCCGCACGAAACTCAATCGTCCATTGCGTATTTGTGGAATGGTAAAAAACGTTGGCGAACCAGGTGGTGGGCCATTCTGGGCAGAAAATACCGATGGCTCAATTTCACTTCAGGTAGTAGAATCTGCTCAAATTGATTTGAAAGACCCCGAACAAAAAGAGATTTTTGATGAAGCAACGCACTTCAACCCTGTTGATTTGATTTGTACGATGAAAGACTATCAAGGAAACAAATTTAATCTTTTGGAGTTCCGTGACCCTAAAACTGGCTTCAATACACAAAAATCGCAAAGTGGTCGTGACCTAAAAGCCCAAGAATTACCCGGTTTATGGAATGGAGCAATGGCAAACTGGAACACATTGTTCGTAGAAGTGCCGTTGATTACGTTTAACCCCGTAAAAACGGTGAATGATTTGTTAAGACCAGAACACCAGTAAGAATTGAGAATGAGATTCAACAACAAAACTCTATTAACCGTGGAGCGGAACACAGCCTGCAATTGACTAAAAAATGACACCATTAAAAATAGATACGCCTACGGCAGTTAGGCAAGGAGAAGAGTTGGATTTGATAAAGTTGAATGACTTTATCAAATCTCAATTGCCTGATTTTGAACAAATTACCGAAGTTTCGCAGTTTCCTGGGGGATACTCCAATCTGACGTATTTCTTAAAAACTGCTAACCGTGAATATGTTTTACGTCGCCCGCCGGTAGGAGCGAAAGACATCAAGGGTGGACATGATATGGCTCGTGAATACAAGATTCTGACAGCCATCAAGTCGATTGGGTATGAGAAAATACCAAATCCGATTATTTTTACTGATGATGAGGCCGTCATGGGTTGTCCATTTTATATCATGGAGCGAGTGCAAGGCATTATTTTACGAGCAAAAGATGCCCCGAAACTTATACAAACCATTGCTCCTGCCGAAATACGAAAACTCTCAGAAGCATTGTGTGATAATCTGGCAGCTTTACACGCTATTAATATTGAAAGCACTGGTTTAGTGCATATTGGGAAACCCGAAGGCTATATTCAGCGACAAGTAGAAGGATGGCATAAACGATATGTTGCCTCACAAACTGATGAAATTGCTGCAATGGATACTTTGGCTGCTTGGCTCAAAGAGAATCTTCCTACCGAAGGAAAACCCACGCTCATACATAACGATTATAAGTATGACAATGTAGTGCTAAACGCCAATAATTTATCAGAAATCATTGCGGTTTTAGACTGGGAAATGACCACCGTTGGCGACCCACTCATGGATGTAGGCACAAGCCTTTCGTATTGGGCAGAAGCCAATGATGGAGCTTTTGAAAAAACATTTAACCTTTCTTGGGTGGAAGGAAACTTAACTCGCCAAGAATTTGCTGAGCGTTATGCAGAAAAAAGCGGTCGAGATTTAACAAATATTCTGTATTTCTATGTTTTTGGTTTATTCAAAAACTCAGTAGTTATTCAGCAAATTTATAGCCGATACAAAAAAGGACTAACCTCCGACCCACGTTTTGCGGATTTGATTTTTGGTGTGAAAGCCCTTTCCAAAAAAGGCATAAAGTCGATTGAAAGTGGAAAGATGATGTGAGATACAAAGCAAAGCCATCAGTTGATGATTAAACACTCGTGCGAAGTCAGAGACATTGCACAGCGAGATATAACAAATTGAGGCTTAGAAAAATAGATTTCCAAGCCTCAATTTCTATCTAAATCCTCCTCATTTATACTGCTCAATAATTCTAAAAAGAGCCTTTTGCGTATCAAGATTCGGGAAGAAATCATAGATTTGTACGTGGGCATCATAATTTAAAATCAAGCCAGTTTCGAGGTATTTGTAGGCTTCGTTATAGCTTCCATCAAAAATCAGATAAGCTGCTGCACGATAGAATAAATCGGCATCATCGGGCGTTTCGCTGATTCCGTCATAAACAATCTCAAAGGCTTTACTATATTCACTCTGCTCAAAGAAAAGTAACGACCAATTTAGCCAAATATCTGGATTATTCGAGTCAAGTGCAACGGCTTGCGTATAAGCCTCATTACTCGACAAAAAATTTCCTAATTTAGATTCAGTATCACCCAAAAGCAACCAATAATCAGCGTTTTCTTCGTTGAGTTTGATAGCCTTTTGTGTAAAATGAACACTCTCAAACCAACGTTCCTGCTCATATAAAGCCGAACCCATTCCAAACCATGCATCGTCCCAATTTTCGTCCAAAACCGTGGCTTCTCGGTAGTTTTTGTAGGCTTCGTCGTATTGTTCCAATTTCTCGCAAGCAGCACCTAAATGTGTATAAACCTCGGCAGTTGGGGCTTCGTGTTTTAGCACATTGGCATAGCATTCTTTGGCATCAATAAAATTATTGAGGTTCATGTACGCATGAGCCAAATTGAACCAACCCGAAGCAAAATCTTCCTTTACCGTAACCGCATAATCATACGCAAAAGCAGCATCTTTATGCTTGCCGAGGCGACTATGAGTCATACCCAAGGCAAACCATGCAAAATGCGAGTAGGGGTCATTGTCAACTAATTCTTGAAAATAACTAAGGTTTTCTTCTAATTTATTGGCTTGTTCTAAGCAAAATACTAGTTCATAAAAAGCAATTTCCTCTTGAAATTTATTGCGGATAGCTTTTTTATAGAAATGAGCCGCTTCCTCAAATTTTTGCCAATTTTGGTAGGTTTGAGCAAGCTGAAAGTATACTGTTTCTTTTTCGTCAGATAATAATAATGCCTCACGTAGATGATCAACGGCGTCTTCGTAATTGCCCATGAGATTGCATATTACGCCTCTCATATAGGTGATTTCGTTATCAGCTGGATTATAGGTGGCAGCAGTATCCAAAACCTCCATTGCTTCTTCAAACTGCTCATAATTGGCGTGAAGTTGAACTTTGTCGAGTAGCAATTCAAGCGAATAAGGGTATTGCTGAAGGCCAATTCGGCAGGCTTTCATTGCCATATCCCACTTGCTTTTGAGCAAATAGTATTCGGATAATTGTTCGTATGTTTCTTCGTCGAAGAAAATCGTTTCTTTACTTTTGAGCATTTCCTCAAAGCGTTCGGCCGATGCTTTCACATCAGCGTCATCGAAACCATCGAATCTGTCACTAAATTCGTGTTGCATGTAGAATTCCACTCAAAGGTTAAACAGCCCAACCATAGGGCTGCAAATTGTGCTAAAAAATTGATTTTTTGGATATAAAAACGCACTTGTATTTTCTTTCTATTTAGTATTATCTATTGATAATCAATGAAATGACATACGAGATTATTTGCACCAATAAAACGATTAATAAATGTAAAAATTATTTATTAAATCTCAATAGTTTTCCAGAAATAAAAGTTCATGTGTTGGTGATTTGTTATTGGTTTATTAGAAAAATGGTTATTGGTTATTAAAAAAATGATCGAATAACCAGTATCCAAGTTTCCAGTTTACCGATAACTAATTTTCCAGTTTCCCAATAACCAGTTTTCCAATAACAAATTTCCCAGTAACTATTTCAAAAGAAAATTTCCAACTCGGCTAATCGTTTCGTCTAAGTCAGTAAATTGAAAATTAATTGCTTTTTGAATCTTTAGGTTTTTATAAGCAAATTTTGTGCTAGAATTATGAGCTGTTTCTTTTGTAATTAATGGAGCTTTTTTTGTGAAGAAAGCCCGCAAGGCTTCGAATCGCCACAGGATTTCGATGGCGAAAGGTGATAAAGTCTTAAAAGGGGCTTTTTTACCAAAAACTACTGCTATTTTCTCAAAAAACACCTTGTATGTCGTAGTACCACCATTCAAAATGAAGCGTTCGCTTTTGACTTTTGAGGTAGTAAGTATAAAAATAGCCGTTACGAGGTCGTTTATATCTACATAATTGAAATTGCCATTGGTATAATATTTATGCTGGTCATAAACGTACTTGAAAAGTTGCGTACTACTTTTGTTCCAATTCCCTTCACCCAAAATAATTGATGGATTTAAGACCACCACATTCAGCCCTTCTGCTTCGCCACGCCATACTTCAAGTTCGCCTTCGTACTTCGATTTTGCGTAATTTGAGTTGAGCGGAGAATCTTCCCATTTTTGATTTTCGTCAATGATTCCACCATTCACACTTTCTGATGCCGACGTTGGGCGACCCAATGCTGCAATCGAACTTACGTGACAGAGTTTTTTAATGTTTTTCTCTAGACAAATATTTACCAAGTTGGCCGTCCCTTCTACATTTACCTTAAACATTTGGTTACGGTCTTTAGGAGCGAAAGACACTAAAGCGGCTGTATGAACTACAAAATCTTGATTTTCGAGTGCATTTTCTAGTGAATGTATATCTAAAATATCACCTTCGATGATTTTGATTTTTGATTTAATATCGTTCAATAAAGACAAATCGCTGCCAGCACGGCACATTGCCGAAACCTCATAGCCCGCTTCTGTAAACCTACGAGCGGTGGCACTGCCAACTAAACCATTTGCACCTGTAATTAGTACTCGATTCATAGAATAATGAGTAAATGAGTGAAGCAGTATACCGCCCGTTCGGAATGAGTAAATAGCTTTGTGTTATTAATAATCGGCTTTTACTCAAAGTATATTTCTTTTTATAGAAACACCGATAGCCAATATAAAGTTGACTATCGGTGTTTTAAATCTATTTATTTTGAAAATTATCTCGAATAATTCGGGGCTTCTCTTGTAATCTGAATATCATGTGGGTGGCTTTCTTTAATACCCGATGCTGTGATTTTTACAAATTTTGCTTTTTGTAAAGTAGCAATATCGCCAGCACCACAATAGCCCATACCTGCTTTCAAGCCACCTACCATTTGATAGATAATTTCGGCAGCACGACCTTTAAATGGCACACGACCCACGATTCCTTCGGGAACGAGTTTCTTAATATCATCTTCCGCATCTTGGAAATAACGGTCTTTCGAGCCGTCTTCCATTGCTTCTACCGAACCCATTCCACGGTATGTTTTAAATTTGCGTCCTTCATAAATCACCATTTCGCCTGGGGCTTCTTCTGTTCCTGCCAAAAGCGAACCAATCATAACGGTACTTGCACCGCCAGCGATTGCTTTTACAATATCGCCCGAAAAACGAATCCCACCATCAGCAATTACTGGAACACCATATTTTGCGGCTGCTCTTGCCGAATCAGCAACGGCCGAAAGTTGTGGCATTCCTATACCTGCAATGATACGGGTCGTGCAGATACTTCCTGGACCTACACCAACTTTGATTGCATCAGCACCTGCTTTGGCAAGAGCTTCAGCGGCTTCTTCAGTAGCTATATTTCCTACGATTACATCGATGTTCGGGAATGCACCTTTGATACGTTTGAGGCTGTCAATTACACCTTTCGAGTGTCCATGAGCTGTGTCTATACTTACTACGTCAACCCCTGCTTTGATGAGGGCTGCTACACGTTCTTCGATGTCAGGTGTTACGCCAACGGCTGCACCTGCAATCAGACGACCTAACCTGTCTTTAGCAGCATTCGGACGGTCTTTTTTCTTCAAAATATCTCGATAAGTAATCAAACCGATAATTTTATAGTCTTTATCAACAATTGGAAGTTTCTCGATTTTATAATTGCGTAAAATGTCTTCTGCTTCTGCCAATCCTGCTCCTTCATGTCCAACGATTAGGTTATCTTTGGTCATAATATCAGTGATTGCTTTTGAAGCATCTAACTGAAAACGTAAATCACGGTTGGTGATAATACCTTTAAGTTTTTGGTTTTCATCAACTATCGGAATACCACCTATGCGGAATTCTTTCATTATACGAAGAGCATCGCCAACAGTTGCTGTTTCGTGCAACGTAATTGGGTCGATAATCATACCACTTTCTGAGCGTTTTACCTTACGAACTTGCTCGGCTTGCTGCTGAATGGTCATGTTTTTGTGAATAAAACCAATTCCGCCCTCTTGTGCCATTGCCACAGCCATTTCGTATTCGGTAACGGTATCCATTGCCGCCGAAATAAGTGGAATGTTTAATTGAATATTTTTTGTTAAAAATGTTTTCGTATGCGTATCACGTGGAAGTACCTCGGAGTATGCAGGAACGAGCAGAACGTCGTCGTAAGTGAGTGCTTCGTAAAGCAACTTTGAAGAATCTAACATAGCAAATAATTTCGTTTCTCTATTTGCCAAGCAAAATTACGGCAAATATTTGAAAACGACAATTTTATAGGAAAAATTTAATTTTTTAGTAATATTAAAGGAAAGTTCACAGGTAAATATTCAGATTTAAGGAGACTATGCTTTTGAAAAACTTATAAGAGTAAAACTAAATCAAGAGACAAATAAAAAGCAAAAACGCCCAGCTATTTTTCAATAAATGGGCGTTTTGATATAAAAACTCTACTGAATATTAGTAACGATACATTTCAGACTTGAATGGCCCAACTGTCGAAACACCGATGTATGCAGCTTGTTCTGAATCTAAAGTATCTAATTTAGCACCAACGTGAGCTAAGTGGAAAGAAGCTACTTTCTCATCTAACTGCTTAGGAAGAACGTAAACTTTTTTCTCGTATTTCTCTGGGTTATTCCACAATTCTAATTGAGCCAAAACTTGGTTTGAAAATGAGCATGACATCACGAATGATGGGTGACCCATTGCACAACCTAAATTGACTAAACGTCCTTCAGCCAAGATGATAATTTCTTTTCCATCAATTTCGTACATATCAACTTGTGGCTTGATAGTAGATTTTGTATGTCCATAGTTTTGGTTTAACCAAGCCATGTCGATTTCATTATCGAAGTGACCGATGTTACAAACGATAGCCTTATCACGCATTGCATTGAAGTGACGGTCACGGATGATATTAACGTTACCAGTGGCCGTTACGAAGATATTCGCACGAGTTACTGCCTCGTTCATCGTAACAACCTCATAGCCATCCATTGCTGCTTGTAAAGCACAGATTGGGTCGATTTCAGTAACCAATACACGGCAACCAGCTCCACGAAGCGATTCTGCCGAACCTTTACCTACATCACCATAACCTGCAACAGCAGCAACTTTACCTGCCATCATAATATCAGTTGCACGACGAATCGCATCAACTAATGATTCTTTACAACCGTATTTATTATCAAATTTCGATTTCGTTACTGAGTCGTTTACGTTGATAGCTGGCAAAAATAATGTACCATTTTTCATACGCTCGTACAAACGGTGAACACCAGTTGTAGTTTCTTCAGATAAGCCTTTGATACCAGCGATGTATTCTGGATATAAATCAAAAACCATATTTGTCAAATCGCCACCATCATCCAAAATCATGTTCAATGGTTTTTGCTCTTCGCCAAAAAGTAAAGTTTGCTCAATACACCAGTCGAATTCTTCGGCTGTTTGACCTTTCCAAGCATAAACTTGAATACCAGCAGCAGCGATAGCAGCAGCAGCATGGTCTTGCGTTGAGAAAATATTACAAGAAGACCAAGTTACTTCAGCACCTAACTCTACAAGGGTTTCAATCAAAACCGCAGTTTGGATTGTCATGTGTAAACATCCTGCTACTCTTGCACCTGCCAATGGTTTCGACGGACCATATTCAGCACGGATTGCCATCAAACCTGGCATTTCGGCTTCTGCTAATTTAATTTCTTTACGACCCCAATCGGCAAGAGTGATGTCTTTTACCTTGAAAGGAAGATAAGTTTTTGTTGCTGCTGACATTATTGATATAAGTTAAATTATCCTTTTAAAATTCTTTATTTAGTTGGTTTTTCTAAATATTAGACAAAATTAGGATAAATTATTTGCCAAATCAATTTTTTTTGGATAATTTTTATTTAACAAATTTTGTTTTTTCAAGAAAAAAAGCACCAAAAAAGCTCTCTTCCTAATGAAAGAGAGCTTCTGTTTATAAGCCAATTTGAAATATTCTTACTTCAAAGTTGCAATCAATTTTTCGTTCAGAGCTACATAGTCAGGATTTCCACCAGCTTTTGCTAACTCAATTCCTTTCGTAGCTGTTGCTTTTGCAGCTACTTTATCACCCATTTTCGCCTGAATTTTTGCTTTCAAATGCACCATCCAATAAGCACTTGGTTGAGCATCAATTGCTTTGTTTACCCATTCTAATGCTTTCGATAAATCTTTGCCATTATCAAAATAGTAACCCGCTGCTGCAAAATACGGACGGCTATCAACATTCATTGCACCATCAATTGATTTCATGATTTTGCTATCAATATCAGCTTCTACTGGAATGCTTACGGCTGTGTTTTCCCACAAAATTTGGATATTTGCCGATGCCGCCAATACATCACCGATGATAATCGTAAACGACTCAATATTCATTGGCAGAGTCATTGATTTTACTTTGAAACGAGCTACGTCTTCTTCTTTTTTGTAGCCGCTCAAACCACCATTATTTACACCTTTGTTCAAGATAATTTCCCACTCACCTGCATTCGGAATTGAGTAAAGTGCATACGAACCAGCTTTTACCGCAACACCGCCAACTTTCACATCTTCACCGAAAGTTACTTTGGTTGCACCATTAGCCCCAGTTCTCCACATAGCACCAAAAGGTACTAAATCACCAAAAATCTTACGACCTTTAGCCAACGGACGAGAATAGTTTACTTCGATTGATGAAAGAGCAAAATCTTGCTTAATGGTTTGGGTTGGACTTGGGGCTGGTGTTTTGATACCTTGTGCCATTGCTCCCATTGATACAAAAAGAGAGAATAGTAAAACGATTTTTTTCATTTGTGTCTGATAGATTTTGTTTGAATACGTATAACGATAAAACTTAAAAAATGGTTTGATTTAGAAGACAAGAGACTTTAGAAAAGAGACAAAAGATTTTGATACACCTTTTTAACTCTCTTGTCTTTTGTCTAATATCTCTTGTCTGAAAGGCTACACCAAACTAATACGTTTTCCAGTCTGAGCGGCTTCGTAGATGGCCAGTAAGATTTTCATATCACGTTTACCTTCATCGCCGTCGATGTGTTTCGGAAATTTTCCTGTTTCCATAAATTCTTTGCAGATGGCTTCCATCATCACAGTTTGATGATGCACAACTGGCAATTTCAATTCTCCGTCGTTGGTACGGCCTTTGATTGGGCCATAGCTATATGCTGGACTTAGTTGCATCCAACCTTTATCGGCTGATACATAAAGTTGCTCAATATTTGACTTGTACGAACTAAAACCATTCACCATCGCTCCGCCTGGAAACTCCATTTGCCACGAAACACTTTCTTCTACATCTTTAAAACGCTCTTTATCAGTAATTGGTCCAAACTGAGCCGTTACCCAAAGCGGTTCTTCGCCCGTCACGTAACGAGATGCCTGCACACAATAAATACCTACATCCATCAAAGGCCCACCACCTGCCATTGCTTTTTTCAAACGCCACTGCGTTGGGTCGCCGATTGTAAAACCAAAATTTGTTTGCATAAACCTCACATTTCCTTTCTCTTTTTTCTGACCGATTCGCATGATTTCTTGCGTAAAAGGCTCAAAATGAAGGCGATAACCCACACCCAACTGTACGCCCGCATCTTTACAGGCTTTTATCATGGCATCGCATTCTGCTACCGAATTGGCCATTGGTTTTTCGCACATTACGTGTTTACCAGCTTTTGCCGCACGAATCACAAATTCGGGGTGCATAGAATTTGGCAAAACCACGTAAATAATATCAACAGCTTTATTTTTGGCTATTTCATCGAAATTTTGATAGTTATAAACGCTTTCTTTGGGTAAATTATATTTTTTTTTCCACTCTTCGGCTTTTGAAGGTGTGCCAGTCACAATGGCGGCCAAATAACAGTTTTTGGCATTTTCTAAGGCAACCGCCAACTGATTTTTGGCGTAGCTACCCAAACCAACGAGTGCAATACCAAGCTTTTTTTCATCTTTTGGTGGAGCAACTTCTGATACGGCCATTACTGATGGCACGGCAAATGCAGTCGCAGTGGTGCCAAGACCAACACCGAGGTTTTGTAAAAACGAGCGACGTGATTGATTTTCAGACATTTCTTTAGTAAATTGGGGTTGAGAATAGAAATTTATGCAGTTTAATGTAATTTATTATTACAGGAATCTGTTTCTAAAAGTACGAACTAATTTTTATGTGTTTGCGTAAATTTGTTACAATTTATTGAAAATGTTGCAAATTGTAGCGGTATTATTTTTTCAAATGATATTGACTTCAAAAACAACATGAAACGATATTTAACCAAGAAAACAATTTTTAAACTAAATTAAATAGTGGAAGAAAATAAAATTCAAAATAGTCAAACGACGATTCGCACACCTATTGTGATTGCTACAACACTCGTGGTCGGAATACTGATTGGAGCAACTTTTTTTGGCGGACGAAGAGTTGGAGGAGATGTTTCTCGTAGTTCAAATAAGTTTAAGGAAATTCTGACTTACATTAATCGTAGCTACGTTGACAGTGTAAATACCGATTCGTTGGCCGACTATTCGATTACAAAAATGCTCGAAAAACTCGACCCGCACACTTATTATTTTCCGCCACAAGAGGCAGATATTGCTCGTTCGCAACTTGAAAGTGGTTTTGATGGTATCGGTATTGAGTTTAATGTCTTTAATGATACGCTTTATGTGGTTACGCCTTTGGCTGGCGGGCCTTCCGAAATGGTTGGCGTACAGAGTGGCGATGCCATTATTAAGGCAAATAATAGTAAACTGACAGGAAAAGACGCCAATAGCAATAATATTTTTGCGAATCTGCGTGGAAAACGCGGAACGGAAGTAAAACTCGAAATCAAACGCCGAGGTTTTAAGGATTTACTCAAATTTACGGTCGTTCGAGATAAAATCGCACAGTATTCGATTGATGCTGCCTATCTAATGGAAGATAAGAAAACAGCTTACATCAAAATCAATCGTTTTACAGAAACTACTTACGATGAATTTAAGCAACATCTTTCTGAGCTTAAAAAACAGGGCATGAAACAACTATTGCTCGACCTTCGTGGAAATCCGGGCGGATACATGGACAGGGCAACGGATATTGTTGATGAACTCATTGGCGGAAAAGACGTAATTGTTTATACCGATGGCAAAGATGCTCGCAATAACCGCAAAACCTATGCAGGAAACGACGGAATGTTTGAAAAAGGTGCAATCGTGGTGATGGTTGATGAAGGAAGTGCATCAGCTTCGGAAATCGTTTCAGGGTCTTTACAAGATTATGACCGAGCCTTGATTGTTGGCCGTCGTACATTTGGTAAAGGCTTAGTTCAGCAGCCAATTCAGCTTTCTGATGGCTCAGAACTTCGCCTAACAATTTCTCGCTATTATATTCCGAGTGGACGTAGCGTTCAGAAACCTTATCAAAAAGGGCATTTAGAAAACTACGAAAATGAATTGTATGATCGCGGTAAATCAGGCGAGTTTTTTATTGCTGATAGCATCAAAAACAACCCTAAAATGCGTTTTAAGACCAAAGGTGGACGAACGGTTTATGGCGGCGGTGGCGTAACTCCAGATATTTTTGTGCCGAGAGATACAAGCCATATTACTAAATATTTACTCGAACTTTACGGCAAAAATATTCTACGTGAATATGCTCTCACCTACGCAAATACGAATCGCAAAGCACTTGAAAAACAGTCTTTTAGTGCCTTTTTGAGCAATTTTGTGATAAGCGATGCAATGCTCGAAGAGATTAAAAAACTCGCAAATAGCTCTGAAATTAAGTTTAACACCAATGAGTTTGCTCGCTCAAAGGAGTTTATTAAACTACAAATCAAGGCAAATATTGCCCGCCATATTTGGCAACGAAACATGAAAAATGGTTTGAATAATGAGTTTTATCAAATAGTTTTTAGTCAAGATCCTATCGTTACAACGGCCATCAAACAATTTAACAAGGCCGAAAAGCTGGAGAAAGAGAAGAAGTTATAATTTGTAGGGTTTATTGCATAAACCCTCGCTGAGAATTTGGTTCATACAAAAAAAGGGTTTTGAAAATATTTTCAAAACCCTTTTTTGGGTATTATTCAAAACCATAATTTATAATAGCATCCCCTAAAATAAGCAAGTTGAGTGGTGCAAGGCTTCCTTAGCCTTCTGTCCGAATCAAACTCGTTACTTTTTTATCATTTCGGATAATAGCAAATTCAATAATCTAAAATGTCAACAAAAAAAGTTTATTGTTTTTTCTTACCTAAAACATATCCCAAGCCTAGATTGGCTCTAAAAACCCCTAAATCAAAGTTTTTATTAGCATAAGGAGAAAGTTCAAAAACAATTTGAAATCTTGGCAATTTTTCGATTGGAGAAGTTCTAACACCAGCATTCAAACAGAATCCTTCTAAAGGTGATTGTTTGGAAGCATCTGGATTTAAAGCATTCAAGAAATTGGCCTTTACGCCCACTCCCACGTAAAATTTAGCTCGTTCTGATTTATTCAAATTAATCATTGGAGAAACCTCCGTGCTTAATGATGAAAAGTAAGAATTCATCTGGAATCTAAAATCAGCCCAAACAGCTTTATTTGGATTTGTGGCAATCGAAAATATCGAATTGAAAGGATAATATGTAAATGATTGTGCCTCTGAAAGTTGAGCGATTGATACGAAAGCTATAATCAAAAGTAGTTTTTTGTGCATATTGGGTTGATGTTTTCGCTACAAAACTACAAGAAATAGATTTTTAGTCTCAGCAATTTGATTAAATTATTTCGTTTTCTAAAATGAGCGTTTCTTTGGCTTTACTGTTTTGCTCATCAACTAAGCGGTTTATTTCTTTGATTACTTCAAAAAATACCGCCAATTTCTCTGCTGGAATTTGCTCCTGAATCATCTTATTAAAAATGATTACACCTTCACGCGAAAAACTTCTTTTCTTTCTACCCTCTTCGGTCAAGAAAACTCGTACAAAACGCTTATCGTCGGGGTCAATCTCACGATAAATCCAGCCTTTTTCTTCAAGCGTTTTCAGCATTCTGGTTAGGCTTCGAGGCTCCATTCCAATCGAAGGGCCGATTTTGGTTGCAGGAGTGCCTTTTTCTGAGTCAATATTAAGCAAAACGTAGCCAATAGCCATCGTCATCTCATTCGGATTGGCATAAGCATTATACATTCTTGAAATAGAATGCCATGCCCATTTTATATAAAAATCTATCGTTTTTTCCTTTTTCATTGGTGTATTTTACTTTTCGACTCTACGCAAAAGTATAAAAAAAACAGTATGCAGGCATACTGTTTAATGAAAATTTTCAAAATGTAGGTGTTTTTCAGAAAATGTGGTTAAAAAAACTTATAAATCTATTTCAATTGCACGAGTTTTGGCATTGAAAAGGTATGTTTTTTTATTACCCAAATATATAAAATTTACCAGATTGCTTTGGTCGTCAAACAATTCTTGCATCAAGTTATTATAAAGAATATGTCCTTTACAATCTTGACTATTAGGGATTTCGACATAAACCCAAGTGGCATCACCTTCTAATTCTTTGCCCAAAACTGTTAAGGTTTTTTTTTGTTTTTGTGGCGTAAGAATCGCAAAATGTTGCTGAATATATTTATTCAAAACTGCATTGCTATTATCATTCTTCCCCCCTATCATGATTTTCTGACCGTTATTGGCTTTCGTCAAAGCGGTTTCCAAATCATCAGTAAACATTCGGATACTTATTTCCAAAGACTTTTCTTTGGCGTTGTATTGAATCTCAGTCAAGGAAGTATGGAAGGCGTGCAGCCCCCTAACCCCCAGAGGGGGAATTTTTACGACTTCCCTATTAGGAAACATATTTATTAAAGAAAAAAATATTACAAGTACTTTTATCATTTTATGGTATAAAAATCCCCCTTTGGGGGTTAGGGGCTGGATTACTTAAACAAAGCCTTAAAAGTATCATTAAACAAAACAAGCACCATCAAGGTCAATAAAATGAATGTACCTACTTGTTGTGTACGTTCCATAAATTTTTCTGATGGCTTGCGTCGTGTAATCATTTCGTATAATAAAACCAAAACGTGACCACCATCGAGAGCTGGAATCGGAAGAGCGTTCATAAAAGCCAAACCCATTGATAATAAACCTGTTAAGCCCCAAAATCTTTCCCAATCCCAAGATTTACCATACATTTGAGCTAAGCCAACTGGGCCACTTACGGCATTTCCTGCCGAAATATGTCCTTTGAAAATTCTTCCAAATCCTTGAATTTGATTCGGAATCACCGAAAGTGCATCTTTAGCTCCTGTAATAAATGATTCCCCAAAAGAAAGTGAGCGTTTGCTCGATGTAAGAGTCATATCGGATGTAAAACCGATTGTTCCTTCTTCTGTAACGGTTGGACTCATTTTGACAGTTTGACCGCCTCTTTCAACCAATAAATCAACTTTCTTCCCTGCTTGTTTTTTTATTGCTGCTTGAAAGTCTTGGAAACAAACAATTGTCATACTATCAATTTTAACGATTTTATCGCCTGCTTTCAGACCTGCCGCTTCGGCTGGCATTCCTTTAGCAATTTCACCAACTTTAAATGGATAAATTGGCTCCATAAAAGGAACTTTGCTCGCTACTTTATCAATCAAATCGTTTGGTACTGGTATTTCTTTTTGTTCACCATCACGCTCAATTGTAAAATTAGTATTTTCTTGCATCAAAGCCGCACGAACTTCGCCCGCAGATTCATAGTCTTCACCATTTACTTTAATAACTTTATCACCTGTTTTTATGCCAATTTCTTGTGCCAATGGATGTGCATAATAACCCAATTTGTTTACTTCTGCTTTTGAGTAATATTCTTCTCCCCAATAGAATTTTACGCCCCAGAAAATCAAAATTCCGAGAATTACGTTTACAATAATTCCGCCCAACATTACAAAAAGGCGTTGCCAAGCTGGTTTCGAGCGAAATTCGTGCGGTTCGGGCGTTGAAGAAAGCTGAGAAGCATCTTTAGTTTCATCAATCATTCCTGCAATGTCCACATAGCCACCGAGTGGAAACCAACCCAAACCATATTCAGTATCACCACTTTTCTTTTTCCACAAAGCAAAGTTTAAAACATTTGGTAATGGAAAAAGGAAGTCAAAGAAAATATAAAATTTATTAACCCTAATACCGAAAATACGAGCAAAAATAAAGTGTCCAAATTCGTGTAATCCGACCAGAATAGTCAATGCCAGCAAAAGCTGACCAATCATTGTTAAAATTGCCATTAGTTGACTTTGATTTGTTTGATTTGGTTTTAGCCTAAATCAGTTTTTTAATTATGAAAAATATAATATTAATATGACCTTCTTTTCTATTTAGCCTGTGTAACTATGTTCTCAATTACTCCAAAACCACAGTTCCTTCTAAATAATCGGAAGCTATATTTGAGTCATTGACCGACCACATAGCAACATACGAACGATACGGAAACAAAAAACGATTGTCGTTTAACGCAAAAATGATTTTTTTACGATACTCGGCCAATGTCTCCATCCCATTCTGCAAACGCATTTCGTTGATTCTTTGTTCATCAGTAACATCTATTTGTCTAAAAACCCACTTATTTAGCTTAGCTGCAAAGGATTTTCCTTGCATTGCTAGCGGTTCGTCAGTTAAAATCTTAAACACGTATCGGGCGAAAAACACATCGTTGCCATTGATGGTAGCCATGATATGTGTAGCCGAATGCGGTGTGATACGCCCATTCCGAACGGCTGTCATCAAATAGTTTGAAAAATTAATTGTCTGATTTTCTGGGGTTTGACGACGAATAACTGTGTAGAACGGATATTGAATAATAGGCATTCCACCATCCCCACAGCCTATTTGGTCTTCTCCTGGAAAGCCATATCTATCAAAAACATAATCAAGTTCGGTTGCGTTTCGGCGGTCAACTTTCATAATAGTATCGGCAAAAGCCTCTGCACCTCGCACCCTAAACCATTGATCACGCTCTACAACTTTTGCCAATTTATCTTTCAGACCTTTATTTATTTTTAGGTCAAATTCACGCTTTTTTACAAGATATTCTTTCTCAAAATTACGCCAACTTGGGTCTTGCTGAATACCCATAAAAGCCGTTTCGTCTTTAATAAAATCAAGACTAATGCCCTTTCCTGCTACTTCGAGTAAATATTTATAGGTATTGGTGGCATCGCCCAAATATGTAGCACAAACTGCAGCATTGAAATAATCTTTCATAAAACCACGAGGCACTACAGAAAAGGCTTTTTGATAATTTTCGAGAGCATCTTTGTAATTGGCATCAACTACCAACAACTCCGCCTTATTAATAAAAGGATGGTAGACTTTTACGAAATTTACATCTTGTGCAACAGCAAGCCGAACTCCCAAACTGAACAACAAGACAAAAAATAACCTCATAGAAATAAGTAATTGATTCAAAAATGTTGCTTCTTATTATCTTTCATAACAAACTACCTTCAAAATTAGCATAGTTTTAGCAAAAAGAACGAATTTTAGTAAAAACTTTGTTGTTTATTAATGTAGAAAAGATGTGCGATACGAGACAATAGATACTAATTTTGACTAATGAATACTGAAAAATACGACATAATTATAATTGGTGGCGGGCCAATTGGCCTTGCATGTGGACTTCAAGCTCAAAAAGCAGGTTTGAGTTATTTGATTTTAGAAAAAGGCTGTTTGGTTAATTCGCTTTATAATTATCCAGCAAATATGACTTTTTTCAGTACATCGGAGCGACTGGAAATTGGCGATGTGCCTTTTGTATCTAATAATGCCAAGCCTACTCGTAGTGAAGCCCTCGAATATTATCGCAGAGTTGCGATTCATAAAAAGTTAAACATCCGGCTTTTCGAAGCGGTATTGGAAGTAAAATCATCACTAAAAGAAACTTATGAAATCGTCACAAAAAAACGAACTTATGAAGCCAAAAACGTTGTAATCGCTTCGGGTTTTTATGACATTCCACATAAACTGGGCGTAAAAGGTGAAGATTTGACGAAAGTTACTCATTATTATACAGAACCGCATTTTTATGCTTTTCAGAAGGTTTTGGTTGTTGGTGCGAATAATTCGGCGGTTGATGCGGCTTTAGAAACTTGGCGAAAAGGTGCCGATGTTACGATGGTTATTAGAGGTGAAAGCATAGGTGAAAGAGTGAAATATTGGGCAAAACCAGATATTGAAAACAGAATTAAAGAAGGTTCGATAAACACGTTTTTCAATTCGGAAGTTGAAGAAATTACAGAAGATTTGGTTATCGTAAAAACGCCCGAAGGTTTAGTAAAAGTAGAAAACGACTGGGTGATTTCGATGACTGGCTACCAGCCAAATCTTGATTTTTTGAAGAAAATTGGCATTCATCTTTCGGCCGACGAAATTATGAAACCACAATACGATGAAAATAGCATGGAGACAAATCTGCCAAATATTTATCTTGCAGGGGTGATTTGTGGCGGAATGAATACACACAGTTTATTTATTGAGAATTCAAGAGTTCATGCTGAAAGAATTATTGAGAAGATAAAATCTAATTTTGAATGATTGATTGAATAAAAATATCATTTTTGATTTATACCGAAGTTATTTCTTAATTCATAAATCATCATTCCGAGAACCAATAAATATTCAAGTGCAACCAACCAAAGGTTTTCTTGGTAAAGATTGGTCTGATAAGTGGCATAGCTGAGAAAAATAGTATATGACCACACAATTGGATAACGAAAAGTAGTAAAAATGGCAATCGCTAAAAGATTGGTTGCATACCACGGATGAACGGTGGTTGCCATTGCAAAATAAAGTGTCAGAATTGCCAAAGCACCTACAAATAGATTTTTACTTTTCCACGAAATAAAAAGCACTCCCGAAAAAGTCAAAAATGCCATGATTTTCCCCGCCGTTCCGATGATGTTATAGCCAAAAATCTTAAAGCCAACGGCACGCACTAAATAATAGACACTTGCATTAAACTCAAATTTTTGAAAGTAAAGATTTACACTTGAAAAGAGCTTCTCGATAAGCATTTGGTCAAGAAATGGCAGAAAAAATAATGCTGTAAAAACACCAACCATTGAAGCATAAAATATTCCTTTTTTCCAGCCAAGCTGTTTGATAATCAAAGGAATAAAAATCAGTGGCAACATCTTTACGCATACCGCACAAGCAAATAAAAAACTACTGAACACTAATAATTTTCGATCTTTTACTCCCATAGATAAAGCCAAAACTAAAAAGCACATCACAACACCTTCAAAGTGCAAATTACCAGTTAACTCTATGATTATTAAGGGGTTGAAGGAGTAAAGGTTGAATTTGTCACTGTATTTATTCTTCATCAACATGAATAATAAGCTTATTTCCGCCAAAAGAACAAATATTCTCAAGGCAATCACATTTCCAAATAAACTTCCTTTAGATAAAGTAGCCGAAGTTGCAAAAATGAGCTGATTGAGTGGTGGATAAACTGTATAATAATTTGGAGAATTGAGTCTGCTAAAAATTAAATTATTTTCAACATTATTCTGATAATTGATTGAGTTTATAAAATCAGCAGGTAAAATTGTGTAAGGATTTATGCCATTGGCCAATAATCGGCCATCCCAAACAAAACGGTAAAAATCATCCGATAAGGCGGGCATAGCAAACAACAAAAGCAAACGAAAAAAAACGCCTATGAAGATTACTTCGCGAGCGTTTTTGAATGTTTTTGCCAAGAAAAAATAAATAACAAAAAGTACTGAATATAAGCTAATTAGTTGCCCAAATGATTGGCGTGGCGTGAAATATCCGAGCCAAATTATAAGGCATGAAAAAGTTAAGACTAATGTTATTTTCTTTATCACTTATTATCAACACAATGTCAATTTGAAAAATTGCCGTAAAACTCATTTCAAAACCAAAGCTACTACTTTTGGCTGTATAATCGCAAATTCAGCTACTTTTCCAAGTCCAGAATATCGAACTCTGAAACCTTTATTTTCAAGAATATGCATAGCATCTCGCAAAGTCATTCCACCAACATTTGGCAAATCTTTGCTCTCATCTTTGACTTTTTTCCAAACAATCGAGTTTCCATTTTTAGATGCTTTTACCCAACCTGCACTACTTGGAGCGTTTTGCAAGCCCAATTCTTCACCGACAGTACGAAAATCTTCAGCATAACCAGCTTGTTCTTGCATTTCGATTTTTTGAATATTCGATGGTTTATTTTTGGCAGGATGCAAAGCCACATCATACGCAAAAATCTTATCGGCAATGGTTCTAAAAACAGGAGCAGCCACATCACGGGCATAAAGATTTATTCCTTGCGGCTCATCAATAATTACTGCACAACTATATTTTGGATTATCAGCAGGAAAATAGCCAATAAAAGCAGTATAATATTGATTTTTAACATAACCATTTTCACGTTTGCGAGAGGTACCCGTTTTTCCTGCTACTTTACAAAAACCTGTATTTATGTTCTGAGCCGTACCGTTTTCTACCACGCCTTTCATCATTTCTTGGGAGAGTTTTGCAGTACGCTCCGAGCAAATTGGTGTAGGGTCTTGGTTTGCCTCAAACTTTTCGATGATGCGATCAGCTTCACGTACTTCTTTTACTATCAACGGCTGTATCCAATGACCATTATTGGCAATAGCATTATAGAAAGTAAGCATTTGTAAAGGCGTAAGACGAGTTTCGTAGCCAATAGACATCCACGGAATCGTTGTTTTACTGAAAGACGAGCTTTTTCGATTTTTGATAATCGGCTCAGTTTCTCCTTTTAGTTGAAACCCAACAGGTTGATCAAGTTTAAAGCGAGTCAGATACGAAACAAAATTATCGACATTATTAAATCCAAAGTGGGTTTTGACCAAATTATAGATACCAATATTGCAAGAATGCTCAAATACTTGTCTAACTGTCTGATTACCATGCTCTTCCGAACAAGTCATTTCGGTTTTGTTGTGCATGACGCTTCCACCGCAAAAACCCGCATTATCATCTAAATTAATCTTTGCTTTTTCGAGTAAAGCTACCATTGTTGCCAATTTGAAAGTAGAACCTGGGTCAGTTCCGCCACGAACGGCATAATTAAAGTCTTCTAAATAAAACTTCTTGGTCGAATCTGAACCACCACGACGAGAAAGATTAGTGATTGCCTTGATTTCGCCAGTAGCAATTTCCATCACGATAGCAGAACCGTATTTTGCATTAGTACTGATAACTTGATTATGCAAGGCACTTTCCACAATGTCCTGAAAATTTACGTCAATCGTAGTAACGATATCTAAACCAGCTTCAGGGCGAACTTCAGGAGAGTCACTTACTGGTTTCCAAACACCCCCAGCCAAACGCTGAAAAAAACCAACGCCGTTTCTTCCAGCCAAATAATTATTGAAACTAAACTCAATCCCAAAATCTCCTTTGGTTTGGGTGTTGCGGTCGAGCTTACCAATAGAACGCAAAGCCATGTCATCAAAAGGCATCACCCGACGTTCTAACTGCTCAAATTTTCCGCCTCCTTGCATTGGTCCTTTATTGAAAAAAGGAAACTTTAAAATCATCTGGCGTTCTTGATAATCAACCAAACGATTACCCAATGCAACAAAAATCAGTTTCTTTTCATTGCGAGCATTAGTAATCAATTCTTTATATTCTTCGATTGAACGGTCTTGAAAGAAATTCGACAATAATATACTCAATGAGTCGATTTTTGCCTTAAAATACTCAGGTTTTGCACGAGTTACGTCAATACCCACCCGGTAGCGTGGTACGGAAGTGGCCAATAAACTGCGACCATCGGCAGCGAAGATATTTCCTCGCTGAGCTTTGATTTCCATTGGTTTGCGTTGAACTTTCTCGACTTTGCCTATCCACTTTTTCTTCTGAAAAACCTGAATCACAAATATCTGAGCGGCCACCAACGAGCCAATCAAAAAAACTATTCCAAAAGTGACTTTAGCACGCCACTGGATTTCATCACGTATTGAGCGTTTTGGTGACATAACTTTATAAGTTCTGAGTTCTGACGGGGCCGCCCGTGCGGTTTAGAGTGCTGAGTTCTAAAGTACGTAACTCAGCACTCTAAACCGCACGGTAAGCCCCGTCAGAACTCTTTTAATTATTTTATAACAATTTTTGTGGGTGGAGTAATGTTTTCTTCCAAGCCTTCATCAATTAACTTTTTAGCAATTTCGGATTGTTTGCTGGCAAACATATACTTTGATTTTTGTGAGATATAAGCTGCACGTTTTTCTTCCATTTCGTTACGAGCCTTATCGATTTTTTTGATAAAACCTTCGTAGCTATGCTGCACGTAAATGTAGAAAATACCTAAAATTCCTATCCAAATGATTCGCCGAAGGGTCTCAGTCGGAAGTTCGTCACCGAGTTCTAAGCGATTGGTTAGCCAAGTATTGAGGCGGTCAAAGATACCCGCTTTGCGTGACCGTTTTGGTACGGCAGCAGCAGCAGGCTCAGGACGGTCCCGAAAAGTATTCGTTGCCATTCCAGTAATGAATTATAGGTTTATTATTAAAGCACGTATATTTAGCTTTAGGCTGTATGCAATATGCTTTAGGCTATAAAAATCAGCATAAAACATAAAGAGTATTGCTTATCGCTCAATAACAAGACAAAATTATAAATTAGGTGGAAATAAAAGCGACTTTTTAATGAAATTTATTTTATAAGCGTTGGCTCGGCAATTCTCAATTTGGCACTTCTTGCACGAGGATTTTGCTCAACTTCTTCGGGTGTAGCTTCGATGGCTTTTCTAATGACCGATTCCAAAGGTTTTATGTCGTTTCCAAAAAGGTCTTTTTCAACTTCTCCGCTAAATTTTCCACTACGAATAAAGTTTTTTACCAAACGGTCTTCAAGCGAATGATAGGCCATCACAACCAAACGTCCTTCGGGAGCAAGCACCTCGGGAGTTTGTTTCAAGAAATCTTCCAAAACTACCATCTCTTCATTCACAACAATACGTAAAGCTTGAAAAACTTGGGCGAAATATTTGTTTTCTTTACCACGAGGAGCGAGTTTCTGCAAAATTCCTTTCAAATCATTGATGGTTTCGATTTTTCGGTTGAGCCTCGCTGTATAAATCGTTTGGGCAGCAGTTTTAGCATTTTTTATTTCACCATACATTCCCAAAATCTTGTGAAGGTCATCAATCGAATATTCGTTGACAATATTTTTAGCCGAAATTGGTGCGTTTTGATTCATACGCATGTCCAAATCAGCATCGTAGCGAGTTGAAAAACCACGTTCGGGCGTATCTATTTGATGAGATGAAATACCCAAATCAGCCAAAATTCCATCGACTTTTTTTACACCGTACAAACGAAGATATTGTTTAATACTTCGAAAATTAGCTTCTATAAAAATCAAATTTTTATCATCAATCTGCTTAGCTTGTTCTTTTGCGTCAGCATCTTGGTCGAAAGCGTACAATTTACCAGTTGTAAGTTGTTCCAAAATGGCTCGTGAATGTCCACCTCCACCGAAAGTAACATCTACATAAATGCCATCAGGTTTGATATTCAGACCTTCGAGACATTCTTTTAGCATAACGGGCGTGTGATAAACTGACATAAACTTTTTGTATATTTACAATGTTGAAATGCAAAAGTACTAAAAAAATCAACGCTGGCCGGGTACAAAACCTAGTCAGCGTTTTTGAAAAAAAGAAAACCTTATGAAAACACATACAAAATTACTCTTCCTCTCACTTTTTATTTTCTCTCTTAGTGCCTGCAAAACCTCTATCGAGCCTAAAATTGGCACATGGCGAGCGGTGATTCCTACAAAAGGCGGTGAATTACCCTTCAATTTTGACATACAAAAAGAAGGTGATGCTTATACTGTGACGATTTTAAACGGCAAAGAAAAATTAAAAATGGATAAATCATTCATCAAAAATGACTCGCTACATATTCCAATCGAATTGTTCGATGCTGAAATTGTAGCAAAAGTTGAAGGTGAAAAAATGACGGGCTACTGGAAAAAAATGCGTTCAGATTTTAGTTTTTTAAAGGGAGATTTTACAGCAGAATTTGGCAAAACTTATCGTTTTACTGACAAAACGAATAAACCAAAAACACTTTTAGCACCAAAATACAAGGTACTTTTCCGCTCAGAAGACAAAAAAGATTCTACGGTTTCGGTTGGTTTATTTTCAACGAAAGGCAATGAAGTAAACGGAACATTCTTAACCACAACTGGCGATTATCGCTATCTTTCGGGCAATATCATCGGCGACTCATTGAAACTTTCGTGTTTCGATGGCACACACTTATTTTTATTTAAAGCTAAAATTGATGGCGGAAAACTCATAGGTGGAAGTTTTTGGTCGAGTTTGAATAGTTTTGAATCATGGGAAGGTGTAAAAGATGACAACGCAAAACTTCCCGATGAAAAAACCTTGACTTATTTAAAAAACGGTTACAAAACCATAGATTTTGCGTTCTTGAACGAGCAAGGCAAGAAAATATCATTGGATGATGAGCGTTATAAAGGGAAAGTTGTGGTGGTTCAAATCATGGGTTCGTGGTGTCCGAATTGTATGGACGAAAGTAAGTTTTTAGCTCCTTGGTATGCCAAAAACAAGCAAAAAGGAGTAGAAGTAATAGGTTTAGCTTACGAAAAAAGCACTGACACCTCTTTTACTTTTCCAAAAATCAAACTTTTGAAAGAACGTTTCGGCATTGATTACGAGGTGCTTTTGGCTGGAACTAATGACAAGGCCGAAGCCTCAAAAACACTTCCAATGCTCAACCACGTTTTGGGTTTTCCAACAACGATTTTTATTGATAAAAAAGGGCAAGTGCGTGAAATCCACACAGGATTTTCTGGCCCAGGAACAGGCCAATATTATGATGATTTCGTAGGTGATTTCAATCGATTGGTCGATAAATTAGCTGCCGAATGAAACAATTTTGTTTTGTGAGGGGTTATAAAAATATTACTAAAAAAATCCTCCTTTAGGGGGTTAGGGCTGTTTATGACTGAAATTATTGTAGTAAACGAACACGACGATGAAATCGGAATTGGTGAAAAGCTATTGGTACATCAACAAGGCTTGCTTCACCGTGCTTTTTCAATTTTGGTATTCAACCAAAATAATGAATTGTTGATTCATCAGCGAACTTCACACAAATACCACTCAGGCGATTTGTGGACAAATACTTGTTGTGGACACCCTAATGCAAACGAAGAAATCGGTGCCGCTGCCCATCGCCGTTTGAGTGAAGAAATGGGATTTGATACGCCTTTAGAGTTTCTTTACAAGTTTCAGTACCGAGCAGAGTTTGAAAATGGCTTGATAGAAAATGAAATTGATAATGTTTTTGTTGGAACATACTATGATTCTTTCATTGTAAACCCAGAAGAAGTAGCTGATTATAAATGGATTACGATTGGAAATTTGCTAGAAAATGTATCGAAAAACCCGGAGAATTATACATTTTGGTTTAAAGAAATATTGAAAAGCGACAAATTCACGGCATTCGTTGCTGCTAATTTAGTATTTATATAAGCAATACTTTTTTTATAGTACAATCAAAAGATTTTCTTTCGGAGAAGCCTCTTCAAATATTTATTGTATTTTTGTGCTTTATCCATAGCCTTTATTTGCATGAAAAAGCACTTTTTTGTTTGTACTTTACTGCTATTAAGCACTATTTCTTTCGCTCAGAAGAAATCAAAGAAAGATTATTTAGTTACTTTAAAGACTAAATATGGCTCAACGCATTTAGTACTTTATGATAATACTCCACTTCACAAGGCCAATTTTATTAAATTAGTTCAGAAAAAATTCTACGATAGTTTACTTTTTCACCGCATTATTGATGGTTTTATGATTCAAGGCGGTGACCCCGAATCTAAATCAGCCCAACCAAATCAACGCCTCGGCGGTGGAGGCGGAAATTTAGAGCGTATTCCGTATGAATTTAAAACTAATCACGTTCATAAAAAGGGTGCATTAGCGGCTGCTCGCGATAATAATCCCGAAAAAAAATCGAGTGCATGCCAGTTTTATTTTGTGCAAGGCAAAAAAATGACTGATGATGAAGTAACGCTCGTTGCCCAAAGCAATGGAATGGATTATACAACGCAACAACGTGCCGAGTATATGATTTTAGGCGGAACTCCTCGACTTGACAATAGCTATACTGTTTTTGGCGAAGCCATTGATAATCTTGATTTGATTGATAGAATTGCTAAACAACCAAAAGACTCCGCCGACCGTCCGAAAGAAGACATAAAAATGAGCATGACGGTTAAGAAAATGCGTAAAAAGAAAATCGCTAAGAAATTCGGATATAAATATTAACCCCCTTCGACAATTCCATTGTGGCTTCACTCAGGAAACGAAGAGTTTTATAAAACAATGAAAAAAATTTTAATTTCAGGCTCAAATGGCTTACTTGGTCAAAAACTTGTTGAGTTATTGCTAAGTGCTAAAGATATTCAAGTAATTGCTACTGCTCGTGGTGAAAATCGTTTGCCTTTTACTGAAGGCTACGATTACCAATCAATGGATATCACAAGTCGAGAGCAAGTACATAATGTGGTTGAAAATGTAAAGCCAAACGTGATTATTCACACGGCCGCCATGACGAATGTTGATCAGTGCGAGAGCGAAAAAGACGCTTGTTGGTCTCAAAATGTAAGTTCGGTCGAATATCTGATTGAGGCTTGCTCAAAAATTAATTGTTTTCTTCTCCACGTTTCGACCGATTTTATTTTTGATGGAAAATCTGGTCCTTACAAAGAAGA
The DNA here is from genome assembly GCA_017495105.1 of Emticicia sp. Taxonomy (GTDB): domain Bacteria; phylum Bacteroidota; class Bacteroidia; order Cytophagales; family Spirosomataceae; genus Emticicia. The sequence continues at coordinate 24,795 of JAFEIL010000070.1, read as the reverse complement.
TGCCGAAGCAAATCCGATAAGTTTTTATGGTTGGAGTAAATACGCCGCCGAAAAACAGGTTACAAATAGTAATATCCGCTGGGGAATTGCTCGCACTGTTTTGGTTTATGGAATTGCCCACGATATGAGCCGTACGAATATTATTTTGTGGGTGAAAAAGTCGCTGGAAGATGGTAAAAATATCAAGGTTGTAACTGACCAATGGCGAACGCCTACTTTGGCCGAAGATTTGGCAAAAGGTTGTGCTTTAATTGCCGAACAAGAAGCCGAAGGCATTTTCAATATTTCGGGAAAGGATTTTTTGACTCCTTACGAAATGGCAATTATGACAGCCGATTATTTCAAACTCGATAAATCGCTGATTTCACAAGCTGATTCTACAACATTTTCGCAACCAGCCAAACGCCCAGCAAGAACAGGTTTTGACTTATCAAAATCACAGCAAGTACTTGGCTATGAGCCTGTTAGCTTTACAGAAGGAATTGAAATTTTGGCTGGGCAAATTAGTAAATAAACGTGGCAAACCTCAATAGGTGTGCCACATTTCCTTTCTACAAATAAAATTTCTTCCAGCGGATATATTCATCAACCACATCCGAAACCATGTAGCGAATGGATTTTCCTTCTTTGATTGAATTTCGGATAAATGTTGCCGAAATATCAAGTAATGGAGCCTCTACAAATTTTACTTTTGGATGAGTCTTGAAATTATGTTCGGCCGTGTTGGGTCTTGGATAAACGTACAATTCATAATATTCAAGAATCTTATCGTAGTTTTTCCAGTTTTCAAACTGCACCAAATTATCCTCGCCCATGATGAGCTTAAATTCGTGATTGGGATGTCGTTCTGATAACTTCGTTAATGTATCAATTGTATAGCTTGGCTTTGGCATCTGAAACTCAATGTCATTAGCTTTTAGCTTATAATTATCCGAAATCGCTTTTTCGACCATCGTCAATCGGTCGAATTCGTGGAGTAAACTTTTATTTTTCTTGAACGGATTTTGCGGCGAAACAATAAACCAAACCTGCTCCAAATCGGTGCAATTGGCCATTGTGTTCGCAATAATCAAATGACCAACGTGAATGGGGTTGAACGAACCAAAAAACAAACCTATTTTCATAATTTAATTTATCTACCCCAAAAATACCAAATATTACAATTTGATTGGGCAAAATTGGGAATAAAAGAATAATTTTGTCAAATTTTAAAAAAAATATAGCAATCTATATGAAAATTACTATAACAGGAGATTTAGGGAGTGGGAAAAGTACAATTGCCAAGATTTTATCTGAAGAACTTAATCTTAAATACCTTTCAACAGGTGCGATTCAGAGAGAAATTGCTCACCGATATGGCATGACAACTCTCGAACTAAATAATCTGGCCGACACAAATAAAGAAATTGATAAAGAAATTGATGATAACCTACGAGCCTTAAATACTTTAGATAAAAACTTTGTCGTAGATTCTCGTTTAGGTTGGTTTTTTATTCCTTCATCAATAAAATTGTATTTTTTAATTGATATTGAAGTTGCCGCCAAACGAATTATGAGCGATTCGACCAGAATTAATGAAACAACTTATGCAACAATTCAGGAAACTGTCAAATCAATAACATTAAGAAAAGGTAGCGAAAACAATAGATTTTTGAAGGAATACGGTGCTGATTGTGCTGATTTCAGCAATTTCGATTTGACTATCAATACAACTGAATTGAAAACAATGACGATTGCAAGGTTTATCACCAAGATAATCAATCAAAAAGATTTTCAACGAGGAGTTATTTGGTGCAATCCCAAGATTTTATTTCCTACTCAAAATATCAGAGAAACTTTCAATGATGATTTCGATGATTTGAAAGAACAAATTAATACTACATCACCTTCATCAGAATATCCGATTTCAGTTATTGAAAAAAATGGCAAGTGGGCTATCCTTGATGGACACAAACGCACGAGCATTGCAATTCAGAATGGAGTTTCATTAGTTCCAGTAAAACTTATAGCAAAAAACGAGGAACTTCTACCCAATAATATTTCAGCCAATGAATATTTTGGTGATACTATCAATGCAGCGTCACTTTATGACTGGGAAAAGGCAAATAAATTTGAGTTTTATACACATCCAACTTTGTAATTACGCAAAAAAGCCATCAAATCTAATATTTGATGGCTTTTTTGATACGATTTATGCTCCTTTATTATCGCTTTTGGCTAATCAACAGCTAAATAAGATATGATACAATTTTACTTCGATAAATATAAACCCTAACAACAAAAGTGCTAAACCAATTTTTGCTCTAATATCTACGATAATCGACTGTGGGCAACATTTTTTTTCTACTTTTCCCTGCATCGCTTCCTTTACGCTTTTTTCTAGCTTATATGTCTCAATACACGGCATACAAGCATCCATGTTTAGTTTGAAGTGTTCAACTTCTTCAGCAGATGCAGAACCATCCAAAACGGCCTGTATCATTTTCATACATTTCTGCTGATTTTCACACTTTTGCTTCATTGATTTAATAATTATAGGAATAGTATTAATATTTGTTCACCTTGTGGTTTTAAGGTATTTTCTATCTGATATTTCGATTTATTCGATACAAATTATTTCGATAAATAATTTGCTAATTCATACGTTTGAACAAATAAGTAACAGCAATCTTTCAGAATTTGTTCAATTTGATGCCTAATCTACTAAATTTCTTCTTCTTGGCTTTCTAATTCGTTGGTTTTGTAACCCATTGATAAAGCATAAGATTTCAGTTTTTCTTTCAAGAGATTTCTAGCACGATGTAATCTTGAGCGAACAGTTCCGATAGGAATATCCAAAATTTTGGCCATTTCCTCATAAGTAAAACCTTCAATATCACACAAGATTATTACGGTTCTGAAATCAACTGGCAAACTATTGAGTGCATTGGCAACTTCATCGCCAATCATGTCTTGCACGGTTTCGGTACGCAAGTCGGTTGTGGCATCCATTTCGGCATCTTCTGTCGAATTATAGGTTGTTTCAACGTCTTGGTAATCGACCTTTGAAGGTTCTTTACTTTTTTTACGATAATCGTTGATAAAGCTATTTTTCAAAATTCTGAACAACCACGCTTTTGCATTAGTTCCTCGCTCAAATGAATTGATAAATCGAAACGCCTTTAGGTAGGTATCTTGTACCAAATCATTGGCATCATCTTCATCATTTGTGAGGCGAAAGGCAAAGTTATACATGGAGTCTATGTGTGGCATAAACTCTTTATCAAAAACAGCGTATTTTTCTTTTTCGGAGTACCGTGCTACTACTTCTACGATTTCTTCTTCTTCTTCCATAGACTTTACTTTATAGTCAAGCAAAATTACAATTTTTACACCAAGATTAAAATGATTTGTCAGAATACCAAGATTGAAATATTAAGTTTCCATAAAAACTCTTTTCTAATCTCGATTAACCTCGAAACAAACCTTGGAGAATATAGGAATCATATTATTATGCATTTCCGACAAAGAAAAGAAGAATAGCTTTGACAAGAAAATATTTTTTGTGTGAAACGACTTATTTTGAGGATAAAAGGGTGGTGTTGGTCAACGGTCTTTTAATACAATAGATTTTACTTTGTTTCTGACGACTGAAGACCGAAAACTGCAGACTTTTCTCTATTTCCGATTATCGCCGCCATCCATCATGCTCAAGTAGCTAAAATATCGACTTTGGGCAATTCGCTCCTCCATGACGGCTTCTTTTACGGCACAATTTGGCTCGTCGAGATGCATACAATTATGAAAACGACATTGGCTCATTATTTCCAAAATTTCGGGAAAATAATGCCCAATTTCTTCTTTTTGCATATCGGCAAGTCCTAATTCTTTAATTCCTGGCGAATCTATGATGAAGGTATTATGAGCGATTTCAAACATTTCCGCAAAAGTTGTGGTATGCACGCCTTTATTAGCAAATGTTGAAACCTCCGAAGTACGTAAATCCAAATCAGGAGCAATCGCATTGACCAAAGTAGATTTTCCAACGCCCGAATGCCCCGAAATTAGCGAAACTTTTCCTTGTAAGATATTAAAAAAATCATCAACTCCCGTGCCATCAACGGCCGAAGTGAAAATACATTTATAATTAAGGCTTTCGTAAAGCTCGGTTAGTTCGTTCTGATAGGCGATTTGTTCTTCATTGAGTAAGTCGAGTTTATTGAAAACTAGCACCGTAGGAATACGAAACGACTCAGCTGCCACCAAAAAACGGTCAATAAAACCCAATGACGTTCGTGGAAAATCAAGCGTAGCAATTAGCACCGCTTGGTCAAGATTAGTGGCCAATAAATGCCCATGAGCGGTTTTATGCACTGATTGGCGAATAATGTAATTTTCACGAGGGAGAATATCACTGATAATGCCCGCGTTACGAACCTCATCTTCTAATTCATAGACAACTTTATCGCCAACTGCAATGGGGTTTGTTACTTTAAAACCCTTGATTTTGAACTTACCTTTGAGGCGACATTGCATAATAGTTCCTTCATTGGAACGAACATCGTACCAAGAACCCGTCGAACGCATGACTAATCCAATGTTTTGGCTCAAAATTTAATTTTATTTAAATGAGTAAAAATTAATAATCTTAAAATAGACTTAAAGAATGGTTTTTTATTGAAAATCATTCATTTGAATACTTATATTTATTCAAATGAAAATAATGGATTGGCACGAAAAATTCGAAATTCCCTTCATTCGTTAAAAACTTGATAGACAAAAACAAGAATATTTACCGTAAAATAATTTTTTAAGTAATTTTTAAGTAAATATTACAATAAATACTGTTGTTTTTCCGTTATTTGCTTATTCAAATACATTCAAAAGACACACTTTAAACAAATACGACAATGAAAAAGGGAGTATTATTCGGATTAGCCGCTGTTGCTGTTGGCGTTGTAGTTTATTCTTTAAACAAAAAAGGAAAACTAACAATACCATTCAAGCCAACTACAAAATAATTCAGCAATAATGAATTGTAGCCACCAAAGCCACCAATTTACCGACATTCTGAATTTATAGCACCTCACATTTTTATTGAATATTGAAAATGTCGGGTGCTTTTTTTGTGCCTTATTTCAGAAAACGTTCAAATTGGACGTTCCAAAGGAAAACTACAAATGCTTCTGATACTCCGCCTTTAACTTCTCTTTTTCAATCGGTACAACACCTACATATTCACAAACAAGTCCGCCACCCAAATTCGACATTTCGGCAATTGCTTTCGGCGTAAGTTGTAGAGCTAAACACATTGCCGCTATACTCACTACGGTATCGCCGGCACCCGAAACATCTGTAATGCTACGTAAATGTGCTGCAATATGATGTGTTTCGCCAGCAAAATCTATAAAAACGCCATTTTCAGATAATGTTAGAAATATGCCATTCACACCCAAAGTTTGTTTGGCCAATGCCACAGACGCTCTGATTTCGTCCAAATTTTTGGCATCAAAATCAATTTTTAAGCCCTCTTTTAACTCTTTCAGATTTGGTTTAAAAATATCCGTACCTTGATAATGTAAAAAATTTCGCTTTTTGGGGTCAACAATCGTTGGAATACCTTTCGATTTTGCAAAACTTACTATGGCTTTGATACTTTCAGCATCTAAAACACCTTTGTCGTAGTCTTCAAAAATAATTACATCGCACGATTCGGCCAAAAGTTTAGCTTTTTCGATAAGTTGTAAACGCTCATCGGCATTGATGAGGCCATCCATTTCAGAATCAATCCGCACAACGTGCTGTGAACCAGCCAAAACTCGTTGTTTCACAGTAGTAATTCGGTCATTACTCTTAATGATACCTTCAGTTGGCAAATCATTATCAATCAGCATTTTAACCAAATCATTTGCATCAGAATCATTGCCTACGACTGTACATAAAATGGCAATTCCGCCCAACGATTTTATATTCATTGCCACGTTTCCTGCTCCTCCTAAACGAATTTCTTTACGCTTTACATTCACTACAGGAATAGGTGCTTCAGGCGAAATACGCTCAACTTTTCCAAAAATATACGAATCTATCATCACATCGCCAACAATCAATACTCGGAGTTGAGCGAAGCCATCAAAAATCTGGTTTGCTTGCATTAATATCTTCAATTATAAACTTTCAATATAAAGCGGTTACAAAGGCGACCATCATCGCACAGAATACTTCTTTGAAAGCCGATTAAAATCGATTTTATTTGTTTTAAATGAACTTTTTTCATAAACCCAATTACAAAACTACATATTTTAGAATGATTTTTTAGGAATTAATACATTTTGGCTCGGAGATTGCGTTATTTGTATAGCGACTTTAATGATTATTATTAAATATAAAATAGATTTTATGCGTAAGGCTTTCCTATTCTTACTATCCTTTTGCTTATTCTTTTCTGCTTCTTTCGAAAACGGAGGACTTTTTGCTCAATCAATTGAGCAACTCGGCTCGGCAGTTAATACTGAATTTAATGAACTAAATCCTGTGATTTCACCTGATGGCAAGACACTCTATTTTGTGCGGGTGAGTCACCCATCGAATAATTATGGAGAAAAAGGTAGCCAAGATGTGTGGTATTCGGATAATAGAGATGGTTCATGGGCAATTGCCCGCCGAATGCCAAATAGCATCAATAAAGACCAGTACAACGACCTTTTCAGTATTACGCCCGATGGCAATACAATTCTAATTTCAGGTGTTTATAATGGTGGTCGTCGTGAAAACGAGGCGGGACTTTCGACTTGCAAAAAAACAAAAACGGGTTGGGGAGAACCTCAAAAAGTGATAATCCCGAAGTTTGATGATATGTGTAAAGGTCAGTTTCTGACGGCTTGCTTATCAAACGATGGAAAAACGTTGATTTTGGCTTTCAGCGAAAAACGTAATAGCAAACAAGATGACTTGTATGTGAGTTTTCTGGGAAAAGATGGCAAATGGACAAAACCCGAAGGTCTCGGAGAAGACATTAATACGAGTGATACCGAAACTACGCCTTTTTTGGCTTCGGATAATTATACGCTTTATTTTGCAACCGACCGTAAAGCTGGCTTGGGCGGCACTGACATTTGGGTTTCGAAACGCTTGGATAGAAGCTGGAGAAAATGGTCGAAGCCAATTAATATGGGCGAGAAAGTAAACAGTAATGCCAACGAGCTTTCGTACACGATTTCAGCCTCGGGCGAATATGCATACATGAGTACCAAGAAAAACTCAGTAGGAAAAGGCGATTTAGTGCGTTTCAAACTGCGTGAAGACAAGAAAATTGAGCCAACAGTCGCAGGAGTTCAAACATCAAACAGTAGAGTTGAAGAACAAACAAGTTTAAACGAAGGAAAAAGTCCTGTAAATACTGGAACAACTACCCCAACGCCTGTTGTAATGATTAGTGGTAAGGTAGTCGACCAAAAAACTGGTCGCCCAATTGAAGCAAAAATTGTTTATCAAGACTTAGCTGATGGTGAAGAACTCGGCGAAGCCTACACAAACCCAGCTACTGGCGAATACAAAATTGTATTGCCTTACGGTAAGAAATACTCTTATCACGCTATTGCGAAAGATTTTATTGCGATTGGCAAAAATATTGACCTTACTGAAATAAAAGAATTCAAAGAAATTGATGGCGATGACCTAAAATTGGTGGCCATTAAAGAAGGCGAGAAAGTGCCGCTCAACAACATTTTCTTTGAATACGCCAAAGCTACCCTACGCTCGGAGTCGTTTCCGGAGTTAGATCGTATTGCTGAAACTTTAAAATCGAACGTAAGCCTAACGATTGAGATTCAAGGACATACAGATAATGTCGGATCAAACGAAAGTAACTTAAAACTATCACAAGATCGTGCCGAATCGGTTCGTAGTTATTTGTTATCGAAAAAACTTCCTGCTAATAGAGTTACGAGTTTAGGTTTTGGTGAAACCCGCCCAATTGCAAGCAACGATACCGAAGAAGGCAAATCACAAAACCGCCGCGTAGAGTTTGTGATTGTGAAGAAGTAACAAAATTTTGCAATTTTCAGTTTACGGTTGGCATTCAAAAAACTGCAAATAGTAAACTGAAAATTGCCAACTCAAAGTATCACCGTCCGATTTCCGAAAATGAATACTCGGTCATTGAAAACGAGTTTTAGTGCTTGAGTAAGCACAGACTTTTCTACTTCTTTTCCTTCACGAGCCATATCAGTTGCGGAGTACCTATGGTCAACGTCTTTAACGTTTTGAGCAATTATTGGCCCTTCGTCAAGATTATCATTTACAAAATGAGCTGTTGCTCCAATGATTTTAACACCTCGTTCGTAAGCCTGTCTGTAAGGATTTGCTCCAATAAAAGCTGGTAAAAACGAGTGATGAATATTGACAATCTTATTGGAATAATGCGATACAAACGATGCAGAAAGGATTCGCATGTATTTTGCCAAAACCAAATATTCTGGTTGATAAATCTTCAAAGTCCTTAAAATTGCTTCTTCGTGCTCTTCACGGGTCTTATGCTCGTGCGTGATATAATGAAATGGTATCCCGAATTTGCTTACAAAGGGCTGAAGCGTATTGTAATTACTAACTACGGCCAAAATATTAGCATCGAATTCATCAAAATTATAGCGAATCAACAAATCTGAAAGGCAATGATGCTCTTTTGTGGCCAAAATCACTACATCTTTTTTCTTTTTAGGGCTTATTCTTAAATTAATTTCAGGTGTCAAGATTGTTTCGCGTAAATCTTTCAACACTTTTTGAGGATTTAGTTTATCGAGCGACTCGAACTCGGTTCGCATAAAAAACTGTCCATCAACGCCTTCTGCGTAGGGGCTTACGTATTCATCTTGTGAAATAATATTACACTCGTTGCGATAAAGCACGCTTGTTACATGAAAAATCAAACCTTTGGCATCGGGGCCATCCATCAAAAGAATATGTTTTGCCATTATTTAGCTCGATTTTAAAGATTTTTTTAATTGATAAAATTTACAAAAACGAATTTTAGTATTTTAAAAAAGTAATTATACAATCACATTAATCAAAGTTTAAGATTGCGAATTACGAATTTTAAAATAAATTTACGAACTACTTCATGAAAGAATTGTGAAAATATTTAAGATATATGTATTTTTAGTCTGTTTATCAATAAATCATACTGTTTTTGCACAAAAACCAATTGAAATTATCAAATTTCAAGAATTAGAAAAGTTAATGCAAAAAGATGATAGGATTTATGTTTTCAACTTTTGGGCATCTTGGTGCAAGCCCTGTGTGACCGAAATGCCAGCTTTTGAAACCTTGGCAAATAACTTTCATCCTAATAAAGTATCAGTTATTTTTATAAGCCTTGATTTTAAGCAAGATTTGAAAATAGTAGAAAAATTTGTGACCAACCATCAGATTAAATCAAAAATTTATCTGATTGACGAACCCGATTATAACAGTTGGATTGATAAAGTAAGTTCTCAATGGTCAGGGGCGATTCCTGCAACACTTATAAGCAACGGCATTCGACATGAATTTTACGAACAATCTTTTGACTATCAAAGTCTTAGCGAAAGGATTCGGCACTTTTTTTAAAATACTTTTGTTTTAATAGCGTTAGTGAACAACAAAGCTTGGCACAACAAATTTTTTAATTTTTAATCAAATGAAAAAGCAGTTTTTAATCATCGTGGCAGTATTTTCGAGCTGTATCTTCGGGTCAACACAAATGGTTATGGCTAAGCCATTGACAGATTTGCCCGAAAGTACTGCACCTACTATCTATTCTTTGGGCGATGCCGTATCGGATTTTAAACTTAAAAATATTGATGGTAAAATGGTTTCTTTGGCTGATTTTCAATCTGCTAAAGGTTTTATCATTATTTTTACCTCAAATCATTGTCCATTTTCAAAATCCTACGAAGACCGAATAATTGCTCTTGACCGTAAATATACTTCGCAGGGTTTCCCAATGATTACTATAAATCCTAATGATCCTGAGGCTTACGAAGAAGATTCATTTACTAATATGCAAAAGCGTGCCAGAGAAAAAGGCTATCCGTTTCCGTATTTGACTGATGAAACGCAGCTGGTTTCAAAGGCATTTGGTGCGATGCGTACACCACAGGCCTATGTTTTAAAAAAAGAAGGTGGAAAAATAATTGTAAGTTATCTTGGTGCCATAGACGATAATGCTCAAGACCCTTCAGGCGTGACAAAACATTACGTTGAAGATGCTGTAAATAACCTTTTGGCAGGAAAGCCAGTTGTGACAACAAGCACAAAAGCCGTTGGTTGTGCTATTAAATGGAAAAGTTGAATTTAGTACGTTGAATAGAAAACAATTTTGATTTGTGGATTATCGACCGCTGACTCCAAAAAATATATCTGCCATCTGTAAAAACAGGTGGCTTTTTCTTTTTTATTGTCGAACTTTGTATTTATCGAAAAAACGAGATTCTGAGCGATAGAATTGCCAGTTTCTAGTAATAAATTACCATTAACCACTTATGAGCAACAAACTTCCCCCAATATTTCCTCCGCAACGAATGGAGAAACTCTTGGCTTTCGACAGACTTTTAACCATAATGGACGAACTCCGTGAGCAATGTCCGTGGGATAAAAAGCAAACCATGGATACGCTTCGCCATTTGACTATTGAAGAAACTTATGAACTTTCAGACGCTATATTGGAGAAAGATTTACCCGAAATCAAAAAAGAATTGGGCGATATAATGCTGCATTTGGTATTTTATTCAAAAATTGCTTCCGAAACTGGTGACTTTGATGTGGCAGACGTACTTCACGGAATTTGTGATAAATTGGTTTCTCGCCACCCACATATATATGGTGATGTTATTGCCGAAACCGAAGAAGAAGTGAAACGAAATTGGGAACAATTGAAACTAAAAGAAGGAAATAAATCGGTTTTGAGTGGAGTTCCGCAGTCTTTACCAGCATTAGTAAAATCAATGAGGATTCAAGAAAAAGCTCGTGGCGTAGGTTTCGACTGGGAAGAGAAAAGCCAAGTTTGGGCAAAAGTAGAAGAAGAAATGGGCGAGTTTAAGGAAATGTTTGATGTAGAAACCGACCAAGCCATTGATAAAGAAAAAGCCGAAGGTGAATTTGGCGATTTACTTTTCTCGTTAGTTAATTATGCTCGTTTTATTGATATTAACCCCGAAACAGCTCTCGAACGCACCAATAAGAAGTTTATAAATCGTTTCCAATATCTTGAAGAAAAAGCAAAAGAAGCTAATAAAAACCTAAAAGATATGACCCTTGCCGAAATGGATATTTTTTGGGAGGAAGCAAAGAAGTTATAAAATTTAAGTTTGACAGATTTGTAACATGTCAAATAGTCACTAACTGTCAGGTTACAAACCTGGTCTACCATTTATGCCAAGAATACTCGCTATTGACTACGGTGCTAAACGAACAGGTTTGGCCGTAACTGACCCATCAAAAATTATTGCCTCGGCACTCGAAACCGTTCCGACCGATAAGTTGTTAGAATATTTAAAGAAATATACACAAAACGAAGCAGTAGAAGCTTTTGTGGTCGGAATGCCCAAAAATCTTGATGGAACGACAACAGATGGAACGGCTTATGTCGAACGTTTTGTGATTGAATTAAAAAATATTTTCCCCGAAATAGCCATTCACTTGCACGATGAACGTTTTACTTCAAAAATGGCTATGCAAACTATGATTGCGGGCGGAATGAAGAAAAAAAATCGACAAATCAAGGGAAATATTGACAAAATTAGTGCTGTAATTATTTTGCAGAGTTTCATGGAAAGTTAAAATTGACTCATTAAAACATGTTTCAACAATTATTTAAAAAAATAAATAAAGTTGTGGATAAAAGTCCGATTTTATCTACAGTAAACGAGCCCGATGCGATTACTACAAAGAAGATGAGGGAAATTTTACTCAAACATCTTCCTGCAACTTCTGTCACATATTGTCTTGAGTTATGGCAAGAACAACCTTTTTCGTTTAAGATTTCACGCACACGAAGCAGTTGTTTTGGGAATTATATTTTTCGTGATGGTCAACACAAAATTACCATCAATCACGACCTCAATGCTTATGCTTTTTTGGTGACATACATTCACGAAATTGCCCACCAAAGAGCATGGCTAAATAAAGGCCGAAAAAGAATAGAACCACATGGAAAAGAATGGAAAAGAAGTTTTCAAGATTTAATGCTACCGTTGCTCAGCGAAAATCATTTACCAAAAACCCTACTTTTGCCGTTGAGTGCTTACATGCAAAATCCTGCGGCATCTTCGGTGAGTTATGCACCATTGGCTGAGGCTCTAAGAAGTTTTGATGCAGGTGAACAAATTGGCATTTCTTTGATAGACTTGACTGATAATCAATGGTTTGAATTTCGGGGAACAGTTTTTCAGAAAATTGAAAAACGCCGAACGAGAGTATTGTGTTTGGAGAAGCAATCGAAACGTCGATATACAATTTTGGCATCGGCACTTGTCAATCCACTTTGAATTTTTCAAATAAATCATGCTAAAAATAAAAGAATATAGAAAATTATCCCCGCTTTCTCTACCCTTCGACTTCGGTAAGGGAACAGGTAAAAAAGGTGTTTTTATATGTTTTTTAAGTTGTACTTTTCTACTTTTTTTCTCTTTATTTGCTTACGCCCAATCATCAGTTTTAGCCACTGGCGAGTGGTATAAAATTGCCACAACTCGCACGGGTGTGCATAAAATTGATGCTGCATTTTTAAAAGATGCTGGAATCGACATTACCAAACTAAATCCTCAAAATATACGAATTTTCGGAAACGGTGGCGGACTTTTGCCACAGGCAAATAATACTCCTCGTGCAAAAGATTTAATTGAAAATCTAATTGAGATTATAGGCGAAAATGATGGCAAATTCGACGCTTCAGATTATATACTTTTCTATGCTGAAAGTCCGCACAAAATCTTGTATAACATTACTAATCAACAATTTATACATCAAAACAACCCTTATTCAGATACTACTTTTGTTTTTCTGAATATCTCTGATATAAAAGGCTTACGCATCAAAAATCAAGCTTTGGTGAGTTCTACAAACAACATTAGCACCTTTGATGATTTTAGTTTCCACGAACTCGACCAAAAAAATATCGTGAGTTTAGGCGGGCGAGATTTAGGCGGTTCGGGGCGTGAATGGTACGGCGAATCGTTTGGTGTAAGTCCAGATATAAGTTTTGATTTAAAAACTGAAGGAATCGTGCTGAATTCGAGCATTAAGCTTACTTCCGCAATCTTGGGAGCATCTTTCACCACAACAAAAATTAGTGTAAAACTCAATATCGACTCGCTCATTGGCGAGCAAAACCTTCGAGCCATTGGCACAGGCACTTATGACATTAAGGGCAACGAAAATATCCAAACTTTCACGGCTATTTCTAATGGAAGAAATACGCAAAAACTCACTTTCAGTTTCAATAAAAACAGCCAAAGTACATCGATTGCATATTTGAATTATTTTGAGTTACAAACCAAACGAAAATTACAGTTTTTTGAGCAACAAACACTCGTTCGTTCGATTGAAAGTTTAGAAAATAAAACCTCTAACTTTATCATTAGTCAAGCCAACAATACACAAAAAATTTGGGATGTAACGAACACTCTTTTACCCGAAAACATTCCTTTCAAAATCAATAATACCGAAGCCAGTTTTGGAACAGAAACACAGAATAAACTCAAAACTTTCCTGCTTTTTTCAGACAATAATTTTCTCGAACCAAACTCCATTCAGAAAGTAGAAAATCAGAATATTCATCAAATACAAACTCCTGATCTACTGATACTTACCATCAAAAACTGGCACGAGCAAGCAGAGCGTTTGGCCGAATTTCGTCGTAAAAATGATGGTTTATCGGTGGCAGTAGTTGATATTGAACAAGTTTATAACGAGTTTTCTTCGGGTAGTCCCGACCCTACCGCTATCAGAGATTTCGGGCGTTTTTTATGGCAAAAAAATCCTGCAAAATTAAAGTATCTACTACTCTTTGCAGATGCTAGTTTTGATTATAAAAATATTATACAATATGCTTCGATTGATTCCAAACTACAAATTCCAACCTATGAAAGTCGAGAATCTTTGAATCCTGTAAATAGCTACGCATCAGATGATTTTTTTGGATTTTTTGAAGATAACGAAGGCGATTGGTTGGAAAACAACGTAGGAAATCATACTATGGATATTGGCGTTGGGCGTTTGCCAGTCAAAAGTGTAGAAGAAGCAAAAAATGTGGTTGATAAACTTATTTACTATGCCCGAACACAACGAACCGCAGGCGGTTGGCGAAGAAAAATTAGTTTTGTGGCTGATGATGGTGATTTTAATATTCATCAACGAGATGCCGATGACATTTCGGAAGTGACCTCAAAAACAACCAAAGACCTAATTATCAATAAAATATACTTAGATGCTTTTCCACAAATTGCTACAGCAAATGGGGCGATTTCGCCTGCAGTGAATAAGGCTTTGAATAAAAGTGTGAATGATGGTGCATTGATAATCAATTACAGTGGTCACGGTGGCACTGATGGTTGGACAGAAGAAAAGATATTGACACGTGAACAAATACAAGGTTGGCGAAATCTCAATAATATGCCACTTTTTCTAACTGCCACCTGCTCATTCGGACGTTTCGACGACCCAGGTAATGTTTCTGGGGCCGAAATAGCCATGTTGAGTCCAAAAGGAGCAGCAATTGGCTTGCTCACTACTACAAGACCTGTTTATTCAAATACTAATTTCTTGTTGAATAATGCTTTTTATCAAGCATTTGCACAAATAAATACGAATCCAAATCTACGACTTGGAGATATTTTCAGAATCACCAAAAATAATTCTTTAAGTGGCGTTTTTAATAGAAACTTTTCACTCTTGGGCGACCCATCAATGCAACTCGCTTATCCTACCGAAAAAATTGTTTTAAACAAAATCAATGGTACTTCACCCGACAAACAAGTTATCAAAGCTTTATCGAAAGTAAGTCTAGAAGGAGAAATTGTAAATTCGACAGATGGTTTAAAGAAAAACAACTTCAATGGCAAAATTCTCGTTTCTATTTTTGATAAGCCTTCTGAAATAAGCACACTCGGACAAAAAACCGAAAAATTTCGCTACAAAACTTATCGAAATCAGATTTTTGAGGGCTTAGTCGAAGTAAAAAATGGAGTATTTAAAGTAAATTTCGTTGTTCCGAAAGACATCAATTATCAGATTGGTGCTGGACGCGTAAATTTCTACGCTATTTCGACCGATAGCACGCTTGATGCTTCTGGAAGCTATAATGAGCTAATGATTGGTAGTAGCGAAACCAATATTTTAAGTGATACTAAAGCTCCAGAAATCAAACTTTCGATCGATAAAGACAATCAGGTCAAAGCCCAGATTTCGGATGAAAACGGCATCAATGTTTCGCAAGCTGGAGTCGGACATGAAATGGTTTTAGTGTTGAATGATACCCTACAAATCGTTGTAAATCAATACTTTACTAGTACCGAAGATTATACAAAAGGTATCATAAAATACAATTTTGGCAAACTACCTGCGGGGCAGTATACTGTTAAATTAAAAGTTTGGGACACCTATAATAATTCAGCCGAAGAAGCGTTAAGATTTATAGTAGAAAATGTAGGATTGAAGATTTTAAAGGCCTATAATTACCCAAATCCTGTTGAAAGCAGTACCAATTTTTATATTGAACATAATGCTGAAAATCAAGATTTGACCTTTACTTTAGTAATTTTTGATAGTGCGGGGAAGCAAGTTTTTAATCAAACCGAAACCTGTTACTTTTGCAATAAGTCTTTGAATCTTGGCATGAAAATTGAACCTAAGAATTGGAAATTTGGCACCTATTTTTACCGTGTTTCTGTTGATTCTATCACTGAAAATAGCTCTTCATCATTTTCTGGAAAAATGGTTTTTTGGAAGTAATCAAGAAAATAAGTTATATTTGAACTCGTAAAACTAAAGACCAAAACATATTCTAAACCGATAAGTACCCGTCAATAGGGTAGAATATTAAAAAATCTCACATGAAACGCAAATTAGTAGCCGCTTTGGCAAGTGTAGCTTTAATGAATGCTTTGACAAGTCAAGCACAAGTAAATAATAAATCTATCCAAAGAACTCTTTCTCCATCTGTACCATTTCTTCTGATCACTCCAGATTCGAGAGGAGCAGCAATGGGTGACGCTGGGGTTGCCTCTTCGCCAGATGCCAACTCTATTTATTGGAACACTGCCAAATTAGCTTTTATTGATAAAAATCTTGGTACTACAGTTTCTTACACCCCTTGGCTACGCGATTTAGTTGATGATATGGGTTTACTCAATGCGGGTATGTTCAAAAAAATTGACAAAAATTCTGCTTTCGGAGCGTCGTTAACCTATTTTAATCAAGGAGAAATTCAGTTTACCACTGCAACAGGTCAGCCAAATGGCACATTCCAATCTAGAGATTTGAATATTACGGCAGGTTATTCTCGGAAAATTAGCAGAGATTTTTCTACCGGTATTAACTTAAGATATATTCACTCTAATTTAATTGGAGCTCAAGTAGTAAACGGTATTGCAAGTAAACCAGCAAGTAATGTTGCGGGTGATATATCAGTTTTCTATACTAACGAAAAACCAAGTGCTAAAAATAAAGACCGTGGCACGAGATATTCGGCAGGAGCTGTCATCTCAAATATTGGCGGTAAAATCAATTATGGCCGTGGGGCTTTTTACATTCCAACCAACCTCAAAATTGGTGGTGCCATAAACCTAAAAATTGATGCACACAATCAATTCAACTTTTTATTGGACGCCAATAAATTGTTGATACCAACACCACCATTGAGAGATAATAAAGGAGCAATTATTAAAGGAAGAGACCCAGAAACAACAGGCGTAATTGCTGGTATTTTTGGTTCATTCTCAGATGCTCCAGATGGATTTAAAGAAGAGATTAGAGAAGTTACATTATCAGCAGGCGTTGAGTATTGGTATAATAATTTCTTTGCACTTCGTGGAGGTTATTTCATCGAAAGTAATGCCAAAGGTGGTAACAAATACGTAACAACTGGTTTAGGCTTTAAGATTAATAATTATAACCTAGATTTGGCTTATTTAGTGCCAACGTCGCAAGGTAGCCCATTGGCAAATACTTGGAGAATTTCTTTGATATTCGATTTAGATGCGAAAAAAGTAAGCAACCCAACAGAGGTTCCTGTTGAGAATCAGTAGTCTGATAGTAGAAACCAATACGTTTTCTCGAAAAAACAGCAAACTTCGTATCTAAGTGTATACAAAAAAATAAGCGAGTCATATCTGTATCAAAGATATGACTCGCTTATTTTTTCTCTAAATATTATTGATAGGCTACAGCTGTTTGTTTCTGAATTCCAAGGTTTTCTATACCTAATTCCACTATATCACCTGGTTTAAGATATTTTGGTGGTTTAAAACCAAGTCCAACACCCGCTGGTGTGCCTGTTGAAATCACATCACCTGGCAATAAAGTCATAAATTGGCTTAAATAACTCACAATTACTGGAATATCAAAAATCATATCGTCAGTATTTGAATCTTGCAGTAATTCTCCATTGAGTTTGAGCCATAAATTAAGTTTTTGAGGGTCACCAACCTCATCAATGGTTGCTAGAAAAGGCCCTAATGGTGCAAATGTATCGCAACTTTTGCCCTTTACCCATTGTCCGCCACGCTCCAACTGAAACTCTCGCTCGCTATAATCATTGTGCAAGCAATAGCCTGCAATATAGCTCATTGCATCTTCTTTTTCTATATAACTCGCTTTTTTACCAATTACAAACGCCAACTCAACTTCCCAGTCAGTTTTTACTGAATTTTTAGGAATAATTACATCATCGTTTGGTCCACAAAGAGCTGTTGTCGATTTAAAAAACACAACTGGTTCAGACGGCTTAGGCATACTCGATTCTAAGGCATGCTTAGCGTAGTTTAGCCCAATACAAATGATTTTTGAGGGTCTAGCCACGCATGAAGCCAACCGTACATCGTCAGCAACTGTTGGGCAATCATCAGCATTTGTACTTAGCCAAGTACTTAGTCTTTCGATACCATTATTGGCAAAAAAGTTTTCGTTGTAATCTTCGCCAAAAACTGATACATCAATTTTTTTACCATCGGAGAGAATCACTCCTGTTTTTTCGTTGGTTGGTTCACCAAAGCGGAATAGTTTCATGTATAATTTTGAATGAGTGAATATTTATGTCATGCTAACTCTCTTACCATCAGCAAAATATCATCGAGATATTCTCTCGAATTGCTTAGTCTAGGTACTTTGTTTTGTCCGCCCAATTTGCCTCGTTTCGACATCCATTGATAGAAAGTGCCGTTGTCTACAAAATGTACTTTGGGGAGCAACAATGCCATGTTTTTGTAACGTTTGGCATCGTAGTCTGAGTTTACCTTTCGGAGTGAATTATCAAGCGTTTCGATAAATAGTGCTTCATTTTCGGGCTTGTTAGAGCATTCAATAATCCATTCGTGGCAACCTTTGCTGCCATCTCCCATGTAAACTGGCCCAGCCGTATAGTCTGCTATCGTAGCACTCGCAACGGCACAAGCTTCAGTAATGGCCATATCGGCATTTTCGATAACCACTTCCTCGCCAAAAGCGTTGATAAAGTGCTTCGTTCGGCCACTCACTTTTATTCTGAATGGGTCAATTGAAGTAAATTTGATGGTATCGCCAATTTTATACCGCCAAAGCCCCGCGTTTGTGGAAATTACGAGAGCATAATTTTTATCTAATTCTACCTCTTCGAGGGTCAATGTTTTTGGATGTTCTTTGTCCCATTCTTCCATCGGAATAAATTCATAGAACACACCGTAGTCAAGCATAAGTAGCATTTCTCCTACCCTACTGAGTTCGTCTTGAATCGCAAAAAAACCTTCTGAGGCGTTGTAGGTTTCGAGATAAGTTACTTGGTCAGATGGAAAAAGTTTTGTTCGGAAGAGGTCTCTATAAGGCTGGAAAGCCACTGCTCCATGTACGAAGACTTCAAAGTTCGGCCAAATCTCTAATATATTTTTTTTACCCGTACGCTCAAGAATATTTTCAAGTAAAACAACCGTCCAAGTAGGTACGCCCAAAATACTTGTCACGTTTTCTTGGGTACAAATCTGAATCATTTGTTCCATTTTTTGTTCCCAATTATCAAGCAATGCTATTTCGCTTGGTGGGGTTCGCACAAAATCAGCCCATGCAGGAAGGTTTTTTGTAATTACCGCCGAAATATCGCCCGCTTGTGTAGAAGCATTGAAAGGATTTGGATGAAGCGTACCACCAATCGACAAGCCTTTTCCATCATAAAGTTTTGCATCAGGGCGGTTATTGAGGTAGAGCGTCATCATATCTTTTCCTCCTCGGTAATGACAATCTTCAAGCGATTCTTCTGAAACAGGAATAAATTTACTGCGTGAGTTGGTTGTGCCCGAAGATTTTGAAAACCACTTGATTTCGGATGCCCAAAGTACATTCTGTTCACCCTTCAGTACACGCTCTATGTATGGATATAATTCTTCATAGGTCGAGATTGGCACTCGCTCCTGAAAGGCTTGAATAGTATCAATGCTACTATAATCGTATTTTAAACCCCACTCTGTATATCGAGCATTTTCGATAAGGTCGTGGAAAATACGATATTGAGTGTCTATCGGGGTACGCAAAAATTGCTCAATACGTTCGATTCGACGTTTAAGAAAAAAACTAAGTATATCGTTAAGCATGCTCATTTGGTGGCTTGAAAGCACCAAACTCTTTTAAACCACAATTTTTGTTTGTGATTTGTAGTTTGTGATTCCATAATTCTTTGGAAAATTAGGCTTTTTTTCTGAATCTCACAAACCTTTTGCTCTATCAGGATAGTCGGTTATGAGTCCATCACAGCCAACGGCTTTTACTTTTTCCATATCTTCTCGTTTATTTACGGTCCACGGGATTACTTTTATGCCTAATTCATGCAATTCTGTAACGCGTTTTTCGGTAGCTTGTACAAAATATGGACTCCAAATTTGGGGTTTAAAACCCAATTTAATCAAATTAAATTGCACCTCATTATTATCCATAGGCTCAATCAAAGCTGAAAGTGCTATTGACTTATATTTTTTCTGCTCTATTTGTTGATGCCAAAATTTCAAGACATTATAATCGAAACTTTGTAAAGTTACTCTTTCAGGCGGAAGTTGTTTGATAATAATTTGATAGACCAAGTCCGAAAACTCCGCTACTTTTGGCTGCGAAATATCATATTCTTTTTCTTCGCTTTTAATCTCAATATTATACTTCAAAGGCTTTACACCTTTGGCTTTCGCATATTTTTCGCTTTCACGAATCATATCTTCGAGGAGTGGCTTATAAATCGCCATTTTTTGCTGTTCTGGATAATCTTTATTACCTCTCAACCCAACATCATATTTTTTGATTTCTTCATAAGTAAGCTGATATAAATTACCTTTATTTTCCTTTGTAATAAATTTGCCACTTGGATCTGTGGTGCAATTTGGATTAAAGAAAGGGTCGTGCGAAACAACTACTTTCTTGTCTTTTGAAATGATAACATCCAACTCTAAAGTATGCACGCCTAAATCAATTGCTTTCTTGAAAGCAGGAATTGTATTTTCGGGCATCAACCCTCTACTACCACGATGACCTTGTATCTCAAATTCCATTTTTTGAGCAAAAGTTAAAATTGGAAAAATCAAAAATAGTAAAATTTTCATGTTTTTTTGTGGTACGAATTGAGCAACTGACGCAACCTGTTCGCAGATAAAAATTAAAATATTTGTTTCCTAAACATTCCACCAATAAGTAAACTTCAATACCAATGCACGATTTCGTACTTGAAAAGTATCAGAAATATAATTATCGGTATAAACCAAAAATAAATCTGATGCTGGGCTATATCGCCATTGAAGACGAGTATTTAGGTTTACGTTTTTGTTTTGGTTATTAAACTGCAAAAAGTTTGTAAAAAACAATTTATTAGTAAAAGTAACATCAACTCTTGGCCCAACCAACCAAAAATTAAATTGTTTATTGACTAATTCTGTTGGTACGGCAGGTTCAGATTTAAAGTTTAATTGGTTATAATTGGCACTCATCGTAATAGCCACATAAGGCTGAAAACGATAACCAACTTCACCATTTAATCTTAGTCTTGTTCCGTTGGCGTAATAACCGCCATATCGAGATGACACCAAATAAGTGAGTAAAGCTTGTGGTTTTGAGGTATAATCTATGCCAAAAGAGTTCCATTTGTGTTCGCTTCCTTCTTTTAAGAAAATACCTGCAAAATTGGTAGGGTCAAACGGTCTGAGCAAATAAACGTAATTATGAGCTACCCAAACCATTAGGGTATTTGTCTTGCGGAAATTAATGCGATACGCCAAAAATTTCTCATTTTCGGTTTCCTTTGAAAAATCTTTTGTAAAAAAATGTGTAAACATGGCTGTTGGGCCATGACTCAGAATATGCTTTGATTTTGGAAAGAATAAATAACCTAACTGCGGATTTAACTTTCCGTAGTTGATACGTGGCACAAAGCCGACCTCAGCCGTATAATTACTTCCTACACTTTCAAACTCAATTCCTGCCGTTAGTCTTTTGTTTGTATATAGAATATTTCCAGCCAAAACGCCATCATCTTTTTTTGCATTCGGACTAAACGACTTAAAGTACATCATTTTACCCGTCCAAGCATTATTTTGTGAAAGTAAGTTATATTCAATTGCCAAATTTCGATTGTATTCTTTCACATTCACTTTATCGACAACTGACTGATAATCAAGCAATTGCTTATTAACAAACATGACCGCAATATTTGAGCGAGCAAAAACCCTGCGTTGTAAAGCAATTACTCCGAAATTTTGGGCGTTTGAAACGGCATCACTTTTTCCTGTTTGCATATTCGTTAAACCGATTCGCCAATCTTTATTGAGCTTTCCGCTTACTCTTGCTCCATATTTAATTGGTGTATTCAAACCGATTCTTCTTGAAAAAAACGGTCGTAGGGTCTGATAACCAAAATTTGAAAATAAATCGCCATTTTCTAAGAAAAACTGCCTTCTTTCTGGGAAAAATAACTCAAAACGGTCGAGATTAGTTTGTTGTTGGTCAACTTCG
The DNA here is from genome assembly GCA_017495105.1 of Emticicia sp. Classification (GTDB taxonomy): domain Bacteria; phylum Bacteroidota; class Bacteroidia; order Cytophagales; family Spirosomataceae; genus Emticicia. The sequence goes on along the minus strand of JAFEIL010000070.1, from coordinate 2,613 downwards.
ACTTGTGAAAAATCGGGGTTTACAGTTAAATCAAGATTTAATGACGATGTCAATCCAACCTTTGCATCAAAACCAATATCTCCTCTGTAATCTGTCGGAAGTTTCTTTTCTTGATTTCGAGAAATACCACCCAAAATATAAGGAATTATCGAAATATTTGATGAGGCAGTTGGTGGTTCTTCGTCCCAAATCAACGAAGCTGCATAAGCCAAAGATGCAGTAGGGAATTGACGTGGAACTGGAGCCCAAGCTGATTTTTCGGTAGTTTTAAGGTCTAAACGACTGAAATTTATTCCCCAACGCTTGATTCCTTTTTTATATCGGAGAGTTTTAAACGGAATTGCACATTCCCAAACCCACTTTTCATCATCATATTTTACTTCTGAAGTCCATTTATTCTCCCATGTAAGACTAATACTACTTCCATTAAACATAAGTCCGTCCCACTGTGCTCCCATGGCATTTGCACCAAACGAAAAACCATTCGTTTGGTCATCGAAAGTATCAATAAATAATAAATCATTATCGTTTTTGCCGAAACTGAAATCTCGTTTCAAAGATTCTACCATATACGGGCCAGGTAGTTTATCATAATTGATAAAAACCACATAAAGATTTTTATCATCATAAGTCATTTTTACGTCTGTACGTACTTTTGCGTAGCTCGTATCCATTGGTAAAACTTGATAAAAATTAGTAGCCAATTGAGCATCAGCCCATGCTTTTTCATCAACAATGCCATCAATTTTTAGCGGTGAAGTGGCACGACGGATACGGTATTCTACTTTTTCGTTTTTACTTTGGGCAAAAGAGAAGAGAGAATTGAGTAAAAGAAAGGCAATTAATAGGTTTTTGAGCATTGTAAATTTAGAATGTAGTTTTTTCTAGAACAAAATTACTTTTTTTCTGTACTTTTTACTTACTTATACGCCCAAATGGCTAAAAATAGCGACAATTTATTTATAAAAGCAAAAACCAGTTCGTGCACGAACTGGTTTTTAGATAGAGTAAAGGCTTTTATTTATTCGTAATACGAAATCTTTATTTGGCTATAATTTTGCCAAGTGCCGTCTTTGTTGATAAGGATTTTATAGGCAATCAGTTTATTAGATTGATTTACCTCGGATTCGTATTTGTAGCGTGAACCTTCAAAGAGTTTGATGCTCGTGGCAGGTGAGTTTTGGCTGATAAACTCAGGAGCAAATCCCCCAAATAAATTCAATTCTTCTTTGTAGAATTTAGATAGTAGATTTTCACTCGTGCCGTATTGATAATCTTCTTCTTCGTAGCCACTCGCAAGGCTTCTATCGGTTTTATTTGTGGCGTTGCCTTGCTTCCAAGTATATTGAACGATTTGGACATTGGACGCACGACCATTTTTCATTGAATTACGGCTGTATTTTATTAGCTGATTATCTACATTATAGACAAACTCATCAGCGAATGTTTCATCTTTTATGGTTTCTTTGATTGATAAAACTTGATTCTTTTCGTTATAAACAAAAAATTTTTCTGATTGAATTTTGCTACCATCAGCATTAGTTTTTTCGATGCCGATACTTTGCATTTTGCCATCAGTATCTCGCTTGTAGGTTTCTATAATGTTTGTTTTGGCAAGAGAATCTATGATTTTCGAGCCGGTAAGCTGTTTGGTTGTTGCATCATAAGCCCACTCGGTCGTGGTTTTATTAGTACCAGATGATACTGCCATTGATTTTACTTTGCCTTTGAATGGATGCTCTTTTGCTTGTTCATTAAGCAAATTTATTTCCTTATCTTGGCAAGCCAGACATATACTTAGAATTGAAATTAATAACATATTTATTTTATTCATCTTGTAAACATATTTTAGAACGTAACTACGAAAAAAAGCTTTTCGCTACTGCCGTTCTAAGAACGGCAATTCCATTGTGGCTAACACAACGACTGATTTTAAAATCAGCCGAACTTATCAAACATTCCGCCTAACGGAGAATCATTTGAATTCATCTACTGTATATTCATAATGAAATTCGCCCTTTGATGTTTCATAAACAACCTGGTATCGGTCAAATTCTTGCGTAACCTTATTTTGAATAGCGAAGGCTTTTTTTGCAATTCTGAAAGATTCTTTCTCAAGACTGTCACCAATTATTTTAGCTTTGTAATTTGAAAAAATAATGTAATATGGTCTTTTATTTTTGACATTATTGCCCCAAACTGGTTCGATTTTTATTTTATCACAATTGCATACATTTCGTAGAGAATCCACAAATATACGTTCTTCATTTTTTACATCACGATTAGGCGGTGTAGTCAAGTAAAGGATTACTATTAAACCATATCTAAAAATTGTAAATCCAATAATAAATAATAGTAACACAATGAATATTCTTTTTTTATATTTCATGGCTTAAAATAAGTATTAGTTGAAAACAACAACTTCTTATAACGAATAGAATTTTTTATCACATAGTTAAACTGGGTTCCAAATGGTGCCGCAGAATTATATTGAGTTACTGTATTTCCATTTGGTGTTATTCTATCAGGACTTTTAATATTCCTTTTTCTTTATCCAAAAGTTGTATTATCTTTTTTATAATAATAACATCAGCACTACCTAAATCTATAGAT